>CAUQYP010000070.1:0-18377 GCA_963522035.1 uncultured Noviherbaspirillum sp. | reverse complement strand
GCTGGCGGATGAAGCAATACTTATGTCCTGCCGGACGACCAAGCCGGGTTTCGGCCCGGCAGCCGACCTACTTCTCTTGCGTCGCCAAGAGAAGTAGGCAAGAGAAGGCGACCCCGGAGATGCCGCCCCGCTGCGCGGGGTGCCCACGCCGCTGGCACCGAAATCGGGAAGCGTCGGAAACTCGCTTCGCTCAGACAGCCGACGCTTCTTTATCCGATTTCGGCACCAGCGACGTGGCGTCATCAACGGGGACCCACGTCAAAGGCAACAGCACCAGCAACGGCAACGGCAACGGCAACTGTCGCTGCGCGGAACGTCAAACGCAACTGTCGCTGCGCGGGGCTAATGCAACGGCAACTGTCGCTGCGCGGAAGGCGCTTCTGGCGCAAGCCAGCATGAAAATGCGCCAACGCCTTCCGGGCGCCAAAGAAAAACGCCCCTGGAACCATCACGGTTTCAGAGGCGTTCCTTACGTGGCCGGGCGAACCCGGCGCTATCTCGACAGGCTGGCGTGCAATCAGCGATCGGCGAAGCTGCGGCGTGCGCCGCCTTCGGCGCCACGCGGCGCCTTGTTGAAGCTCGAACCCGTGCTGCCTTCGCGACGCGGTGCGCCCGGCTTCGAGAAGCTGCGCTGGCCGGGCTTGGCGCCACGGTTGTCGCCCGGCTTCCAGCCGGCCTTCTGCGGACGCGGCGCGGCGCTGCGCTTCGGCTCGAAGCCCTCGATCACGTCGACCGGGATCAGTTGCTTGGTGAAGCGCTCGATCCGCTTCACGTTCATGCCTTCGGCATGGTTGACCAGCGAAATCGCCAGGCCATTGCGGCCGGCGCGGCCGGTACGGCCGATACGGTGCACATAGTCTTCCGGAAACTTCGGCAGGTCATAATTGAACACGTGGGTGATGGTCGGCACGTCGATGCCGCGGGCAGCGACGTCGGTTGCCACCAGCACGCGTACCTGGCCGCGGCGCACGCTGTCTAGCGTGCGGTTACGGGCGCCCTGGTGCATGTCGCCATGCAGCGCGGCAGCGGCGAAACCGGCGATGTTCAGGCGGTCGGCGATGCTGTCGGCGTCGCGCTTGGTGGCAGTAAATACCACGGCCTGGTCCATCGTCTCGTCGCGCAACAAATGGTCGAGCAGGCGATTCTTGTGCGACAGGTCGTCGACAAAGTGCACGCGCTGCTGGATGTTTTCATGCTTGCTGGCCGAGCCGGCGATCTGGATCACGGTCGGCTCGCGGGTGATGCGCTTGGCCATGTTGCCGACGACGCCGTCGAGCGTTGCCGAGAACAGCATGGTCTGGCGGGTTGCCGGCGTGGCTGCGACGATTTTCTCGATGTCTTCGATAAAGCCCATGTCCAGCATGCGGTCGGCTTCGTCCAGCACCAGGATTTCCAGTTGCGAGAAGTCGATCTTGCCCGAGTCCATGTGGTCGATCAGGCGGCCAGGCGTGGCCACCAGGATTTCCGGGTTCTTGGCCAGCAGCTGCATCTGTTTCGGATAAGGCATGCCGCCCAGGATGGACACGGCGCGGATGCGGCGCATGAACGAGCCATACTTGTCGGTCGCGGTGGTGACTTGCAATGCCAGTTCGCGGGTCGGGGTCAGCACCAGCATTTTTGGCTGGGCGGCCTTGAAGCGCGGACGCTCGCCACGGGCGCGGGCGGACTGGGACTGCTGATTAGCCGTCTGGCCGCCTTCGACGGCTTGCTCGGCGGAAGCAAACTTGTGCAATGCAGGCAGCATGAATGCCGCGGTCTTGCCGGAACCGGTCTGGGATGAAACCAGCAGGTCACGGCCAGCGAGTGCAGCAGGGATCGCCTGCTCTTGTACGCCTGTCGGCTTGGTATAGCCGGATTCGGTCAGCGCTTTTAGTACGGACGCGTGCAGGCCTAGTTCTTCAAAAGTCATTGGTTTCTTTCGTAAATCGTAAATCAGCGCCGCATGGAGGCAACAGGGCCATCACAATGCTGGGCGCGAAGACGCATCGCCAACCAACGAAACAGCTAAGAAAACTCAGAGAGATTTCGGCACAAAAGCTTTGCGCCGGGAAGGTGTCAGTCAATATCGACACCAGAAGGCGGGAGGGCTTTATCGTTAATGCTAAGGGTTCGCGGTGCTGCGGAAGTGCGTTTTTATTGCATCGCACAAACCACATTGTAACTGCCCGGGCAGTGGTTTGTCCACCCTGTCCGAAACATTTGCGCCAGGCGCTTTTCAGGCGTGATCCACGAGCGGCGCATCAATACCCGCGCAGCATGAATTCGATGCACGACTCGGCGCGGAACTGATCGTCGTAGCACAAGCGTCCTCTCGAGCGTTGAAGCAACACGGCTGGTACGGCGAGAAGGTTGCCGGTATCCATTAAATAGTGCTGGTCCTGAAATTCGACGACGGCCTGGATGCCGGGCAGGGCGGGCTCTTTCGGGACACGCCGCAACAGAGGAATACACCATCTCGTGCTCAGCCTGACCAGATTGCTCTGGACATCGACGAAGAAAGGATGCGTCGCCGCCCGGTTCGGGTTGGCAAAGATGTCAAACCGCGGCATGGCCGCCGTTCAATGCTTCAGGATGCGCCGCCAGGTAGCGTTCGAGTTGCTCGGCAGCCGTGCCATGCTTTTCGTTACGCCGGGCATACTCTTCCAGGGCCGTGCGATTTTCCAGCGCCCAGCGGTCGACATCTTCATAACCGCCGGGAGGGCGCCATTCCTGGTCGCCAATGGCCGGGCGTTCCGTGCTGTTGCGCCTGTCGTTTTGCCTGCTTTTTAGCATGAGATCCTCCGTATTGTTGGTTCAACATGCCCTATCAAAATTCACAGGTCAAGGAAAATCGTTTTAACAATCGCGAAATCTCCGCCGACCATTACCGGGTTCTATGAGCGCACCGAAACGACGCTTGCCGGCAGCAAAGTTCGACGTTTACTCCGCCATGCCGCCGACGACATGCGAGAAGCCGCCGTCCACATAAGTGATCTCGCCAGTGATGCCGCCGGCCAGGTCCGACAGCAGGAACGCTGCCGCATTGCCGACGTCCTCGATGGTCACGTTCCGGCGCAACGGCGCATTGGCCTTGACGAAGTTCAGGATCTTGCCGAAGTCCTTGATGCCGCTGGCCGCCAGGGTCTTGATCGGGCCGGCGGAAATGCCGTTGACGCGCACGCCTTTCTTGCCCAGCGACTCGGCCAGGTAGCGCACGCTGGCTTCGAGCGACGCCTTGGCCAGGCCCATCGTGTTGTAGTTGGGCAGCGCGCGCATCGAACCGAGGTAGGACAGGGTCAGCAGCGCGGACTGCTGGCTCAGCATCGGCGCGGCGGCCTTGGCCATGGCCGGGAAGCTGTAGGCGGAAATGTCATGCGCGATGCGGAAGTTCTCGCGGGTCATGCCATCGAGGAAGTCGCCGGCGATTGCCTCGCGCGGCGCAAAGCCGATCGCGTGGACCAGGCCGTCGAGCTGGCTCCAGGACTTGCCGAGGTCGGCGAACAGCGCGTCGATCTGTTCGTCGCTGCCGACATCGCAGTCGAAAATCAGGTCGGTGCCAAATTCCTTCGCAAAGTCGGTGGTGCGGTCCTTGAAACGTTCACCGACATAGGTGAATGCGAGTTCCGCGCCTTCCCGCTTGCATGCCTGGGCAATGCCATAGGCGATGGACCGGTTCGACAGCAGGCCGGTGATCAGGATTTTTTTGCCTTGCAGGAAAGCCATGGTGTCTCCAGGGGAAGTTGGCGTTGGCCGGCGCGGAGCCGGTTTTGAATCGGCAAGATTGTAGGGGCTGGGGGCGGGGAGGGCAACCTTGCAAGCGATGCGAACACGATCACGAGGCTACGGTTTGATCAGTGTTCGTCGTGGTTTTCAAGCGAACTTGACCCAGGCGCTCGCGTTCTAAACGGTCTTCGGCAAACACCCTGGAGGCGAAATGACCACCAAACCCAACCGTACGCGGGGACAGTCGACTGGTTCGGAAGAAACAAGGCGCAAGCAATCCGGCGACCAGCACAGCGAACTGCTCGATGAAGAAAGCGCCGCGCCGCAGCGGCCGCATCGCATTGACCGTATGGACGAGCAGAAGCCCGGAACGGACAACCGCCAGGCCGATGACACATCGACCTGATGCAATGGCCGCCATCCTGCCGCAGGCCGGCATTCCATGCGACGCCGGCCTCGACCATACGCTGGCGCTATTAAAGGAGGGCTACCGCTTCATCGGCAACCGCTGCGAGCACTACCGGACCGATATCTTCGCCACCCGCCTGATGATGCGCCGCGCAATCTGCGTCACCGGCGAAGGGGCGGCTCGCATGTTCTACGAACCCGGCCGTTTCACGCGGCAAGGCGCCTTGCCCGTCACCGCGCTGGGCCTGCTGCAGGACTTCGGCAGCGTTGCCACGCTGAATGGCGAAGCGCACCGCAGCCGCAAGCGCATGTTCATGTCGCTGATGACGCCGGCCTCGATGCAGCGGCTCTACGATATCGCCGCCGAGCGCTGGCGCGCACGCACCGACGCCTGGAGATGGGTGAGCCAGGTGGTGCTGCATGACGAAGCGGAACGGATACTGTGCGAGGCCATCTGCGCCTGGTCCGGCATCAGGCTCGCCGCCGAAGAGGCAGCCCGGCGGACTCGCGAGTTCTCGGCGATGATCGACGGCGCCGGCGCAGTCGGTCCGCGATTCGTGCGCGGCGCGCTGCTGCGCCGGCATACCGAGCGCTGGGCGCAGGGGCTGGTTATCGACGTGCGCGCGGGCCGGTTGGCGCCGCCCGCAGGCTGCGCGCTGTCCATTATTGCGAGGCATGAAGATATGCCTGGCGTGCCCTTGCCGGTGGACGTGGCTGCAATCGAACTGCTTAATGTGCTGCGGCCGACAGTGGCGGTAGCCCGCTTCGTGACCTTTGCCGCGCTGGCCCTGCACCAGCATCCGCAGTATCGTGACGACCTCGCCCGAGACGACGACAGGTCGCTGCAGTTCGTGCAGGAGGTGCGCCGCTTCTACCCCTTTTTTCCGGCTGTCGGCGGCCGCGCGCTCGAAGCGTTCGACTGGCGCGGCCATCGTTTCAACCGAGGCGACTGGGTGCTGCTGGACCTCTACGGCACCAATCATGATGCACGGCTGTGGGAGCAGCCGAACCGTTTCCGCCCGGAGCGGTTCGAGGGCTGGGATGGCAATCCGAACACCCTGATCCCGCAGGGCGGCGGCGACTACTACGCCAACCATCGCTGTCCGGGTGAATGGATCACCATTGGCCTGATGCAGGCCTTGCTGCGCCTGCTGGTCTCCGAGACGCGCTACAGCGTGCCGCGCCAGAACATGTGGATCGACCTGTCGCGGATGCCGACGATACCGGCCAGCCGGATTGTGCTGCGCGATGCGCATCGGGTCGCGCTGGCATAGAACCTGTTGCATCCCTATTTCGCAGGCCGTCAATGCGGCCCGGCGCGATGCATTCCGTAATGACGTCCTTTCGGTACAATAGCCCCGGCGCCGGCCAGCGGTGCAGGCGGGTAATGGCAAACAAGGGGCAGGCAACGACGCATGGCGAATCTTCTCGCAACTCTTTTCCTCGCGGCCGGCATCGCGGCCAGCAACAGCGCCCTGGCTGCGCATGCATTCGCCCTGTACGACACGCCAAAATACCCGGCCGGCTTCCATCATTTCGATTACGTCAATCCGGACGCGCCCAAGGGCGGCGACCTCTACCTCGCCAATCCGGACCGCCGCACCAGCTTCGACAAGTTCAACCCGTTTTCCCTGAAGGGCGTGGCCGCCGCCGGCGTCTCCAACCTGATGTTCGAGACCCTGGCGGTCAGCTCGTCCGACGAGACCGCCACCATGTATGGCCTGCTGGCCGAGGACATGGAACTCGCGCCGGACCGCATGGCGATCACCTTTCGAATCAATCCAAAGGCGCGCTTCAACAATGGCGACCCGGTGCTGGCGGCCGACGTCAGGCATTCGTTCGACAGCCTGATGACCAAGGGTGCGCCGCAGTTCAAGTCGCTGTTCGCCGACGTCAAGCAGGTCGTGGTGGTCGACGAGAAGACGGTGCGCTTCGAGTTCAAGGCGCTCAACCGCGAACTGCCGCTGATCGTCGGCGGCATGCCGGTCTTTTCGCGGAAATGGGGCGCGAATACCAGCTTCGACAAGATCCAGCTGGAAGCGCCGATCGCCAGCGGTCCCTACCTGATCGAACGCTACGACGTCGGCCGGTCCATCACCTACAAGCGCAACCCGGACTACTGGGGCGACGCGGTGCCGGCGCGGCGCGGCATGTTCAATTTTGGCCGTATCTTCTACCGCTTCTACAAGGACGACGTGGCGCGGCTGGAAGCATTCAAGGCCGGCGAATTTGACGTCGTGGTCGAGTACAGCGCGAAGAACTGGGCCCGCAGCTACAACGGCCCGAAGTTTCGCAGCGGCGAGATCGTCAAGCGCGAACTCACGCATTCGAACGGCGCCGGCATGCAGGGCTTCGTGATGAACCTGCGCCGCGCGCAGTTCCAGGATATCCGCGTGCGCCGTGCGCTCGGCCTGGCGCTGGACTATGAATGGATGAACCGGCAGCTGTTCTACGGGCAGTACAAGCGCATCCATTCTTTCTTTAACAACAGCGAGCTGGGCGCGCGCGGCCTGCCCTCGGAAGACGAGCTGAAGCTGCTGGAGCCGCTGCGCGGCAGGCTCGATGCGGCGGTATTCGGCGAAGCGCCGGTGCCGCCGTCGACCGAGGCGCCGGCGTCGCTGCGCGCCAACCTGATGCAGGCGCGCGACTTGCTGAAACAGGCCGGCTGGGAATACAGGGACGGCGCGCTGCGCAACGCGAAGGGCGAGCCGCTGCAGTTCGAGATCATGGACGACCAGTCGGCGCTGTCGCGCGTCATCAGCGTCTATGTGCGCAACCTGCAAAAGCTGGGGGTGCAGGTGACCCAGCGCACTGCCGACTTCGCGCTGCTGCAGAAGCGCATGGAAGAGTTCGACTTCGACATGACCACCAACCGCTTTCCCGACGTGACCAGTCCCGGCAACGAGATGTACGACGTGTTCGCGTCGAAGGCGGCCGACGAGAAGGGGTCGAGCAACTACTGGGGCCTGAAGGACCCGGCGGTCGACAAGCTGGTCGACGCGCTGGTGGGCGCCACGACGCGGCGCGAGCTGGTGGCCGCGGCGCGCGCGCTGGACCGGGTGCTGATGCACAAGTACATCGTGGTGCCGCACTGGTATTCGTCGACCCACCGCGTGGCCTATCGCGACCGTTTCGGCATCCCGGCCACCGCGCCGCTGTACTACCAGGCCGACCCCTACGTAATTTCAACCTGGTGGCAGCAGAAGCCCCGATGAAAGGACAGCCGTGAATCTCTGGGCCTATATCGCCAAGCGGGTGCTGCTGATGCTGCCCACCTTGCTGGGTGTCGTCGCGCTTACCTTCGCCGTCGTGCAGTTCGTGCCGGGCGGGCCAGTCGAGCAGGCGCTGATGGAACTGAAGAAGGGCGCGGCGACCGGCGGCGGCGAAGCCAGCGGCGGCGGCGCCTCCCAGTATCGTGGAAGGCAGGGCATCGACGCCGAACGGGTCAAGGAAATCCAGACGCTGTACGGCTTCGACAAGCCGCCGCTGGAACGCTTCTGGCAGATGCTGAAAGGCTTCGCCCGCTTCGACCTGGGCCAGAGCTTCTACCATCACAAGGACGTCTGGGAGCTGGTGAAGTCCAAGCTGCCGGTGTCGATTTCGCTCGGGCTCTGGACCTTCTTCCTGACCTATTTCATCTCGGTGCCGCTGGGGGTTGCGAAGGCGGTGCGCGAAGGCAGCCGCTTCGACGTCGCCACCAGCATGCTGGTGCTGGTCGGCTACTCCATACCCGGCTTCGTGCTGGGCGTGCTGCTGCTGGTGCTGTTCGGCGGCGGCAGCTTCGTGCAGTGGTTTCCGCTGCGCGGCCTGACGTCGGACAACTGGGAAACCCTGTCGTGGGGCGGCAAGGTGCTGGACTATTTGTGGCATATCGCGATGCCGGTGACAGCGTCGGTGGCCGGCGCCTTCGCGGTGATGACCATGCTGACCAAGAACACCTTTCTCGAGGAGATCCGCAAGCAGTATGTGCTGACCGCGCGCGCCAAGGGCCTGTCCGAGCGCACCGTGCTGTACAAGCACGTGTTTCGCAATGCGCTGATTCCGCTGGTGACGGGCTTTCCCGCCGCCTTCATTGGCGCCTTCTTCGCCGGCAGCCTGCTGATCGAGACGCTGTTCTCGCTCGACGGCCTCGGTTTGCTCTCGTACGAGTCGGTGGTGCGGCGCGACTATCCGGTGGTGATGGGCACGCTCTACCTCTTCACGCTGATCGGACTGGTGGTCAAGCTGCTGGGCGACCTTTGTTATGTCTGGGCCGACCCGCGGGTCCAGTTCGAAAGCCTGGCACGATGAGCGCGATGAGCACCACGACTACAGCATCCACACCCTCTATTTCTCCGGGCCGGCGCATCTGGCTGCGCTTCAGGCAGAACCGTCGCGGCTACTGGAGCCTGGTCATTTTCATCGTCCTGTTTGCGATGAGCCTGGGCGCGGAACTGCTGTCGAACGACAAGCCGGTGGTGGCGCGCTACAACGGCAAGATCATTTTCCCGATTCTGCAGACGTACTCGGAACGGTCGTTTGGCGGCGACTTCGACTCGCCTGCCGATTTCCTCGACCCGTTTATCCAGGACCAGTTTAAAAAAGACGGCAACTGGGCCGTCTATCCGCCCAATCATTACCGCTATGACACGCTGAATTATTTCGCGAAGGCGCCCAACCCGGCGCCACCGTCCACCGAGAACTGGCTGGGCACCGACGACCGCGGCCGCGACGTCGTGGCGCGGCTGCTGTACGGCTTTCGGGTTTCCATCCTGTTCGGTATCGCGCTGACCATCACCGGCGTGCTGCTGGGCCTGCTGACCGGCGCGGTGCAGGGTTATTTCGCCGGCCGCACCGACCTGCTGTTCCAGCGCTTCATGGAAATATGGAGCTCGATGCCGGAGCTGTACCTGCTGATCATCTTCGCGTCCATCTTCGACCCCAGCATTTTGCTGCTGCTGGTGCTGCTGTCGCTGTTTGGCTGGATGGGGCTGTCGGATTATGTGCGGGCCGATTTCCTGCGCAACCGCAACCTCGAATACGTGCAGGCGGCGCGCGCGCTGGGCTTGTCGAACGGCCAGATCATCTGGCGCCACGTGCTGCCCAACAGTCTTACGCCGGTGGTCACCTTCCTGCCATTCCGCATGAGCGGCGCCATCCTCGCGCTGACCAGCCTCGACTTCCTGGGCCTGGGCGTGCCGCCATCGACGCCCAGCCTGGGCGAGCTGCTGGCGCAGGGGAAAAACAACCTCGACGCCTGGTGGATCGCGCTGTCGACCTTCATGGTGCTGACGATTACGCTGCTGCTGCTGACCAATATCGGCGACGCGCTGCGCAATTCGCTGGATGTGCGGAGGAAGTCGTGAGCCTGCTCGACATACAGCACCTGAGCGTCGCCTTCGGCGACGCCACCGTCGTCAGCGACGTCAGTTTTTCCATTGCGCCCGGCGAAAAATTCGCGCTGGTCGGCGAGTCCGGCTCGGGCAAGACCGTGACCGCGCTGTCGGTGCTGCGGCTGAACCAGGACGCCAGCTACCAGGGCCGCATCCTGTTCGACGGCGACGACATCCTGAAGAAGTCCGAGCCTGCATTGCGCCGGCTGCGGGGCAAGGATGCGGCGATGATTTTCCAGGAGCCGATGACGGCGCTGAACCCGCTGTTCACGGTCGGCAACCAGATTGCCGAAGTGCTGATGCTGCATGAGGGGCTGAGCACCAGGGCGGCCGCGCTGCGCACCGTGCAGCTGCTGGAAAAGACCGGCATCCCGGAGCCGGCACGGCGCGCAATGGCCTATCCGCACCAGCTCTCCGGCGGCCAGCGCCAGCGCGCGATGATCGCGATGGCGCTGGCCTGCAAGCCGCGCCTGCTGATTGCCGACGAGCCGACCACGGCGCTCGACGTGACGATACAGGTGCAGATACTGGAGTTGTTGAACCAGCTGCAGCGCGAGGAAAACATGGCGGTGCTGATGATCAGCCACGACCTCAACCTGGTGCGGCACTTCGCCGACCGCGTCGGCGTGATGGAAAAGGGCAGGCTGATCGAAACCGCCACGGTGCCCGAGCTGTTCGCCAACCCGCGCGAGGCCTACACCCGCAAGCTGCTGGCGAGCCATCCGCAGCGCATGGTCAACGTCGTCGATGGCGGCGGCGCGCCGCTGCTGCAGGCGCAGGCCGTCCGCTGCGTCTTCGACATAAAGGAGGGCTGGTTCAAGAAACGCAGCTTCGTCGCGGTGGACGACGTGAACCTGGTGCTGCGGCCGGGCGAGACGGTGGGCATCGTCGGCGAGTCGGGTTCCGGCAAGTCGACGCTGGGGATGGCCCTGCTGCGCCTGTCGGTCGCGCGCGTATCGGGAACCATACACTTTCGCGCCCAGGAGATCAGTGCGATGCCCAGCGGGGCGCTGCGGCCTTTGCGCGCGCAGATGCAGGTCGTGTTCCAGGACCCGTTCGCGTCGCTGTCCCCGCGCCGGACGATCGAGCAGATCGTCGGCGAAGGCTTGGCCCTGCACCAGCCGCAACTGAACCAGCAACAACTGCGTGCCGCCGTTACTGCCGGGCTGGAGGAAGTCGGCCTGTCGGGTTCGATGTTGCAGCGCTACCCGCACGAGTTTTCAGGCGGGCAGCGGCAGCGCATCGCCATCGCCCGGGTGCTGGTGCTGAAGCCGGCGCTGGTGCTGCTGGACGAGCCGACCTCGTCGCTCGACGTGTCGGTGCAGATGCAGGTGCTGCAGTTGCTGGCCGAACTGCAGCGCAGGTACGGCATCGCCTACCTGTTCATTAGCCACGACCTTGCCGTCATCCGCGCGATGGCGCACCGGGTGCTGGTGATGAAGGACGGGCGCGTGGTGGAGCAGGGCAGTGTGGACAAGGTGCTGTCGGCGCCCAGGGAGGCCTACACGCAGCGGCTGCTGGCGGCGTCGACGTACAGCGTGGCCGGGGTGGTTGGTCAGGAAAGCTAGGCCGGGTCTCGGAAAGCCAACCGCTATCGCTGTCCAAAAGGGCAATACCTGCATTTCAGGCGCACCGGCCTACGGCAGCGACAGCAAAACGCCATCTGAACCAAAGCGCAATTCCCGGCACTCAGCCGCTCTGTTGCCTATTGAGGCAGTCACACAGCGCATTATCGTGCTGCGCGGCCAGAAGGTCTTGCCCGACACTGATCTGGCTGCACTTTATGGTGTGCCGACCAAGCGGTTCAATGAGCAGGTCAAGCGGAATCTGGAGCGTTTTCCGTCCGATCTCATGTTCCAACTCACTGAAGAAGAGTTCGCCGGTTTAAGGTCGCAATTTGCGACCTTAAAGACAGGGAGCGGGCAGCACCGAAAATATTTCCCTTATACCAATCCCAAGTTATAAAGTGCCACGCATATTCGTAGGGTGTAATAACCGGAGGGCATTACACCATTGGTCGATCATCAACCGGCTCCAATGATCGACGATTGGTGTAATGCGCTTTGCTTATTACACCCTACGAACCTCGCTGATCTGATCGTAGCCATCGATTTAATTTGGCGTCTCATGACTTGGGATTGGTATTACGTCTTCACCGAGCATGGGGCGATCATGGCTTCCATGATCCTTAATAGCACGCGCGCAACCGAAGTTTCGGTGTACGTGGTGCGTGCTTTCGTGCAATTGCGTGAGGTGTTGGCAGGCCATCGGGATCTGGCTGCGAAATTGGAAGAACTGGAAACTGGAACAGAGCTGATGTCGGTACAGCACGATACGTTCGCGCACAATACCCGTGTTCAGTTGAAGCAGGTGTTCGAGGCCGCAATGGCGATGCGGTTTCTGGCGGTCAGCGGACCGAGGGGAAACGGGTAGACAATTAGCCTATCATTTGGCTCCGGTGGACCGTCGGGGAGGGGGCGCAAGCAAGTTCAGACCAGGCTGGAATGTTCGCCTGCGTTTTCGGTTACCGCGCCGGGATGGCTGCAGGATTTGCACGGATAAACAATGGCAGGCATGTGCCTGCCATTGTTCAAACTGGTTACGCCGCTTCAGCGCATACTGCGCTGCCCGCCCGCCATCACCGTCTTGGGCGCATTCCGAACCACCTTGGTGGACACGACCGGCGTGGTTCGCCGTATATCCTGCTTGCCTACCGCCTGCTTCGCCCGGACAACCCGGATTTGCGTCGGCGCACGCAAGGACAGGGTCTGTCCTCGAGAGATGTTGTCGCGCGACAGCTTGTTCCAGGACTTCAGGTCCTCGACCGACACGCCGTTGCGGGCGGCGACCGAAGCCAGCGTGTCGTTCCGGCCGACTTTGACCGAGACCAGGCGGGTCGGTGGACGGTCGGGCTCCATGGCCAGCGTCGCGGACTCGGCGACTTCCTGGGCAATGTCCTTTACTTGCTCTTCCGGCCGCGGCACCAGGATGGTGGAACCCGCCTTGAGCACCATGCGCGGCGGAATATTATTGACTTCCCGGATGACTTCCGGTGTGGTGCGGAAGCGGGCCGCTATGGTTTCGATGCGCTCGCGTGCGGAAGTCACCTTGTGCGCGGTCCACGACGACAGCGCCTCGGTCCACTTGCCCAGGTTGGACTTGAACTTTTCGGCATTGCTCTTCGGTAGCAGGATCTGCGTATCCGTGCCGCCGACGATGACCGGCCTGTTGAACTGCGGGTTGAGCGCCTTGAATTCCTCCATCGGCAATTCCGCCAGCTTGGCGGCGACCTGGACGTCGATGTCGCGGGTCTTGCGGATGGTGACGAAATACGGCTGGTTCTCGACCTTGGGCAGCACGATGCCGTACTCGGCCGGGGTCGCAATGATGTTCTTGACTGCCTGCAGCTTGGGCACGTAGTTACGGGTTTCAGCAGGCATGTAGACCGACAGGCTGTTGAAGTCGGTCGGCTGGCCGGCGGCGGTCGCCTTTGCGATGGCGCGCTGGACCGAGCCTTCGCCCCAGTTGTAGGCGGCCAGCGCCAGCTGCCAGTCGCCGAACATGCCGTACAGTTTCTCAAGATAGTTCAGCGCGGCGTCGGTGGAGGCCAGCACGTCGCGCCGCTCGTCCTGGAACATGTTCTGTTTCAGGTTGAAGTCGCGTCCGGTCGCCGCCATGAACTGCCACATGCCGGCTGCCTTGGCCGTGGACAGCGCTTGCGGGTTGAACGCCGACTCGATGAAGGGCAGCAGGGCCAGCTCGGTCGGCATGTTGCGCTTTTCCAGCTCCTGGACCACGTGGAACAGGTAGCGCGACGCGCGGGTGGTGGTGCGGTCGATGTAGTCGGGGCGGGCGCTGTACCAGGTGGTCTGGGTCGTCACCAGCGGGTTGTCGAGGTCGGGTATCGCGAAACCCTTGCGGATACGGGCCCAGACGTCCACTTCCTCGATGGACATGATCTGCATCAGCGGGTCGTTGGGGTCCAGCGGCTGGCTGGCGAGATAGGAAAAGATGGAAATGTCATTTGCCTGCGCGGCAAATGGGGCGCTGAGCGACAGAAGCGCAGCACAAATGGCAGTCTTGATCGAAGGGCTATGCATGGGTCACTTTTTCTTGTTAACCAGCCGCCGGGGCTGGACTCACACTGGATGCCGAAGCGGGGTGAAAGCGGCGGTGCTGGCCGCTGGAGACCCGGTCGCCGCCATGCAGGGCGAACCGGACGTCCTTGGAGTACGTGCTCGGCGCTGAAAATTGCTATCGGTAAGCGTTTTTCCATTCGCGCAAGGCGGCGAAGGCCGGAGTCGCTTCCCGGTTTGCCAGGCGGCCAACACTTGTCAGCCGGTCCAGAATTGCGGGCTCAGTGTAACGTAAAAACGGGTTGGTGGATTTCTCCAGGCCGATGAAACTTGGCACAGTGGCCTGATTTTGTTCACGTTTTTTCTGCTCGGCATCGAATCTTGCCAGAAGCGCATTGTTTTCCGGCTCAACTTCCCGGGCGAATTTCAGGTTCGACAAGGTGTATTCATGCGCACAGTACACCGCGGTCTGGTCCGGCAAGGCGGTCAGTTTCGCCAGCGATTCCACCATCTGCGCCGGCGTTCCTTCGAACAGCCTGCCACAGCCGCCGGCGAACAGGGTATCGCCGCAGAACAGCCAGCCGGGCTCGGCCGCGACGTATGCAATATGGTCCAGCGTATGGCCGGGTACGTCCAGCACCGAGAGCGGGAGTCCCAGCGCGGGCACCGTAAAACGATCGCCTTCCGACAAAGGATGCGTAATACCCGGAATTGCCGGATTATGCGGGCCATATACCGGCACCCGGTACTGTTGCAGCAGGGCGGGGACGCCGCCCACATGGTCAGCATGGTGATGGGTGAGTAGAATGGCTGTCAGCGTCAGCTTTCGCTCCCGGAGCACGTCAAGGACCGGGCCGGCGTCGCCGGGATCGACGATAGCCGCGTTGACATCGTCATGGATCAACCACAGATAGTTGTCGGCAAAGGCAGGAATCGCCAATACACTCAAGGGCTTGGATAGCGACATACGCATGAACCGTCCGATAAGCGAAAAACCGATTATAGCGCTCGGACCGTGGCTGACCAGCCCGGCGGGAATGTACGCGCGCCGCTGGGAAGAAACGCGGCTGGCGGCGCTGACGGCCGACATCTTCGGTTTCAACGCGGTGCAGATCGGCCTGCCGGAGATCGACGGGCTGGCCGCCAGCCGCATGCCGCACCGCTGGATTGCCCACACGTCCATCCCGCGCGAGAGCAAGCTGCAGGCCGTCGTTCTGCATGACTATGCCGAATTGCCCTTTGCAACGCAAAGCCTGGACCTCGTGGTGCTGCCGCATGTGCTGGAATTTGCGCACGAACCGCACCAGATACTGCGCGAAGTCGAGCGAGTGCTGATTCCGGAGGGACAAATCATCGTCACCGGCTTCAACCCGGCCAGCCTGTGGGGCGCGCGCCAGGCGGCGACCCGGCTGGTGTCCCGTCCATTTTTGCCCCAAAGCGGCGAACTGATCAGCGTGCCGCGACTCAAGGACTGGCTCAAGCTGCTCAACATGGAAGTGCACCCGGGCCATTTCGGCTGCTATGCGCCGCCCTGCGACACCGAGCGCTGGCTGCAGCGCTTCGATTTCCTGGAGCGGGCAGGGGTCAGGTGGTGGCCATTTCTGGGCGGCGTCTATATAGTGCAGGCCATCAAGCGGGTCAAGGGCATGCGTCTGATCGGGCCCGCATGGAACCGCAAGAAGGCGACGGCGCGCCAGGGCGTGCCAGCCACGAACAAGCAACTCAACCAGAAAAATGAACATGGATAAGGTAGAAATCTTTACCGACGGCGCCTGCAAGGGCAATCCCGGCCCGGGCGGCTGGGGCGCCTGGCTCAAGACCGGCGGGCATGAGAAGGAAATCTGCGGCGGTGAACTCAACACCACCAATAACCGGATGGAGCTGATGGCGGTCATCGAGGCGCTTTCCTCGCTGACCCGGCCCTGCGACGTCGTCGTACACACTGACAGCCAGTACGTGCAGAAAGGCATCAGCGAGTGGATACATGGCTGGAAGAAGCGCGGCTGGAAAACCGCGGCGAAGGAACCGGTCAAGAATGCCGACCTGTGGCAGGCGCTGGACGCCGCGCAGGCACGGCACCAGGTCGAATGGCGCTGGGTGCGCGGCCATAACGGCCATGCCGGCAACGAGCGCGCCGACCAGCTGGCCAACCGCGGCTGCGCATCGGTAATGTAATCCTCATCAACCTATATAAACCAAGCGAATGCGCCAGATAGTCCTCGACACCGAAACCACCGGCCTGAACCCGCGTACTGGCGACCGCGTCATTGAAATCGGCTGCGTCGAAATGGTCAACCGCCGGCTGACCGGCAGCAACCTGCATGTCTACATCAACCCGGAGCGCGACTCGGAAGAGGGCGCGCTGGCGGTCCATGGCCTGACCACCGAGTTTTTGAGCGACAAGCCGAAGTTCGCCGATATTTCGGCGCAGTTGCTCGACTATATATCCGGCGCGGAAATCATCATCCACAACGCGCCGTTCGACGTTGGCTTCCTGGATGTCGAATTCGGACGGCTGGGCCTGCCGCCTTTCCAGAAGCATGTCGCCGGGGTCATCGATACCCTGGTGCAGGCGAAAAGCATGTACCCGGGCAAGCGCAATTCGCTGGACGCGCTGTGCGACCGCTACGGCATCTCGAATGCGCACCGGGTCCTGCACGGCGCGCTGCTCGACGCCGAATTGCTGGCCGAGGTCTACCTGGCGATGACCCGCGGCCAGAACAGCCTGACCATCGACCTCCATGTGGACGAGCAGGCCGGCCAGGGCAATGACGGCCTGCCGGCTGCCGCGCTGGCCGACGTGCTGGTGCTGCGCGCCAATGCCGACGAGGAAGAAGCGCACGAACTTTTGCTCAGCAGCCTGGACAAGGAAGTGCGCGGCACCTGCATTTGGCGCACCCAGCCGGCGGTTTGATTTCGCCGCCGCATCTGTGCGATAATTCGCGCCGACCCGGGAGGTTAGCTCAGGGGTAGAGCGATCGCCTCACACGCGATAGGTCGCTGGTTCGAAACCAGCACTTCCCACCAGAATACGAAAGCCGGCTGTCCACCAGGACAGCCGGCTTTTTTGCTTTCAACGGCTGTGACGACTTCGTTTGGCCTGCATCGGCTTATACCAATCCCAAGTCATAACGTGCTATCAAAATTCGTAGGGTGTAATAACCGCAGGGCATTACACCACTGGTCGCCGACAGGCGGTGCTTGTTTATCAGCCATGGTGTAATGCGCTATCGCTTATTACACCCTACGAGTCATGGGGTGAATCGGCGCCATCGATTTCGTTCGGTACGCCATGACCGGGCATTGGTATTACGACGTACTGCGCTCTGCAAATGCATGGCACGGATGCGTCGGGAAAGTGGAAAACAGCGCGGCGGCGCGTTTCCAGGCCGGACGCGGTGCATCCACCGGTTCCAGGGTCAGCGTCCCTTTTTCTTTCGCGTCCTCCAGGGTCAGCCATACGTCGTCTCCGGGGCACAACGTGATGGCGTCGCCGCCACGCAGCACATAGTCCCGGATGTCGCCGTCACGCGTGAGCCACAGGAAACCGCTGGCTGCGGTAAAGGACAGGCGCTGGCGGTCGTGGTTGATGAAGTGGAGCATGGCGCCGGGTTGAAGATCCGTTTGACCGCTGGTTAGCGTGGTAAGCATGATGACCTCCTTGCATTGATGAGGCGTCCAGACTAGCATCTGCAAATTCACACGGGAATTAGCGATATGCACACATCTTCGGTGCATGAATGCACATATGAAAATGGACTGGGACGACGTACGGGTATTCCTTGCGCTGGCGCGGGCGGGCAGCCTGACTGCAGCCGCACGCAGCCTGCGGGTCGAACATACGACGGTGGCGCGGCGCATCGCCCAGCTTGAGCAGGCGCTGGGCCTGCACCTGTTCGACCGGTTGCCGCGCGGCTGGATACTGACCAGCGAGGGCGAGCAGCTGGCCGCACGTGCTGCGCAGATGGAAGAGCAGGCACACGAGTTCATGCGCGAGGCGGCCGATGGCGCGCTGCTCTCGGGCACCGTGCGCTTGTCGGCTTCGCCGTCGGTCGGCCAGGAATTCCTGCTGCCACGGCTTTGCGCAATACACCAGCGCTGGGCCAGCATCACGCTGGAACTGGTGGTGGAGACGCGGGTCGCGGTGCTGTCGCGGCGCGAAGCCGACCTGGCGCTGCGCATCGGCCGGCCGCAGGATCCCGGCCTGGCGGCGCGGCTGCTTGGAACCATGGCGTATGGCTTGTATTGCCGGCGCGGTTATACGGACGGCCGCAGCGAGGCGGACTGGCGCTTCATCGGCTATGACGATAGCCTGGCGCATGCGCCCGAGCATTTGTGGCTGGAGTCGCTGCGCGGCAGCCGTGGCTATGCGCTGCGGGCCAACACGCTGCCGCTGCAGCGCGATGCGGTGCGCATGGGACTGGGGCTGGCGGTGCTGCCGCACTTCATGGCGGCGGGGGACGCGCAGCTGGAGCGGCTGCCCCTGGCTGGGGGGCCGGCGGCGCGGGAAATCTGGCTGGTGGTGCATCCGGACGTGCGCCGGTCTCCACGCGTGCGGCTGATTGCCGACCTGCTGGTCGAGGTCGTTAGTGGCGGTGCCGACGTGCTTGCGCCGTCATTCGATTGAGCAAGTCAGGCTGGATCTGCTCTAAAAAGCAGTTTCGTGCTGACTCGCCCAAGCCGGCCTGTATTGCTCCGCGCAGCGACAGTTGCCGTTGCAGTTGCCCGCGCAGCGACAGTTGCACTTGACGCTGTTTTTGACGCTGCCTTTGACGCGGTTTTTGACGTGGATCCCCGTTAGACGGCGACGCGTCGCCAG
>CAUQYP010000069.1:0-18727 GCA_963522035.1 uncultured Noviherbaspirillum sp. | reverse complement strand
GCGTCGCCGTCTAACGGGGATCCACGTCAAAGGCCGCGTCAAAAGCAACGGCAACTGTCGCTGCGCGGGCAACGGCAACGGCAACTGTCGCTGCGCGGGTAACTGCAACGGCAACTGTCGCTGCGCGCAACATGCAATATCGCTTACAGGCCGGCTGGGCAAGTCAGCACAAAACTGCTCTAGTGCGGCAACGCGCCTTCGCGCCTTGCCCTGAGTTTCTCGCGCAATTCCGGCATGACTGTCGACGCCGCCTGTTCGCCTGCCAGAATGGCGAGGTTGCGGCCATTGAAATCACTTCCTTTCATCGCACCCAGGCTCGGGGAAATGACCACGTCCGCATCTTTCATTTCCAGCCGGTTGATGGTCTGGCCCATGATCGAAAAAGTTTGCAGCACCACATCCAGGTTGCTGGTCGCAGGCTGCGCGTCCGGGTCGGCTGAAATGTTCACCGCGATCACGAAATCCGCTCCCATCTCGCGGGCATAGCGCACCGGAACCGGTGCTACCAGACCACCGTCGACATAGTTGTTCTCGCCGATTTTGACCGGCTGGAACACGCCCGGCACGGATGATGATGCCCGCACCGCCATGCCGGCATTTCCGCGCTGGAACAGGATGGGCTTGCCGGTCTTGAGGTCGGTCGCAACGGCGCCGAAGGAAACGGGAAACTTTTCGATCGGGACGTTGCGCACGGCCCGGTTCACATAGCGCTGGATCGCCTCGCCCTTCAGTACGCCGGAGCTCTTCGCGAACAGCGGTATGGCCCAGTCGGACAAGGCTGCCTCGTTCATCTCGAGCGCCATGCGGTTCAGCTTGAAACCGTTGTTGCCAGCCGCGTACATTGCGCCGACCACGCTGCCGGCGCTGGTGCCCACCACGATATCCGGCACGATGCCCTGCGCTTCCAGCGCCTTGATCACGCCGATATGGGCGAAGCCGCGCGCTGCGCCGCCGCCCAGCGCCAGGCCGATACGCACCGGCCGTGCTAGCTGTGCCGGCGCTGGCGCCTGCGCCTGCGAAGGTGCCAGCGCCGGCGCTCCTGGCGGATCGATCGCCCTGGAGACGACTGGCGGCGCATTGCGCGTCGACGCGCAGCCGGCCAGCAGGACAAGGAACAGCGGAGCAAGGACTCTGGAAGGATTTGACATGGGGAAATAGGTCTGACGAGAAACGAACCAGCGATTGTAACGGAACTTGCCCGGCCTGGATCGTCATCACTAAATGAGAATGATTCACATTTGCACAAGAGTTGGCTATACTTGCGCAGCCTACAACCTGCCAGGAATTCACCACCATGCGTGCTTCTTTCCGTCTGACCTTATTGTCTGCCGCCGTTGCTTTCGCCATTCCCGCCTTCGCCCAGGAAAACGTGCTGAACCTGTATTCGGCCCGCCATTACCAGACCGACGAGCAGCTCTACGAAAATTTCACCAAGCAGACCGGCATCAAGATCAACCGCATCGAGGCCGATGACAACCAGCTGTTCGAGCGGCTCAAGAGCGAGGGCAAGAACAGCCCGGCGGACGTGATCCTGATGGTGGACGCAGCACGCCTGTGGCGCGCCGAGGCGGAAGAAATGTTCCAGCCGGTGAAGTCGTCGGTACTGGAGTCGCGCATACCGGCCAACCTGCGCTCGGCCGACGAAGGGCGTGGTCCGGAATGGTTCGGCTTTTCGACCCGCGCCCGCATCATCGTCTATAACAAGGTGGCCGTCAGCAAGTCCGATGTGTCGACCTACGAGTCGCTCGCCGACCCGAAGAACAAGGGCAAGGTCTGCACGCGTTCGGGTTCCCATCCGTACAACCTGTCCATGATCGGCGCGATGATCGAACGTAACGGCGAAGCAGCGACGGAAAACTGGGCCAAGGGCATGGTCGCCAATTTCGCCCGCCCGCCCCGCGGCGGCGACACCGACCAGATCAAGAGTGTCGCCTCCGGCGAGTGCGGCGTGGCGTTGACCAATTCGTATTACTACGTGCGCATGCTGCGTTCGACCAATCCTCAGGACAAGGACATGGTCAACCGGCTGGGTTTCATCTGGCCGAACCAGGAAACGTCGGGCACGCATGTCAACGTCTCGGGCGGCGGCGTGGCGCGCAACGCGCCGCATCGCGAAGCGGCAGTCAAGTTCCTTGAATACCTGTCCAGCGACGAGGCGCAGAACTACTTCGCCAACGGCAACAATGAATGGCCGGTGGTCCAGACCGCGGTCGTCAAGAACCCGGCGCTGGACGCGCTCGGCAAGTTCAAGATGGAAAACGTGTCGGTTGGCGCGATGGGCAAGAACCAGGCGACCGCGCAAAAGATCCTGGACCGCGCCGGCTATAAATAAGCAGGTATGTCGACCGGCCGGCGTCAGGCGCTGGCCGCCGGCAGCGGCGCCGGTTCGGAAATAATGGCGCGCGCCGGAAAGGTCACCGTGAAAGTGCTGCCGCGGCCGGGCTCGGATTCGATGTCGAGCTGCGCGCCATGGCGCAGCAATACATGCTTGACGATGGCCAGCCCCAGACCGGTGCCGCGGGTTTCCCGCGAGCGGCTCTTGTCGACCCGGTAGAAACGTTCTGTCAGCCTGGAAATATGTTCGGAGCTGACGCCTATGCCATTGTCCTGCACGGCAAACTGCGGCCCACCCTGACCTTGCCGCCAGACCATGTCGATCTGGCCACCATCCGGGGTATAACGCACGGCGTTGGAAACAAGGTTGCCGAACGCGCTGCGCAGCTCCTCGGTGCTGCCGCTGATGTCCGGCCCGTTGGCTGCCAGCGTGATCGTATGGCGGCCGGCGGAAAGCGCCTGCGCGTCCTGCTGCACCTGGCCTAACAGGACGGACATACGGACCGGTTCGGGCCGCAACGGGTAGTCGAGCGATTCCAGCCGGGTCAGCGACAGCATGTCCTCGACCAGGTTCTGCATGCGCCGGCCCTGCTCCGCCATCAGCGCCAGGTGCGACTGCCGCGTCTCTGCGTCGAGCCTCGGCTGCGACTGGGCAATCTCGAGGAAGCCGTTGATCACCGTCAGCGGCGTGCGCAACTCGTGCGACGCATTGGCGATGAAGTCGCGCCGCATGTGCTCGATGCG
The DNA here is from genome assembly GCA_963522035.1 of uncultured Noviherbaspirillum sp. GTDB lineage: Bacteria > Pseudomonadota > Gammaproteobacteria > Burkholderiales > Burkholderiaceae_D > Noviherbaspirillum_A. The sequence goes on along the minus strand of CAUQYP010000069.1, from coordinate 15,649 downwards.
CTCCGACTCGGTAGCGTCATGCGTCACCAGGATCTGGCGACGGTTTTCAAACGGGATGATGTGGACGATGAGCTTGCGCTCGCGCAGCGACAGCGTCAGCGGCTGGTCGTAGCGGCCGAGGATCAGGTAGTCGATGAAATGCGGGCTGCGGATCAGGTTGGTCACCCGCATGCCGCGGTCGCGCTCCCGCTGCAAGCCCAGGTGCTGTTCCGCCGCCGGGTTGCACCATTCGAGGAACAGCACGTCATCCATGATGACGACGCCGTCGGGCAGCAGGTTCATGGCCTGGCGGAAGCGGGTCAGCCACTCATTGAGCTCGGTGCGGTTGCGGTCGTCTTCGCGGCGCAGCCGGTACAGCCGCACGAAGATGTCGGTCCAGGCGCCCCAGCCGTCGGGCAGGCGGGTTTCGGGATGATCCAGCCACCGTGACAGCCGCCACAGGTAGCCCAGCTGCATGAGCACCAGCGCAATGGCCGCACACAGCGCCGCCACCAGGCCGGTCGTGCGCCCGAAAAAATAGGCCAGCAGGCCGGCGCCCGCGAGGATCAGCGCCAGCCGCAGCAGCGCAGGCACCCAGAACAGCAGCTTGGGATTCATCGTCTGGCGGGCATCCTTTATTTTTCGGACAGCATATAGCCGACGCTGCGCACTGTCCTGATCAGGGACTCGGCTTCCTTCAATGCCTTGCGCAGGCGCAGCACATGCACGTCCACGGTGCGTTCCTCGATGACCGCATGGTCGCCCCATACACGGTCCAGCAACTGGCTGCGGGAGAATACCCGTTCCGGATGTGCCATGAAGAACTTCAGCAGCCGGTACTCGGCGTGGCCGATGTCGATGCGGCTGTCGTTCAGGCTGACCGTGCAGCTGACCGGGTCCAGCGTTACCGGCCCGGCGCGCATCTGCGTCTGCGCATGCTCGGGCGCCTTGCGGCGCAGCAGCGCCTTGACCCGCGCCGTCAGCTCGCGCGGCGAGAACGGCTTGGTCACATAGTCGTCGGCGCCCTGGTTGAGGCCGGCGATCTTGTCTTCTTCCATGCTTTTCGCGGTCAGCATGATGACCGGCAAGGCCGCGAAGCTGCGGTCGCCGCGCAGCCGCGAGAGCAGCCGCAGGCCGGACTGGTCGGGCAGCATCCAGTCGAGCAAGACCAGTTGCGGCATGCGCTGCTGCAGGTAGTCCCAGGCGCCGCCGGCGCTGTCGACAGCAGCGACGTTCCAGCCGCCGTCGCGCAATGTATAACGCACCAGCTCGACGATGGCAGGCTCATCTTCGACAAGCAGGATTTCCGGGTTATCCACCGCCATACAAACTTATTCCTTTACCTTGTTAAGCGATATTGCCGCCGCATAGTCGGTGTGGCGGATGTCCTTGCCCTCGACCACGTAGATGACGTACTCCGCAATGTTTTTCGCATGGTCGCCGATGCGCTCCACCGCCTTGGCTACCCACAGCGTGTCGAGCGCGGTGGAAATGGTGCGCGGATCTTCCATCATGAAGGTGATCAGGTTGCGCATGATAGACCGGAATTCATGGTCGACTGCCTTGTCCTGCGCAATGAGCTGCGTCGCCTGCTGCGCGTCGAGTCGGGCAAAGGCGTCGAGCGCGTCGTGCAGCAGCGCGCCGGCCGACGCCGCGATCACGCGCACCGTCTCGTAATGGTTGATGGCAGCCACGCCGCGGTCCTTCATGCTGCGGGCGGCGCGCGCGATCTTGGTCGCCTCGTCGCCGACCCGCTCCAGGTCGGTAATGACCTTGATCGTCGCCATCACGGTGCGCAGGTCGTTGGCCGCAGGCTGGCGCCGTACGATCAGGTGGCTGCAGGCATCGTCCAGCGTGACCTCGAGCCGGTTGACCTGCTCGTCGGCCTGCATGATCTTCTCGGCGCGGTCGGCGTCGCCGGTGCGGAAACATTCCAGCGCATCGTGGAACTGGTTCTCGACCAGGCCGCCCATCAGCAGCACCTTGGAGCGGATCTGCTCCAGGTCGAGGTCATACTGTTTGGACGAGTGCTCAGCGGGCATCGGGTTCTCCTGGTTACCTGTGTTTACCTGTTTTTACCTGCGCAGAACGCGCTCAGCCGAAGCGGCCGGTGATGTAATCCTGCGTTTCGCGTCGGCCCGGGTTCATGAAGATCTGGTCGGTCTCGCCGAACTCCACCAGTTCGCCAAGATACATGTACGCGGTGTAGTCCGAGCAGCGTGCGGCCTGCTGCATGTTGTGGGTCACGATGGCAATCGTGTATTCGCCCTTGAGCTCGCTGATCAGTTCCTCGATCTTGGCGGTGCTGATAGGGTCGAGCGCCGAAGTCGGCTCGTCCAGCAGCAGCACTTCAGGCTTGACCGCGACGCCGCGCGCTATGCAGAGCCGCTGCTGCTGTCCGCCGGACAGCGACAGGCCGCTCTTGTGCAGCTTGTCCTTCACTTCGCCCCACAGCGCCGCCTTCTTCAGCGCCCACTCCACCCGCTCGTCCATCTCGCCGCGCGCCAGGTTTTCATACAGGCGCACGCCGAAGGCGATGTTTTCATAGACCGTCATCGGGAACGGCGTCGGCTTCTGGAACACCATGCCGACGCGGGCGCGCAGCATGTTGACGTCGAGGCCGGGTTCGAGGACGTTGCGGCCGTTGTAGACGATCTTTCCTTCCGCGCGCTGGCCGGGATACAGGTCGTACATCCGGTTCAGGGTGCGCAGCAGCGTCGACTTGCCGCAGCCGGACGGGCCGATGAAGGCGGTCACCTTCTTGTCGTAGATCGCGAGGTTGATGTTCTTCAGGCCCTGGAACGCGCCGTAGAAGAAATTCAGGTTCGAGATCTCGAAGGTGGCCCGGGGAGTGGACGCTGCCGGTACGGCGGACAGTTGGCTGTTCATGATAGTGGTCAGTCTGCTTTAGTGTTGCGTTTTCTGGCGGAACAGGGTGCGCGACAGGATGTTAAGGCCCAGCACGCTGAACGTGATCAGCAGCGCCCCGCCCCATGCCAGCGAACGCCAGTTGTCGTACGGGCTCATGGCGAACTGGTAGATCACGACCGGCAGGTTGGCCATGGGCGCGTTCATGTCGGTGCTGAAAAACTGGTTGTTGAGCGCCGTGAACAACAGCGGCGCGGTTTCGCCCGAAATGCGGGCCAAGGCCAGCAGCACACCGGTGATGACGCCGGCCTTGACCGCGCGCAGCCGCACCATGGTTGCCACTTTCCAGCGCGGTGCGCCCAGCGCAAACGCTGCCTCGCGCAGGCTGGTGGGCACCAGGTTGAGCATGTTGTCGGTCGTGCGCACTACCACCGGAATTGCGATCAGCGCAATCGCGAAGCTGCCGGCCCAGCCGGAAAAGTGCTTGATCTGCGCGACATAGATCGAATAGATGAACAGGCCGATCACGATGGACGGCGCCGACAGCATGATGTCGGTGACGAAGCGGGTGACCTGCGCCAGGCGGCTTTCCTCGCCGTACTCCGCCAGGTAGATGCCGGCCAGGATGCCGATCGGCGTGCTGACCCCGGTGGCGATGCCGACCATCAGCAGGCTGCCCATGATGGCATTGAGCAGCCCGCCGCCGTCGCTGCCCGGCGCCGGCGTGCTTTCGGTAAACATTGCCGGCGTGATGGCGCCGAAGCCCTTGACGACCAGGGTCGCCAGAATCCACAGCAGGAAAAATATGCCGAAGGCCATTGCCAGCACCGACAGCGTGATGCCGATGCGGTGCGTCAGCAGCCGGCGGCGGTAGACCGGGTTCTGTTTCGTTGCGTGCATCATTTGCCGCCCTCCCTTTTCTGCATGGTCAGCAACATCAACTTGGCCGCGGCCAGCACGACGAAGGTGATCACGAACAGGATCAGGCCGAGTGCGAACAGCGAGGACACGTGCAGCGGCGAATCGGCTTCGGCGAATTCATTGGCCAGCGTGGAGGCAATGCTGTTGCCGGCGGCAAAAAGCGACCACGACAGCTTGTGCGCATTGCCGATGACGAAGGTGATGGCCATGGTCTCGCCCAGCGCCCGGCCCAGGCCCAGCATCACGCCGCCGACCACGCCGATGCGGGTGTAGGGCAGCACTACCTTGCGCACCACTTCCCAGCGGGTGCAGCCGAGCGCATAGGCCGACTCCTTGAGCACGGCCGGAACCACGTCGAACACGTCGCGCATGACCGAGGCGATGAAGGGGATGATCATGATGGCCAGGATGAAGCCGGCGGTCAGCATGCCGATGCCCATGGCGGGGCCGGTGAACAGTTGCCCCAGCACCGGAACCTGGCCAAGGGTTTCCTTGAGTGCCGGTTGCACATGGTCGGCAAAGAACGGTGCGAAGACGAACAGGCCCCACATGCCGTAGATAATACTGGGCACGCCGGCCAGCAGTTCCACTGCAGTGCCGAGCGGCCGCTTGAGCCAGGCCGGGCAGATTTCAGTCAGGAAAAGTGCGATGCCGAAGCTGACCGGGAACGCCACCAGCAAGGCAATGAACGAGGTAATCAGGGTGCCGGCAATGGCGATCAGCGCGCCGTAGCGGTCGTTGACCGGGTCCCACTCCACGGTCGTCAGGAAGCCGGGTCCGAATTCCCGGAACGCAGGTGCCGCGCCGACCACCAGCGAGGCGATGATTCCTGCCAGCATCAACAGAACGAACAGCGCGAAGCCGAGTGTGACCTTGTGGAAAAGAAAGTCCTGGAAGCGCTGCCGCCGCATCGTGCTGGCCAGCGCCCGGTCGGCTGCTTCGCTTTCCAGGGATGATGGCAGGGCTGCGTCCTGCAGGGAGCCGGGATTGGCGTTGGCGCTCATGGCGTCATGACATTCTGCCGGGGCTGCACGGCCATGCGTATCAGGCTGGCACGGAAAAATTGCTGGAGTCGCATCGCTGTTCCTGACCGGGGACATTTATCACAGCGCGGACTTTATCGGACAAATATGACAGCTTTATGACGTGTTTTAATACCGATGACATCAGCCTGCCAGGCGACTGCCGGGTCAATGTCACGGTGCCGTCATATTCGCTGCCTACACTCCCGGCAGCCAAAACAGGAACAATCGCGCCCATGACACGCAAAAACAAGGCGACGCCTTCCACGGGTGGCGAGCTGCTGCCACCCGATGTGCTCCTGAACCGGGAGCTTTCCCAGCTGGCCTTCAACCGCCGGGTGCTGGCGCAGGCCGAGGACCCGCGGGTGCCGCTGCTGGAACGCCTGCGCTACCTCTGCATCGTCAGCAGCAATATGGACGAGTTCTTCGAAGTCCGGGTCGCCAGCCTGCTCGCCCGCATGGACGGGCATGCCGCCGACGTTGCGATGTCGGACGCCGCACTGGAAGACGCCAGCGCCGAATCGCATGACATCGTGGAACGCCAATACGCGATCCTGAACCAGGAAATTTTGCCGGAACTGTCGCGGCATGGCGTGCACCTGCTGCGTGACCAGGACCGCAACGACGCCCAGCGCGCCTGGGTCAAGGCCTACTTCGACCGCGAGGTGCGGCCCCTGCTCACGCCGATCGGGCTGGACCCGGCCCACCCGTTTCCGCAGGTAGTTAACAAAAGCCTTAACTTCATCGTCGAACTCTCGGGCAAGGACGCGTTCGGCCGCGGCACCGCGATCGCCATCATGAAGGCGCCGCGGGTCTTGCCGCGCGTTATCCGGTTGCCGGACGAGCTTTCCACCGCGGGCGGCATGTCCTTCTGCCTGCTGTCCTCGGTGATCCATGCGCATATATCCGACCTGTTCACGGGCCGCGAGGTGCTGGCCTACTCGCAGTTCAGGGTAACGCGCGACAGCGACCTGTGGGTCGACGAGGAAGAAGTCAAGAACCTGCGGCAGGCGCTGCAAAGCGAGCTGCAGTCGCGGCATTTCGGCTTTGCGGTGAGGCTGGAAGTGGCGCGCAACTGCCCGCCTATCCTGTCCAACTTCCTGCTCAACCAGTTTTCGATCCCGGCCAGCCGCCTTTACGCGGTCGATGGGCCGGTCAACATGACGCGGCTGCTGGCGCTGGTCGACGCGGTGGACCAGCCTGCGCTGCGCTTTGCGCCGTTTACGCCGTCCTATCCGCCCCTGCTCGAGGCCGCCGACATTTTTGCGGTGCTGCGCAAGAAGGACATGCTGCTGCACCACCCGTTCCAGTCCTTCGTCCCGGTGCTGGACTTCGTGCGCTGCGCCGCGCAAGACCCCAACGTGGTGGCCATCAAGCAGACCATATACCGGACCGGCATGAATTCCATGCTGATGGAGTCGCTGATCCTGGCGGCCCAGCGCGGCAAGGAAGTCACCGTTATCGTAGAACTGATGGCGCGCTTCGACGAGGAAGCCAATATCAACTGGGCCGACCGGCTCGAACGCGTCGGCGCCCAGGTCGTGTACGGCGTGGTGGGCCTGAAGACGCATGCGAAGCTGGCGCTGGTCATACGGCGCGAGGGCGGCGAGCTGCGGCAGTATGCGCATCTCGGCACCGGCAACTACCACCCGACCACGACCAAGCTCTATACCGATTTCGGCCTCCTGACCGCCAATCCGCTGCTGACGGCCGAAGTCAATGAAGTATTCATCCACCTGACCAGCCTGACCAAGCCCAAGAGCCTGCAATACCTGTGGCTGGCGCCGTTCGAGCTGCAGCGCGAAATGATACGGGCGATCCGCAACGAAGCGCGGATTGCCCGGCTTGGCCGGCCGGGACGCATTATCGCCAAGATGAATGCGCTGGTCGACGAGTCCGTGATCCGTGCGCTGTATGCCGCGTCCACCGATGGCGTGAAGATCGACCTGATCGTGCGCGGCGCCTGTTCGCTGCGCCCGGGCGTGCCCGGCCTGTCGAAGAACATCCGGGTGCGCTCCATCGTCGGCCGCTTCCTCGAGCACAGCCGCATCTTCTATTTCCGCAACGACCTCGCGCACGATGTCTACCTGTCCAGCGCCGACTGGATGAACCGCAACCTGTTCCGCCGGATCGAAGTGGCCTTTCCGGTGCTGGACAAGGCGCTCAAGCGGCGGGTGCTGCAGGAAGGCCTGGAGCCTTACCTGAAGGACAATACCAATGCATGGGAGCTGGGCGGCGACGGACGCTACACCCGGCGCCGCGCGCGCGGCAAGCAGGCGGCGTTCAGCGCGCAGCAGCACCTGATGAAAACCCTGGGGAAAATTTCCTGAATTTCCTAATTTCCTGAAAGCGAGCGATGCAATGGACCTGATCCTGTGGCGGCATGCCGAAGCCGAGGAAGCCGGTGAAGGCGAACCGGACGCGACCCGCGCGCTGACGGCAAAAGGGCGCAAGCAGGCGATGAAGATGGCTGGCTGGCTCGACCATAACCTGCCGTCCGGCTGCCGCATCCTGTGCAGCCCGGCGCGGCGCACCGTGCAGACCGCAGACGCGCTGGGGCGGAAGTACCGGATCCACGCGGACCTTGCGATCGACGGCAGTGCACAGCGCATCCTGTCCCTGGCCAACTGGCCGGCGGGACGCGAACCGGTGCTGCTGGTCGGGCACCAGCCGGTGCTGGGCCGGCTGGCGGCGCTGCTGGTGCATGGCGTCGAAGCCGACTGGGTCCTGCGCAAGGGCGCGGTATGGTGGATCGCCCAGCGTGAGCGCGACGGCCAGCCGCAGGTGTTCGTGAAAGCGGTGATGTCGCCGGAGTTTTGCGGGAAGTGAGGAACGGACACGGGTTTTGGCGCCTGTCGCGGCAGTCTTGCAGGTGGCGGCTAGCGGCAGCCGGTTTCACCACCGGTCGATCCTGAACGCCTGGTTGCCGGAAGCAGCCTACTTCGACGCCTTGCCAGCCGCCTTCCCAACTGCCTTCACAGCGACCTTCCCTGCCGCCTTCCCGGCGACGCGCGCTGGCTTTTCCACTGCCTGGCGAACCGCTTTATTCTTCACCGGCGCTGGTGGCGGCGCCGCTTCGATCTCGATGCCGAACAGCGCCGACAGGTCGGCGTCGCCGAGCGCGGACGCCGATGGGTCGGCAGGCGCAGGCCCGCTGCCGGCTTGCCGTATCAGCTCCTGCGGGTCGACATGGCGCAGCTGGAACAGCAGTTCCGGCTGGCTGTCGAGTCGGTTGCCGACTGCATAGAGCGCTGCCGCCACGTGCTTGCACATGAATGCATCATCCGGGCAACTGCAATGAAACGCCATCTGCTTCGGCGCCGGGAACAGGCCGGCGCCAGGACGGGTGACGATTTCCATCACTGCGCCGGACAAGCGCCCCTGCAGCAGTTCGACCATGGTCGCCACCTTGCCTGCGCATTCGTCCAGGATGGCTTTCCAATCGCGCTCCGGCAACGGCTCGATGCCGATCTTCACCTTGTAGACGCTGGAGCCGCTGACCAGCGCGTCGATTTTCCCCGCGCCGACCTTCAGGTCCAGTACCGTGCCATGCCGGACGCAACTGCGTCCGCGCGGCAAGCGATTCTCGAAGTCGCTGTAGGCCTCCAGATTGCTGCACCACTTGATGCCCCAGAACGTGCTGGCAATCGTGCGCCCCTCCAATTCGACTGGCTTGCAGTCGACGCCTTTTTTCCTGAGCTTGGCAAGCGCGGCTTGCGCCATTTGACGCCGTTCCGCGACCGATATGTAAGGCGGCCAGTAGTTGTCGTAATGTCTGCCCATGACCTTTCTCCCGCGCTATAGGTCTTCCGTCATCAACGTTCATCGAGTGCACTGTTGATGTCCAGCTTCACCATCTGCAGCAGCGCCTCGTTGCTCATCTCGGTCAGCAGCGCTTCGCCGCCGTCGGCCAGAAGTGTATTCGACAAACCCAGCTTGTCTTCGATCATCGCGTCGATCTTTTCCTCTATCGTGCCGCGGCAGATGAATTTATGCACCAGCACATTCTTCTTCTGGCCGATGCGATAGGCACGGTCGGTTGCCTGGTTTTCCACGGCCGGATTCCACCAGCGGTCGAAGTGGATCACGTGCGAGGCCGCCGTCAGGTTCAGGCCGGTGCCGCCGGCCTTGATCGACAGCACGAAGAACGGCGGTCCCGCCTCGTCCTGGAAACGGTCCACCAGCGCCTTGCGCGACTTGACCGGCGTGCCGCCGTGCAGCACCAGGCCGGGCCGGCCGAACACGGTCTGCAGGAAGGAAGCCAGCGGCCCTGTCATCTCCTGGAACTGGGTGAACACCAGCAGCTTCTGCTGGCGCGCGGCGATTTCACCGGCCAGCGCCTGCAGGCGGGCAAACTTGCCGCTGTCGTCGGCATCGAAATCGCCATCGCCCAGCCACAGCGACGGATGGTTGCAGATCTGCTTGAAGCGCAGCAGGAAGGCCAGCACCGCGCCGCGGCGGGCGATGCCGTCGAGCGTTCGGATCTGCGTGGCCAGCGCATTCACCGCCTGCTCGTACAATTTTGCCTGCGCGCGTGACAAGCCGCAGTAGGCCTTGACCTCGGTCTTGTCCGGCAGGTCGGCAATGATGCGCTTGTCGCTCTTGAGCCGGCGCAGGATGTAGGGCTGCACCAGCCGGCGCAACGGCGCGTAGTCGGGATGCGTTTCTTTCTCCAGCCGGCGTACGAAACGGGTGAATGCAGCGCTGGAACCAAGCAGGCCCGGGCAAATGAAATCGAACAACGACCATAGCTCGCCCAGCCGGTTTTCAACGGGCGTGCCGGTCAGCGCCAGCCGCACCCGGCCCTGCAGGGCCTTGGCCGCCCGGGTCTGGCGCGCGCCCGGGTTTTTGATTGCCTGCGCTTCGTCCAGGATCACCATCGACCAGCGCGTCGCCTGCAGCCATGGCAGGCGGATCAGGCTGCCGTAGCTGGTAATAACGAGGTCGTTCCCGGCGAGCGCGGCATCGTCGATGGCGGCAAGCGCGCTGGCCGGCATTGCCGAGCCATGCGCGACCAGGACGCGCAGGCTGGGCGCGAAGCGCGCGATCTCCGCCTGCCAGTTGCCGATCAGCGAGGCCGGCAGCACCAGCAGGTGCGGGCCGGCGTCGCCTTCGCGCCTGGCCAGCAACAGCAGCGCCAGCACCTGCACCGTCTTGCCCAGGCCCATGTCGTCGGCCAGGCAGGCGCCCAGCCCGAGCCGGTTGAGCCACCAGAGCCAGCGTACCCCGTCCTGCTGGTAGGGCCGCAGCGCGGCGCGGAAGGACGGGCCCGGGTCGGCGTCGCCCTGCGGCTGGCGCAGGCCGTCAAGCACGGTGCGCATCCAGTCGCCCGCGACGACGCTGGACCAGTCGGCGACAGTGGCCGGCAGGTCGGCTTCGCTGCTGCCGATGGCGGCGCCGGCCAGCAGGCGCATGCCCTCCAGGAAGGACATGCCGTCGCCCTTCGTGGCGGACTGCACTTTTTTCCAGTGATCCAGCACGCCGGCCAGCTTGTCCCGATCCAGCTCGACCCAGTGGCCCTTGAGCCGCACCAGGCCGTCGCCGCCCGCCATCAGTTGCTGCCATTCGGCAGCGGTCAGCGGCTCGCCGTCGAGCGACAGGGACACATCGAAGTCCAGCATCGCGTCCATGCCGATGCCGCTGGCGTTCTTTCCGACATTGACCGTTACCTGCGGGCGCAGCGGCGCATGCGGCTTCCACCAGTCGGGAATGCGCACCACGATGCCGGCGGCCTCGAACACCGGGATATTGCGCAGGAACTGGTGGGCGTCGGCAGGCGTCCAGGCCAGCGGCCGGAACACCGCGCCGGAATCCACCAGCGCGCGCAGCCACGGACTGTTTTCCGCGGCCCGGTTTACCGGCAGCAGCAGGCCCAGCAGCATGTCGCGGTTGCCGGCGCCGGCGTATTCCTGCAGCGCCCGGCCCAGCGGCTGGTGGCGCGCGCCGGCCTGCTGCGACACCTGGCCGACGTAGGTGGCGAGGAAGGCGAACGGCGCCTCGGCATTGGCCTTGTTCTCGGCAAGGTGGAAGACGATGCGTCCCACCAGGTGCCAGCCCGGGTGCTGCTGCCGCAGCCAGGCCTGCACGTCGCCGCCCTGCGCGGCGATGCCCGCACGCGCCGCGTCCTGCAGGCCATCGAACAGGCCCTGCAGGCAGGCGGCGTCGAGGTACTCGGCGCCTGTCATCGGCGGTACTGCGGCCAGCAGCCGTTCGACTTCCGCCGCTGGCGTAGCCACCTCCACGCTGTCCCAGCACGCCGCCAGGTCCGGCACCGCGCACAGCCGCGCCATGTATCCCTGCGCGAGTTCGCGGCCGAAGGCCAGCGACGGCGGCAGCCAGGTGGTCAGCTCGACCGCGCCCAGGTGCAGCAGGCCGTGGCTGTCGCCCAGCGCATAGGCGCGCTCGATGCGGGCTGCTGCCGCCGGGTCGAGGTCGGACTGCCCCGGCGCATGGCCGAGATGCATACGGCCGGCGGGCGACAGCATGAGTTCGAGGGTGGTAATGCTTACGCTGCTGCCCTGCCGCTCATCCGTGTAGGCCATCGCGTCGTCCGGTAAAAATGAAGGAACGCTACTTTAATTCATCCTCGACATGCGCCCGGATCACGCTCTCGAAATCGGCGTCCCCTTCCAGTCCCAGCGCGCGTGCGCGGCTGTCGTCCCAGGCGCCCGGCCAGCTTTGCACGATGCGCTCGACCGCCGGGTCCGGCAGGAAGCGTATCCGCGCCACCGCCTCGGGGCCGGCGACCTTTTCCAGTGCGGCCACCATGTCGGCCACGCTGACCGACAGGCCGGGCAGGTTGATGGTGCGGCTGTTGCCGAGCGCAGCGCCCGAGAGTTCATGGCCGGCGACCAGCGCGGCGATGGCGCGCCGCGGCGACAGCAGCCACAGCCTCAGCGCCGGCGACACCGGGCACACCGCGTCCTCGCCGTTCAGCGGCTCGCGGATGATGCCGCTGGCGAAGGACGATGCAGCCTTGTTCGGCTTGCCGGGCCGCACGCTGATGGTCGGCAGGCGCAGCACGCGGCCGTCGACAAAGCCCTTGCGGCTGAAGTCGTTCAACAGCAGTTCGCCGATGGCTTTCTGCGTGCCATAGGACGACTGCGGATTGAGCGCGGTGTCGTCCCGCACCACATCGGGCAGCTGGCCGCCATACACCGCGACCGAACTGGTGAACACCACGCGCGGCTTGTGGCCGGCGGCGCGGCAGGCTTCCAGCAGCAGGCGCGAGGCGTCGAGGTTGATCTTCATGCCGAGGTCGAAGTCGGCTTCGGCCTGGCCGCTGACGACGGCGGCCAGGTGGAATACCGAGGTGGTCTCGGCGTCGACCAGGGAACGTATCAGCTGCGCGTCCGTGATGTCGCCGGTGACGACCTTCACGCGCGCATCGCCGAAGTCGTTCGCCGGCACCACGTCGGCCAGCACCAGCTGCGATATTTCTTGTTGGCTGCCGTCGGGGCCCGACAGCGTGCCCCGCGCCAGCAGCGCGCGCGCCAGTTTCTGGCCGAGGAAACCGGCGCCGCCGGTGATCAGTACATTCATCGCGTGCTCCTTATTTGTTATAGGCCGCCAGCCAGCCGAGGCCGTCCTCGGTGCGGCCGCGCGGACGGTACTCGCAGCCTATCCAGCCGGCATAGCCGAGCTCGTCCAGCAGCTTGTACAGGTAGGGATAATTGACTTCGCCGTCGTCCGGCTCGTTGCGGGTCGGGACGCTGGCGATCTGCACATGGCCGACGCCGTCGAACCAGCGCCTGAGCGTCATCGCCAGGTCGCCTTCCATGATCTGCGCATGGTAGAAGTCCATCTGCACTTTCACGTTCGGCTCGCCGCAGGCCTCGCGCAGCGCGTGCGCCTGTTCCTGCGTCTGCAGGAAGTAGCCCGGCATGTCGCGGCTGTTGATCGGCTCCAGCATCACTTCCACGCCGGCCAGCGCGCATTCGCGGGCGGCATGGCGCAGGTTGGCCAGGTAGACGGCGCGATGGCTGTCCAGGTCGGCGCCCTCGGGGATCAGCCCGGCCATCATGTGGACGCGCTTCGTGCCCAGCGCCCGGGCGTACTCGATCGCGCGGACCACGCCGGCGCGGAACTCGTCCTCGCGGCCCGGCAAGGCGGCCATGCCGCGTTCGCCGGCGGCCCAGTCGCCGGGCGGCATGTTGAACAGCGCATTCTCCAGCCGGTTTTCCTGCAGCCAGCCGGCAACCTCGGCCGGCGTGTAATCGTAGGGAAACAGGAATTCCACACCCTTGAAACCGGCGGCGGCGGCAGCGGCGAAGCGCTGCGGGAATGGCACTTCGTTGAACATCATCGACAGGTTGGCGGCGAATCTTGGCATGCGGGTCTCCAGTGTTTATTGTCAGATATCGAGCGAGAAAGCCGACTTGAGTTCGGCAATCTGCGCGGCGTCGAGCGGCCTGACCGGCACGTCGCGCAGCAGCAGGAACAGCTTGGCGGTTTCTTCCAGCTCCTCGGCCGCATAGACCGCGGCCTCCAGGCTGCTGCCGGACACGACCGGCCCATGGTTGGCCAGCAGCACCGCGGCATGCCTGCTCGCCAGCGCGCCGATGGCGTCGGCCAGCGCCGGATCGCCCGGCCGGTGGTAGGGCACCAGCGGCAGCCGTCCTATCTTCATCACGAAGTACGGCGTCAGCGGCGGGATGCAGTCCTCGTGGTCCAGGCCGCACATGCAGGACACCGCGGCCGAATGGGTCGAATGCAGGTGCACGATGGCGCCGGCGCCGGGCCGTTCTTGGTACATCGCGCGGTGCAGGAAGGCTTCCTTGGACGGCGCGTCGCCGCCGTGCAGCCTGCCGTCCCAGTCCAGCTTCGACAGCCGCGCCGGGTCCAGCCGGCCCAGGCTGGCGTTGGTGGGGGTGAGCAGCCAGCCGGCGCCATCCTTCAGGCGCACGCTCAGGTTGCCGCTGCTGCCGGCAGTCAGGCCGCGCTCGAACAGCGACTTGCCGAAGTCGACCATCTGTTCGCGCTGGCGGTTTTCGTCGGCATGCGCGTGGACGGCGGCGCTCATGGCAGGCGGCTCCAGGCCTTCGTGAAAAAGTCCTCGCTGCCGAAGTTGCCGGACTTTAGCGCCAAGGCCAGTGGCCGGGCGCTGCCGTCGTCCTGCAGCGCAGCGGTCCAGGGCACGCCGGGGTCGATCTCGGGGCCGATGCGCAGGCCCTTCACGCCCAGCGCGCTGACCACCGCGCCCGAGGTCTCGCCGCCGGCGACGATCAGCTGTCCGACGCCCAGTCTCACCAGGCCCATGGCGATGCCGGCCAGCGCCCGTTCGACCAGTTCGCCGGCCTGCGCTGCGCCCAGTTGCGACTGCACGTCCTTCACCTGATCGGGGCTGGCGGTCGCGTAGACCAGCACCGGCCCGTTGGCGACATGCTGCGCGGCCCAGGCCAGCGCGGCACCGGCGACGTCGTCGCCGCGGGCCAGCGCCAGCGGGTCGACCGCAAACGACGGCGCTGACGCCTGCATTACTTTCACCTGCTGCTGCGTCGCCGCCGAACAGCTGCCGGCAATCACCGCGCGCAGGCCGCCGGTCTCGGGCAGCGTGTCGGCGGCGTCGAGCCGCGCCAGCAGGTTGCGGCGACGGAAGTTTTCCGGCAGTCCGAGCGCGATGCCGGAGCCGCCGGTGATCAGCGGCATGTCGGCGCAGGCCGCGCCGATCGACACCAGGTCGTGATTGGTCAGCGCGTCGGTGACGGCGAATGCCACGCCCTTTGCGCGCAGCTCGGCAAAGCAGCTGGCGACGGCCGCACTGCCCCTGGCGACCGTGGAATACTCGACCAGGCCGACCTGGCCCACGACCTGCCGTTGCAGCACCCGCACCAGGCTGGGGTCGGTCATCGGCGTCAGCGGATGGTTGCGCATGCCCGACTCGCTCAGCAGTTCATCGCCGACGAACAGGTAGCCCTTGTAGATGGTGCGCTTGTTGGCTGGGAAGGCCGGGCAGGCGATCGTGAAGTCGGTGCCGAGCGCCTGCATCAGCGCCTCGGCCACCGGGCCGATATTGCCCTCGGGCGTGGAGTCGAAGGTCGAGCAGTACTTGAAATAGAACTGCTGGCAGCCGCTCTGCTGCAGCCAGGCCAGCGCCGCCAGCGAGTCGGCAATCGCGTCGGCCGCCGGCGCCGTGCGCGACTTGAGCGCGATGACCACGGCGTCGGCGCCTTCCGGCGGCGGGCCGGCGGGCACCCCGATCAGCTGCACCGTGCGCATGCCGGCCTTGACCAGCATGCCTGCCAGGTCGGTCGCGCCGGTGAAGTCGTCGGCGATACATCCGAGTAATACGGTCATGGCTGCATTCCTTCAGTCCGGCTTGGCGGCGGCACGCGCGGCTGGCAGCGTGATGCCGGGAAAAAGCTTGATTACCGCCGCGTCGTCTTCACCGCCATGGCCGGCGGCGGAAGCCTGCATGAACATCTGGTGCGCGGTCGCCGAAAGCGGCAGCGGGAACACGCTTTTCTTCGCATAGTCGAGCACGATGCCGAGGTCCTTGACGAAGATGTTGACCGCGGACAGCGGCGTGTAGTCGCCGGCCAGGATATGCGGCACGCGGTTCTGGAACATCCATGAACTGCCGGCGCTGTTGGAGATGACTTCATACAGCGCGTCCGGGTCGCAGCCGGCGCGAAGGCCCAGCGCCATCGCCTCGGCGGCGGCGGCGATGTGCACGCCGGCCAGCAGCTGGTTGATCATCTTGACCTTGGAGCCCTGCCCCGGCTGCTCGCCGAGCCGGTACAGCTTGGCGCAGATCGCGTCGAACAGGCGCTCGCAGCGCGCAAAGTCTTCCGGCGCGCCGGCCGCCATCACCGACATCTCGCCCGACGCGGCCCGGGCCGCGCCGCCGGAGAACGGGG
>CAUQYP010000068.1:0-19088 GCA_963522035.1 uncultured Noviherbaspirillum sp. | reverse complement strand
TGCAACTGCAACTGCAACTGCAACTGCAACTGCAACTGCAACTGTCGCTGCGCGGAACGGCAACGGCAACCGTCGCTGCGCGGACTACGGCAAGTCAGCGTGAAACACGCTAATCGTCCGCGTCGTCCATCCCTGGAAAGAGCACGTCGGTATAGCCGAACCGGGTAAAGTCCCGCACCCGCATCGGATACAGGATACCCGCCAAGTGGTCGCACTCGTGCTGGACCACCCGTGCATGGAAACCATCCACTTCACGCAATATCGGCGCGCCATGCTGGTCCACGCCTTCATACCGGAGCCGGGTCCAGCGCGGCACCACGCCCCGCAAACCCGGCACCGACAGGCAACCCTCCCAGTCTTCCGCGGTTTCCTGCGACAACGGCGTCAGCACCGGGTTGATCAGGACGGTTTCCGGCACCGGCGGCGCATCCGGATAGCGCAGGTTTTGCCGGAAGCCAAAGATCACCAACTGCAGGTTGATGCCGATCTGCGGCGCTGCCAGGCCGGCGCCGTTGGCCGCATGCATGGTGTCGAACATGTCGGCGATCAGCTCGCGCATGGCCGGCGTGTCGAACTCGGTGACGGGATCGGCCCGCCGCAGCAGGCGCGGGTCGCCCATCTTCAAAATTTCACGGACGGTCATTGCCTTGCCTGCAGATATTGCGCCATGGCTTCCCCGGTTTCCGGGTGGCGCAAGCCCATTTCGACGGTGGCCTTCAGGTAACCCAGCTTGGAGCCGCAGTCGAAGCGCTGCCCCCGGTAGCGGTAAGCCAGCACCGATTCCCGCTGCATCAGCGCGGCGATGCCGTCGGTGAGCTGGATCTCGCCGCCGGCGCCCTTCTCCAGGTTCTCGATGCATTCGAAGATGCGATTGGTCAGCACATAGCGCCCGACGACCGCCAGCGTGGATGGCGCGCTGTCCGGGTCCGGCTTCTCGACGATGGCGTTGACGCGTTCCAGGCCAGGCTGGTATTCGTTGGCGCTGACGATGCCGTATTGCCGGGTGTCGGCGCGCGGCACGTCCTGCACCGCCAGCACGCTCAGCCCCTCGCGCTCGTAGACTTCGACCATTTGCGCCATCACCGATTTTTCCCCCGGGGGCACGTCCATGAAGTCGTCGGCCAGCAGCACCGCGAACGGATCGTCGCCAACCACCGGCTTGGCGCACAGCACTGCATGGCCCAGCCCCAGTGCCTCGGACTGGCGGATGAAGATGCAGTTGATGTGCTTCGGGATCACATTGCGCACCAGGTCCAGCAACTGCTTCTTGCCAGCCGCCTCGAGCTGGGACTCCAGTTCGTAGGCCTTGTCGAAATGGTCTTCGATCGCGCGCTTGTTGCGCCCGGTAATGAAGACCATGTCGGTGATGCCGGCGGCGACTGCTTCCTCGACCGCGTACTGGATCAGCGGCTTGTCGACGATGGGCAGCATTTCCTTGGGCTGTGCCTTCGTGGCCGGCAGGAAACGGCTGCCGAGGCCGGCGACGGGGAATACTGCCTTGGTAATCTTTCTCATGACTCGCTTTCGTTGGATGGCGGCAGCATGCCGAGCAGCGCCGCTTCATCGATGACAGGAACGCCCAGTGTCTCCGCTTTTGCCAGCTTGCTGCCGGCGTCGCTGCCGGCGACGACGTAGCTGGTCTTTTTCGATACCGATCCGGCGACCTTGCCGCCGGCCATTTCGATCCGCTCGGCCGCGTCGTCGCGCGACAGCGTGGGCAGCGTGCCGGTCAGCACGAAGGTAAGGCCGGCGAGCGGCTTGGGCCGCGCGCCGGATGCGCCCTCTTCCCAGTGCACGCCGTTGGCGCGTAGCTGTTCGATCAGCTCGACATTCATCGGGTCGACCATGAACTGCAGTATAGAACGCGCCACGACGGGGCCGACATCGGCGACATCGAGCAATTGCGCCTCGTCAGCCTTCTGCAGCGCGTCCATGCCGCCAAAATGCCGGGCCAGTTCCTTGGCCGTGGACTCGCCGACATGCCGTATGCCCAGCGCAAAAATGAACCTTGCCAGCGTGGTGGACTTGGACTTCTCGATCGCCTTCAGCACGTTGGCGGCGGACTTGTCGGCCATGCGCTCCATCGTCGCCAGCGAGCCCAGGCCGAGCCGGTACAGGTCGGCGGCGGTGGTGACGACATTGCGCTCGACCATCTGGTCCACCAGCTGGTCGCCCAGGCCTTCGATATCCATTGCGCGGCGGGAAACGAAATGCAGCAGGCCGCCCTTCCGCTGCGCCGGGCACTTGACCCAGCCGCCGGAACAGCGCGCTACCGCTTCCTCTTCTGACCGGACGATGGGCGAGGCGCACACCGGGCACAACGCCGGCATCACAAACGGCCGGGCGTCGGCCGGGCGCAGCTCGGGCACGAAGGACACGACTTCCGGGATCACGTCGCCGGCGCGCCGGACGATGACGGTGTCGCCGATCTGGATATCCTTGCGCCTGACCTCGTCCTCGTTGTGCAGCGTCGCGTTGGTGACGGTAACGCCGCCCACCAGCACCGGCGCCAGCCTGGCCACCGGCGTCATCGCCCCGGTGCGGCCGACCTGCAGGCCAATGTCCTGGACGATGGTCATTGCTTCCTCGGCCGGAAACTTGTGGGCGAGCGCAAAGCGCGGCGCGCGGGAGACGAAGCCGAGCTGCGCCTGCTGCGCGACCGCATTGACCTTGTAGACCACGCCGTCGATCTCGTACGGCAACTGCGCCCGGCGCAGGCCGATGTCGCGGTAGAACGCGAGCAGGCCCTCGGCGTCCTGCGCAATGCGGCGCTCGGCGGCGACCGGTATGCCCATCTGCGCATACCAGTCCAGCAGGGCCGAATGCGAGGCCGGCAGCTCCGCCCCCTCCAGCATGCCGATGCCATAGGCGAAGAAACGCAGCGAGCGCTTCGCCGTGATGCGCGGGTCGAGCTGGCGCAGGCTGCCGGCGGCGGCATTGCGCGGGTTGGCGAACTCGCGCTGGCCGGCGTCGCGCTGGCGCGCATTCAGGCTGGCGAAATCGGCCTTGAACATCAGCACTTCGCCGCGGATATCGATGACGGCAGGCGGTTTCTCGGCCTGCAGCCGCAGCGGGATCGCGCGCACGGTGCGGATGTTGGCGGTAACGTTCTCGCCGGTGGCGCCGTCGCCCCGCGTCGCAGCGTTGACCAGCAGCCCGTTTTCGTAGCGCAGGTTGATGGCCAGGCCGTCGAACTTGAGTTCGCAGTGGTACTCGACGCCGCTTTCCGTCTTCAGCCCTTCGCGCACGCGGCGGTCGAAATTGACGATGTCCTCGTCGCGAAAGCCGTTATTGATCGACAGCATGGGCGCCGAATGGCGCACCTGCTCGAACTGCGGCAGCGGCGCGCCGCCGACCCGCTGGGTCGGCGAGTCGCTGGTGACAAGCGCCGGGTAGTCCTGCTCGACGGCCTGCAGTTCACGGAACAGCTTGTCGTACTCGGCGTCCGGAATGGTCGGATTGTCGAGCACGTAGTACGCATGGTTGTGGCGGGCAAGTTCGTCACGCAGCTGTGCCGCGCGCTCCGTTGCCGCCGACGGAATGGCTAGGGGGTCGTTCGGCATGAATCAGGCAAAAAGGCGGAGCGCTCTGGTCGATCCCGCGGGTATTTCCGAATTTTCCATATCGGCATAGAAAGCCTGGACCTGGGTAGCGATCTCGGCCAGGGTGTCGTCGGTCAGCGGCTGGCTGGAATCGTCGACCACGGTGCCGTCGAGGCGGGTTGCCAGGGACCTGGCGCAGGAAATCATCGCGCCATAGCCGTCGCGGGCCGACGCCACCAGCGCCACGTCGAGCAGCAAGGTCAGCCGCGAGGTGGTCTCGTCGCCGCCGGCGGCATTGGTGGAAATGGAGAACAGCGTGCCGCCATCGCCGTCCGGCATGATCAGCCTGCCGTCCGGGCGCAGCTCGAAGCCCTGGCGGGTCAGCGCCGCCAGCAGCGTGCTGATCTGCCACGGCGCGCGGTTCGACTGCACGTTGACACTGAGTTGCGCGCCGTATTCGGCGACGAACTGGTGCAGGCCGCGCGCAATCGACACGATGCGCGACATGTCGGGCACGTCGCACTCGGCGCCGAGTTCGTCGGCAACCTGGCGCAGGCGGCTGACGAACTCGGAATATTCGATCTCGTTCAGCGCTGTCGTCCGGCTGGCCATCTGGATACCGGCCTGGAGCATGGTGTAGGTGCGGCCGTGCGCGATGGCTTCCCAGTGGCCATCGCTGGCCAGGCCGATGAAATGCACCGGCTTGTTGCCGACGTGGCGCAAGGTGTGGACGACGGGCACGACGCGGTCGCCGCGCAACGGGCTTTCCAGTCCCAGGGCAATGGTGCAGTCGATCAGCTGGTCGACCGGCAAGTCCAGCCGCGGCGCATGCAGCACCGTTTCTTCCATGGCGGTCGGCTCGGCCACGGGCGGCGGCGCAGCCGTTTCTTCAAATGGCGGTTCGGCAACGGGATCGGGCGGTACCGGCTGGTCGGGCAGGTCGCTGAATCCGGGCTCTACCCGCCGATCCTGCGTCGGTACCGTGTCGCCCTGCATAAGCACGTCATGCTGGTCGTCCGAGAAAGCGCGCTCGACTGTCTTGCGCGTCTTGTATTCCTGCCACTTGTTATAGGAAATCACACCGATGACGATCGCAATGCCAATGGCGATCAGGCTTATCTGTAAATCGGTCATGCAGCAGCCTTCATCGAGCGGACAAGCGCCAGCGCTCCACGCGCCTCGCGGTCTCGGAAAGCATCCCAGGCGGGAAAGGGTGATCGGGTCATTGTCGGTTCCGGAAAGTTGACAGGCTGTGGCGTTTTTTAGGCCGTTCTAGCGGGTTTTAGCCGCGTTTCCGCGGCTGGGCGTCAACCGCGCTAGGGTAAGTGTTCCTGTGTAAACTTGTCAAGCTAGCCCTATGTGGCGGCAAAGAGCCCGGCGCGCAATTTGACAGGCAAAATGGAGACAGAATGACAAGATTGACTTGAATCAATACTATTTGTCTTTTTGACCATAAAATCGCAGCATCAACGTGCCGACGGTGCGATGACGGTTACGAATAAAAGCCGATACACCCATTACCGCCCTAACCATAGATCGCGGACCTGTCCAGAAAGAGAGAAATCATGTCAGATGCCAAATCCCTGAAACTGCATGAGCTCACGATGCTGCCGCTCAACCCGATCCGCACCCTGGTGCAGCGTTGGTGGTGGAAGCGGGCTGAATCCCATTACCTGATTTGCGCCGACGTCGAGCAGTCAAGGGTACGGGAAGCGCAGCAGAACGCTGCCTACTTCCAGAAAAAAGCCGCACTGGCGCGATCCCAGTGGATGGGCAAGCACTAGCCTGCGCAGCCCTGGCGTAACGTGCGCCATCACGCGGCACGGGCTTCGCCGGCGTAGACGGCCGCCGCTTCCATATCGACCACCACGATACGGGAAACGCCCTGCTCCTGCATGGTCACGCCGATCAGTTGTTGCGCCATCTCCATGGCAATCCGGTTATGCGAGATGAACAGGAACTGGGTCTGCGAGGACATTTTCTGCACCATCTTGCAGAATCGCTCGGTATTGGCGTCGTCCAGCGGCGCGTCGACCTCGTCAAGCAGGCAAAACGGGGCCGGGTTCAGCTGGAACATGGAAAACACCAGCGCCGTCGCTGTCAGCGCCTTCTCGCCGCCGGACAGCAGATGGATAGTGGCATTTTTCTTGCCCGGCGGCTGCGCCATTACCTGCACCCCCGCATCTAAGATCTCATCGCCGGACATGATCAGCCGCGCATTGCCGCCACCGAACAGCACCGGGAACAATTCCCCGAAATGATGGTTGACCTTGTCGAAAGTATCCTGCAGCAGCTCGCGGGTTTCCTTGTCGATCCGGTGGATGGCGTCTTCCAGCGTGGTGATCGCCTCGGTCAGGTCGGCGGTCTGCGCATCCAGGAACTGCTTGCGCTCCGACGCCTGTTCCAGTTCTTCCAGCGCCGCGAGGTTGACCGGGCCCAGCGCGGCAATGGCATTGGTCAGCCGGGTCACTTCCCCCTGCAGCCATGACGGCCGGACGTCGCCGTCCAGCAGCGCGGCCAGCGCGGTCTCGTCGGCGCCGGCTTCCGACAGATGCTGCGCATATTGTTCCTGGTTCAGCCGC
The DNA here is from genome assembly GCA_963522035.1 of uncultured Noviherbaspirillum sp. Taxonomy (GTDB): domain Bacteria; phylum Pseudomonadota; class Gammaproteobacteria; order Burkholderiales; family Burkholderiaceae_D; genus Noviherbaspirillum_A. Next base: position 12,964 of record CAUQYP010000068.1, on the reverse strand, counting down.
GCGGCCTGCTCCTTCAACTGCAGCTCCATGATGCGTTCGCGCTGCGGCTGCAAGCCGCGCTCGGTCTGCATGCGCGACTCTTCCAGGTGCCGCAGCTTCTGGGTGAGCTGGTCCAGTTCATGGCGGGCGTCGGCCAGCGCGCGTTCCTGCAGGCTGCGGCGGTCCAGCAGTTCCTGCAAACCGTCCTGCGCCGCCTGGTCGTCCAGGCCAGACAACTCGCTGTGGCCGGCCTGCATGGAGGCGCCCAGTTGCGTCACCTGCTCGACGGCGGTGGCGATGCCGCGCCGCAGTTCATCGATCCGGCTGCGCTGCGACTTTTCGGCAAACTGCGCTTCCTGCGCCGCCCGTTCCAGTTCACGCAGGCGCTGGCGGGCGTCGGCCAGCTGCTGTTCGCGCTCGAGGTAGTCGGTCTGGCCGGCTTCGTGCTGCTCCTGCAGCGCTGCCAGGTCCAGGTCCAGTTCTTCCAGCCGGGCCTCGGACTCGGCGCCGGCCTGCAGCTGCTCGGCTTCCTGCGCAGCGATTTCGGCCAGGTCGGCGCCGATCTGCGCATGCCGCTGGTCGTAGCGCATCTGCACTTCGGTCTGCTTGAGCAGGTCGATCTGCAGCGCATGCACGTTCTGGGTCAGCCCGGCCACGCGGCTGCGCAGCTCCTGCAGCCGCTGCATGCCTTGCGACAGCGCGTTTTCCGCGCTGGCTGCGCGGCCGCGGGCTTCTTCGGCAAGCATCTGCTGCGCGCGCAGCTGGCGGGCTATGTTCTCGATGTCCTGCTGGCGCGCCAGCATGCCGTCCTGCTCGGCGTCGGCTGCGTAGAAGCGCACGCTGGCACGGCCGATCAGGTGGCCCTCCCGAGTCAGGAAGGCCGCGCCTACCGGCAGCCGGCCGCGCCCGGCGTAGGCTTCGGCCGCATCGTCGGCCAGGTAGACCTGGTGCAGCCAGTCCTGCATCAGCGCGCGCAGGCCGGGGTCCTTGATCTGCAGCAGGCCCAGCGCCGGCCTGAGTCCGGCGACCGGCTCGATGCGTCCCTCGACCGCGTCGGTCGCGTACAGCGCGATCTTGCCGGGCGGCGCATCGCCGAAGAAACCTTGCGTCGCGTCCAGCTTGCTGGTCTCCAGCGCGGTAGCCCGTTCGCGCAGCACCGATTCGAGCGCCGTTTCCCAGCCCGGTTCCACCTGCAGCCTCTGCCACAGGCGCGGCAGGCTGTCGAGCCCATGCTTTTTGAGCCATGGCTGCACCTTGCCCTGGGACTGCACCCGTTCCTGCAACTGCCGCAGCGCCGCCAGCCGGGCCTCCAGCTGGGCGTTGGCGGCGGTTTCCGCGTTCACGCGGGCCTGCGCCTCGCGCCGTCCGGCTTCCAGCGCCGGCTGCTGTTCCTGGGCCTGTTCCAGCAGCATGCGGGCTTCTTCCAGCGTCGCCTGCTTCTCTTCCATCTGCGCGCGCAGGTTGGCCAGGTGCGTGGTGTCGGGCAGATGCAGGCCATTTTTCTCCTGCACCAGCCGTTCGCGCCGGGACGCCAGGCCGGACAGGATCTGCGATGCATTGCGCTGCTGCGCCGCTTCCAGCTCGATGCGCTGCTGCGCCTGCATGATCTGCGCCCGCGACTCGCCGCTGCTGGCCTGCGCATCGCGCCAGGCCTGCTCCAGTCCGGGCAGCAAGTCGTTTTGCTGCTGCGCCGCCTGCTCGCTCTGTTCGACGCGTGCGGCCTGCTCTTCCAGCACGAATTCGGCCTCGGTCAGTTCCTCCGCCTGCACGTCGTGCTGGCGCTGCCACTGGTCGCGCTGCGCCGCCAGCGACGTCAGTTGCGACTGCAGCCGCCCGCGCGACTCGATGACGAAACGGATCTGCGCTTCCAGTCCGCCGATTTCGGAATTGGTCTGGTACAGGTGGCCTTGCGCCTGGTGCATCCGGTCGCCCGCGGCATAGTGTCCCTGGCGCATCTGCTCAAGCTGGGATTCAACGTGGCGCAGCTTCGCGGTCTGCTCCTCCAGGTCGACCTGCCCGACCTCGATCTCGCGGAAATGCCGTTCCTGCTCGGCCCTGGCTTCATTGCGGCGAACCAGCCACAGCAGTTTCTGTTTCTCGCCCTGGTCGGCCTGCATCTCGTGGAACTTGCGGGCCACCGCCGCTTGTGCCTGCAGCTTTTCCAGGTTGGCGTTCAGTTCGCGCAGGATGTCGTCGACCCGTGTCAGGTTCTCGCGGGTGTCCTGCAGCCGGTTTTCGGTTTCACGCCGGCGTTCCTTGTACTTCGACACGCCAGCCGCTTCCTCGAGGAAGATGCGCAGGTCTTCCGGCCGTGCCTCGATGATCCGGGAAATCATGCCTTGGCCGATGATGGCGTAGGCCCGTGGCCCGAGGCCGGTGCCGAGGAAAATGTCCTGGATGTCGCGCCGCCGCACTGCCTGGTTGTTGATGTAGTAGTTCGATGCGCCGTCCCGCGTCAGCGTGCGCTTGACGGCGATTTCCGCGTACTGGCTCCACTGCCCGGCCGCGCGGGCGTCGCCATTGTCGAACACCAGCTCGACCGACGCCCGGCCAGCGGGCTTGCGGTTGGTACTGCCGTTGAAGATAACGTCCTGCATCGACTCGCCGCGCAGTTCCGAGGCTTTCGACTCGCCCAGCACCCATCGCACCGCGTCGATGATGTTGGACTTGCCGCAGCCGTTCGGCCCGACCACGCCGACCAGTTGCCCGGGCACCTGGAAGTTGGTCGGATCGACGAAGGACTTGAAGCCGGATAGCTTGATGGAGGTAAGGCGCACTTTTTACGATTCCTGGACGGGCAAATTGCATACTGGCTGCCGGGCGGGCCGGCAAGCGCAGGATGATAACACCGGGCACGAGCGGCTCGATCTTCTGCCGAATACTGTCCAACCCGATGTCCCGCTAAAATGATGAACACGATTGGAAAGCAATGAAAAGATGCGATACGTTCCTCAGGCTGTTCAATACTGGTCACAAAACGGGAGAATGCCATGACCAAGACGATAGGCACCTACGACGCGCGAACCCATTGGCCCGAGGTTTTACAGGAAGTGAAAAATGGCCAGCGCTTCATCATTACCGATGAGGGCGAGGCTTTTGCCGAACTCGTGCCGCTCCACCCGCGGACCAGGCAACAACGCTCCATTGCCGCAGCCGCCGAAATGCGCCGGTTCATGGACCGGCGTAGCCCAGTTGACATCGATATTAAATCCGCTGTCGAGGAAGGCCGGGATTAGCGATGTTCGTCCTCGATAACTCTATCGTAATGCGTTGGCTGCTGAATGACCGTGACGCAGGCACGCAGTCTTATGCGCAAAAAGTTCTTGACCTGCTTGCCGATGGCGAGAAAGCAACTGTGCCAAATCTGTGGGCGCTTGAAGCGTCCAACGTAATAATCAAGCAAATCAGGAAAAAGAACATTAGACAATCAGAGGCGAACGAGTTTATCGCGCTCCTTGGCGAACTTGACATTCAGCCTGATGCAGCGACCCATGATCATGCCCTTGGAGATACCCTCGGTCTCGCCCAACGACACGGCCTGTCGTCTTACGACGCGTCCTATCTTGAATTGGCGTTGCGCTTAGGTGTAAGACTTGCGACCGTAGATGATGACCTTGCGCAAGCGATGCGAAATGCAGGCGGCACGCTGATTTCAATGAATTGATTTTCGGGCTGGCCAGGCCACACCCGTCACGCAGTTCGCCGTCGCATTCGGCGCTGATTATGAGCCTATATAATGGCGCCTTCGCCCGCAACCGTCCCACTGCCTCCCGTGAATCCACTTCTCGACAAGCTGCAACCCTACCCGTTCGAAAAACTGCGCCTGCTGCTCAAGGATGTACAGCCGAACGCGGCCCTCAGCCCGGTCAGCCTCGGCATCGGCGAGCCCAAGCATCCGACGCCGCAATTCATCAAGGATGCGCTGGCCGACAATTTGGCTGGCCTTGCGGTCTACCCGAGTACGCCGGGCGCCGATCCGCTTCGCGCTTCGATCGCCGGCTGGCTGGAACGGCGCTACGGTCTGCCGAAGGTCGACCCGGCAACCCAGGTGCTGCCGGTGAATGGCTCCCGTGAAGCGCTGTTCGCACTGGCCCAAGCCGTGATTGACCCGCGCGCCGACGCGCTGGTAATTTGCCCGAACCCGTTCTACCAGATCTACGAAGGTGCGGCGCTGCTGGCGGGGGCGACGCCGCATTTCGCCAACGCCGACCCGGCGCGCAATTTCGCGCCTGACTTTGCCAGCGTGCCGCAGGACGCGTGGGAACGGGTGCAGTTGCTCTATATCTGTTCGCCCGGCAACCCGACCGGCGCGGTGCTGTCGCTGGAAGACTGGAAGGAGCTGTTCGACCTGTCCGACCGGTATGGCTTCGTCATTGCCGCCGACGAGTGCTACTCAGAAATTTATTTCAAGCCGGAAGCACCGCTCGGCAGCCTGGAAGCCGCCCACAAGCTGGGCCGCGTTAATTTCCGCAATCTCATTGCTTTTTCCAGCCTGTCCAAGCGCTCCAATGTCCCCGGCATGCGTTCCGGCTTCGTCGCCGGCGACGCCGCGCTGATGAAACGCTTCCTGCTCTACCGCACTTATAGCGGCGGCGCGATGAGCCCGCCGGTGCAGGCCGCCTCCATCGCCGCCTGGAACGACGAGACCCACGTCGCGGAAAACCGCGCCAAGTACATCGCCAAGTTCAACCAGGTCACGCCGCTGCTGCAACAGGTGCTCGATGTGGACCTGCCCGACGCCGGTTTTTACCTTTGGGCGAAGGTCGACAAGCTGTGCGACGTCTCGGATGTTGAATATGCGAAACGCCTGTACGCCGAATATAATGTGACCGTCCTGCCAGGCAGCTACCTTGCCCGCGAGGCGCACGGCATCAACCCTGGACAGAACCGCATACGCATGGCGCTGGTGGCAGAAGTCGAAGAATGCCTGGAAGCCGCGCACCGCATCGTGGAATTCACCGGCAAGCTGGCCCGCCGCTGATTTGCAAACCAATAACTCAACACCTGAACCGACATGACCCAACAGCTGCAGCAACTCCTCGACCAGGCATGGGAAGACCGTGCAAATATTTCCTCCAAATCGGCGCCGGCGGAAGTCCGCGACGCCGTTGCACACGTGCTCGAACAACTCGATGCCGGCACCTTGCGGGTTGCCCAGAAAGTCGACGGCAGCTGGAGCGTCAACCAGTGGATCAAGAAGGCGGTGCTGCTGTCGTTCCGCCTGCAGGACAATGTCGTCATGCCGGCCGGCGGCGGCCTGCAGTTCTACGACAAGGTGCCGACCAAGTTTGCCGACTACATGGAAGAAGACTTCATCAAGGGCGGCTTCCGCGTGGTGCCGCCTGCGGTGGCGCGGCGCGGCAGCTTCATCGCCCGCAACGTGGTCCTGATGCCGTCCTACGTCAACATCGGCGCTTACGTCGATGAAGGCACCATGGTCGATGCCTGGGCCACCGTCGGCTCCTGCGCCCAGATCGGCAAGAACGTGCACCTGTCCGGCGGCGTCGGCATCGGCGGCGTGCTCGAGCCCATGCAGGCCAACCCCACCATCATCGAGGACAACTGCTTCATCGGCGCGCGTTCGGAAATCGTCGAAGGCGTGATCGTCGAGGAAAACTCGGTGATCTCGATGGGCGTCTATATCGGCCAGTCGACCAAGATCTACGACCGCGCCACCGGCGAGGTCAGCTATGGCCGCGTGCCGGCCGGCTCGGTGGTGGTGTCGGGCAACCTGCCGTCGGCCGACGGCAAGTACAGCCTGTACTGCGCCGTCATCGTCAAGCGCGTCGACGCCAAGACCCGCGCCAAGACCGGCATCAACGAACTGCTGCGCGACGCCTGACGCATCGGCGTCGTAGGCCCGGCGGCGGTCTGCGCCGGGCGTCTTGAAAAATAAACGCAGGAGCCGGTTATGGCCATGGAACGCCTGTTCCAGCTAATGAAGGACAAGGGAGCGTCGGACCTGTTCCTGGCGGTGAATTCGCCGATACAGGTCAAGATCAACGGCAGCCTGGTCGCAGTCAACCAGCAGCGCATGGACCAGGCGTCCATCCTGGCGCTGCTCTCCGAAGTCGTCGCACCCGAGCGACTGGCCGAACTGCAGCGCGAGCATGAACTGAACCTCGGCATCCAGGCCAAAGGCATCGGCCGGCTCCGGCTGTCGGCCTTCACCCAGCGCGGGTCGGTGTCGGCGGTGCTGCGCTTCGTGCCCTACGTGATCCCGCCGCTGGACGAACTGAAGCTGCCGCCGGTGCTGGCCGAACTGATCCTCGCCAGGCGCGGCCTGCTGCTGGTGGTGGGCGCGACCGGTTCCGGCAAATCGACCACCATCGCGTCGATGCTGGACTATCGCAATGCGATGTCGTCCGGCCATATCCTGACGCTGGAAGACCCGATCGAATTCCTGTTCTCGGCCAAGCGCTCCATCGTCAACCAGCGCGAGATCGGCACCGACGCGCTGAACCTGGCCGTGGCGCTGAAGAACGCGCTGCGCCAGGCGCCGGACTGCATCATGATCGGCGAGATCCGCGACCGCGACACCATGGCCGCCGCGCTGTCCTATGCGCAGTCGGGCCACCTGGTGGTGGCGACGCTGCATGCCAATAACAGCACCCAGGCGCTGAACCGCATCATCAGCTTCTTCCCGATGGAGACGCGGCAGTCGCTATATGCCGACCTCGCCGCCACCGTGCGCGCCATCGTGTCGCAGCGGCTGGTGCCGGCTATCGATGGCGGCCGGCGCGCCGCGGTGGAAGTCATGCTCAACACCCGCCACGTCGCCGATCTGATCGAACAGGGAGAGCTGGCCCAGATCCGCGAAGCGGTCGAAAAGAGCATGTCGGCCGGTTCCCAGACCTTCGAGCAGGCGCTGATGCTGTTGATCAAGGAAGGCGTGATCAGCCAGGAAGAAGCGCTGGCGCATGCGGACTCCGCCAGCAACCTGTACTGGCTGCTCAACAACGACCAGGCCGGCGAGGCCCGGGCGGAAGACAAGCCGGCCAAGGACGAAGGCGCGACGTTTACCGAATTTACGCTGAATGTCTGATCGACAGCACCCCTCCATGGAAACGATTCTCTACGGCATACCGAATTGCGATACGGTCAGGAAAGCGCGTGCATGGCTGACCGCGAACGACATCGCCTACAGGTTTCATGATTTCAAGAAAGATGGCGTGAGCGTTGAACTACTTGCAGCATGGGCGGCCGCCGCATCGTGGGAAATACTCGTCAACCGCAGCGGCACGACATGGCGAGCCCTGGCCGAAGAACGGCGCGCTGCAATAGTGGATGCCGACAGCGCGATTGCGCTGATGGCAGAGTCGCCATCCGTTATCAAACGGCCGGTCCTCGTTGCAACGGGCATTGTCAACGTCGGCTTTTCAGCAGACGCATATGCGCAACTGTTCGGTGCGCGGCAAAGTCCGTAGGGTGTAACAAACGAAGCGCATTACACCATTCGTCAATCCTGGAAGCCGGTAATTTATCGGTCAGTGGTGTAATGCGCTTATTACACCCGGCAACGCTGCCGTATTAGAATCGCCCTCTTGTTTATCCAATCGACGCCATGACAGCCATTTCATCCCCGCCCGCCAGCCGAACCCAAATCCTCACCGAAGAACTGATTGCGCTGTCGTCGGTCACCCCTGAAGACAAGGGCTGCCAGCGCCGCCTGGCCGAACTGCTGGCGCCGCTTGGCTTCCGCTGCGAGACCGTACAGTCGGGCGACGTCACCAACCTGTGGGCACGGCGCGGCGACGCGCAGCCGCTGGTGGTGTTCGCCGGGCATACGGACGTGGTGCCGACCGGACCGCTGACTTCCTGGACTTCGGACCCGTTCAAGCCCACGCTGCGCGACGGCAAGCTGTACGGCCGCGGCGCCGCCGACATGAAGACCTCGATCGCGGCGATGGTGGTGGCCGTCGAGGAATTCACCGCGGCGCACCCGGACCATCGGGGCTCGATCGGCTTCCTGATCACCAGCGACGAGGAAGGCCCGGCCATCGACGGCACCGTGGTGGTGTGCGACATGCTCAAGGCACGCGGCGAACAGCTGGACTGCTGCATCGTCGGCGAACCGACCTCGGTCGACAGGCTTGGCGACATGATCAAGAACGGCCGCCGCGGCACCATGTCGGGCAAGCTGGCGGTCAAGGGCATACAGGGCCATATCGCGTATCCGCACCTGGCCCGCAATCCGGTCCACCAGGTGGCGCCGGCGCTGGCCGAACTGGCTGCAACGGTGTGGGACGAGGGCAACGAGTACTACCTGCCCACGTCCTGGCAGGTTTCCAACATCCATGGCGGCACCGGCGCGTCCAACATCATCCCGGGCGAAGTGGTCATCGATTTCAATTTCCGTTTTTCCACCGCCAGCACGGTCGACGGCCTGCAGCAGCGGGTGCGCGCCATCCTCGACAGCCATGGCCTCGAATACGATCTCAACTGGACAGTCGGCGGCCTGCCCTTCCTGACGCCGCGCGGCAGCCTGTCGGATGCGCTGTCGGCCGCCATCCTGGCCGAGACCGGCATCGAGACCGAACTCTCGACCAGCGGCGGCACTTCGGACGGCCGCTTCATCGCCGGCATCTGCCCGCAGGTCATCGAGTTCGGGCCGGTCAACGCCAGCATCCACAAGATCGACGAGCATATCGAGGTAAGCGCCATCGACCCGCTGAAAAACATCTACCGCCGCACGCTGGAGAACCTGCTGCTGTAAACTTCGCCGTTCGACCCCGTTCCCGCAGCGCCCTTGCGGCGCTGATTTTTTTACCAGATACCCCAGCCATGACCGTCACCTACTTCTCCACGCTGCGCGATGTGCTGCGCTTTGCCACGACCCGCTTCAACGGCGCCGGCCTGTTCTTCGGCCACGGCAGCACCAATGCCTTCGACGAAGCCGCCTACCTGCTGCTGCACACGCTGAAGTTGCCACTGGACCGGCTCGATCCCTTTCTCGATGCGCGTTTGCTGCCGGAAGAAGTCGCGGCCCTGCTCAAGGTCGTCGAGCGGCGCGCGGCGGAACGGGTGCCGGCCGCCTACATCACGCACGAGGCCTGGCTGGGCAGCTACCGCTTCTACGTCGATGAGCGCGTGATCGTGCCGCGCTCCTTCATTGCCGAACTTGTCCCGGAACAGTTTGCTCCCTACATCAGCGACCCGGACGATGTCGGCAGCGTGCTCGAACTTTGCACTGGCTCCGGTTGTCTTGCCGTTTTGCTGGCAGACGCTTTCGACAATGCGCATGTCGACGCGCTGGACCTGTCGGACGAGGCGCTCGCGGTTGCACAGCGCAACGTGGCCGACTACCAGATGCAGGACCGCATCGCGCTGCTGCAGTCCGACCTCTACGACGCGCTGCTGCCGGAGAAACGCTACGACCTGATCGTCAGCAACCCGCCGTACGTGAACGCAGATTCGATGGCGAAACTGCCGCCGGAATACCGCTGCGAGCCGCCGATGGCATTGGCCGGCGGCGACGACGGCATGGACCTGGTGCGGCGCATCGTCGACGGCGCCCGCACCCGGTTGAAGCCGCGCGGCGTGCTGGTGGTGGAAGTGGGCAACGAGCGCGCCCATGCCGAAGCCGCCTTTCCCGACCTCGAGCTGACCTGGCTGTCCACCAGCGCCGGCGACGACATGGTGTTCCTGGTGACCGCCGAGCAACTGGGCGTGCGCTGATATGCCGTCGTCCTGCCGCCGTTTCAAAACCATGAGCACGCCATGATCCGTTTCCAGCAAGTCAGCCTGATGCGGGGCGTCAAGCCGCTGTTCGAGAATACCGACCTGACCATCAATCCGGGCGAGAAGGTCGGCCTGGTCGGCGCCAACGGCGCCGGCAAGTCCAGCCTGTTCGGCCTGCTGCGCGGCGAGCTGCACGCCGACCAGGGCGACGCCGGCTTTCCGGCCTCCTGGCGCGTCGCCTATGTCGCCCAGGAGACGCCTGCGCTGGACCGCACCGCGCTCGACTACGCCATCGACGGCGACGCCGGCCTGCGCCGGCTGGAAGCCGAACTGGCGCAGCTCGAAGCCGCACCGGAGAACGCCGACAACGGCCACCGCATCGCGGAGTTGCATGCGGCCCTGGCCGACGCCGACGCCTACACCGTGCGCTCGCGCGGCGAGCAGCTGCTGACTGGCCTTGGATTCACCCAGGAACAGATGGGCAACCCGGTCGCCAGCTTTTCCGGCGGCTGGCGCATGCGCCTGAACCTGGCGCAGGCGCTGATGTGCCCGTCCGACCTGCTGTTACTGGATGAGCCGACCAACCACCTGGACCTGGACGCCATCATCTGGCTGGAAGACTGGTTGAAGCGCTATGCCGGCACGCTGGTGGTGATTTCCCATGATCGCGACTTCCTCGACGGCGTGGTCAACGTCATCGTGCATATCGACGACCGCAAGTTGAAGCGCTATTCGGGCAACTACTCGGCCTTCGAGCGCCAGCGCGCCGCGCAGATGGTGCTCACGCAAAGCATGATCGAGAAGCAGACCCGGGAACGGGCGCACCTGCAGTCCTACATCGACCGCTTCAAGGCGCAGGCCACCAAGGCGCGCCAGGCGCAGAGCCGGATCAAGCAGCTGTCGAAGATGGAGGAACTGGCGCCCTTGCGCGCCGCCGCCGAGTTCTCCTTCAACTTCCGCGAGCCGCAGAATGCGCCAAATCCGCTGCTGGTGATGGACGGCGTCGACGCCGGCTACCGCATCGAGCAGCCGGACACGCATGTGGTAACGACGAAGACCATCGTCAGCGGCATCACCTTTTCGCTGCAGGCGGGCCAGCGCATCGGCCTCCTGGGCATCAACGGCGCCGGCAAGTCGACGCTGATCAAGACCATCGCCGCCGAACTGCAGCCGCTGGCGGGCGACGCCCGTTTCGGCAAGGGCCTGGCGATCGGCTACTTTGCACAGCACCAGGTCGAGATGCTGCGGCACGAGGAGTCGCCGCTGTGGCACCTGGCGCGCATAGCACCCGATGTGCGCGAGCAGGAACTGCGTAACTTCCTGGGCGGCTTCAACTTCCCCGGCAACATGGTCGCCAGCCCGATTGCGCCGTTTTCCGGCGGCGAGAAAGCAAGGCTGGCGCTGGCGCTCATCGTCTGGCAGCGGCCCAACCTGCTGCTGCTGGACGAGCCGACCAACCACCTCGACCTGGAAACCCGCGAGGCGCTGACCGAGGCGCTGGCCCAGTTCGAGGGCACGCTGCTGGTCGTGTCGCATGACCGGCACCTGCTGCGGGCGACGACGGACGAATTCCTGATCGTGGCGGACGGCCGCCTGACACCGTTCGACGGCGACCTCGACGATTACCGCGACTGGCTGTTCCGCACCAAGCTGGCGAATCGCGAGGCTGTCGCCGAAGTACAGAAGGAAGCGGCCGGCGGCGACCGGCGGGGCCAGAAGCGTGTCGAGGCGCAGGACAGGCAGCGGCTGTCGGCGTTGAGGAAGCCGATCGAGAACCGGATTAAAAAACTCGAGCAGCAGATGGAAGCCGCGACGGCGCGCAAGGCCGATCTTGATGCGCGGCTGGCCGACCCGGCAGCCTATGAAGCCGGGAACAAGGACGCGCTGAGAACCTTGCTGGCCGACCAGGCGGCCTGTGCGCAGGCGCTGGAGCAGCTGGAAATGGAATGGCTGGAACAGCAGGAAGCGCTGGAGACGGTGCAGGCGTAGCGCCTGTTACATGCCATGCCGGCGAAAGCCTGCATGGCGTTCGAGGGTTGAACGGCATCGGCGGCGGCGCGGCGTGTGCAGACTGGCCCGATGCTAAACTTTGGCAACATTTTTCCTGCGCCGGCTACCATGCAAGCAACGCTTAACCTCATCGGCAGCGGCCACGTTGCCAAGACCCTGGGCAGGCTCTGGCATCGCCAAGGGCATATCGAATTGCGCGACGTGCTGAGCCGCACAGTTTCCAACACCAAGTCAGCCTGCGACTTCATCGGTGGCGGCAGGCCCCTGGATAACTATGCCGATCTCGGCGTAGCCGACATGACCCTGATCGCAACACCGGACGACCAGATCGCCACCTGCTGCGAGCGCCTCGCTGCAAGCGGCGTCATCCGGCCCGGCACCGTCGTTTTCCACTGCAGCGGCAGCCTTTCTTCGGCTGTTTTGGCACCGGCCGCGTCTTGTGGCGCGCTGACAGCCAGCGTTCACCCGGTACGCAGCTTCGCGTCGCCGGAACAGGCCGCGCTGTCATTCGCCGGCACCTGGTGCGGGGTCGAAGGCGATGAGGCGGCGCTCGCAGTGCTGCGACCGCTCTTCACCGGCATCGGCGCGAGGCTGGTCGATATCGACCCGGCGGCCAAGACCGTGTATCACGCGGCTGCGGTATTTGCATGCAATTATGTGGTCACGCTGCTCGACATTGCGGTGCAGGCCTATGGCCATGCCGGCATTCCGGAAGACGTGGCGATGCAGATGATGGCGCCGCTGGTAAGCAAAACCGTCGACCAGGCATTTGCGGCCGGCACGGCTGCCGCGCTGTCGGGACCGATTGCCCGCGGCGACATGGCGACGGTGGAGAGGCAGCAGGCAGCAGTCAGCGCATGGGATGGCGACAAGGGCGCGTTGTACGAATTGCTGGCGAAGGAGACTGTAGCGCTTGCGCGGCGAAAATGAACGAGTATCCTGCGTGCCATGCGATTCGTAGGGTGTAATAACCGAAGGGCATTACACCACTTGTCGCTTGCAGGCGGTGCGTGTTGATCGACCTAGAGCAGATTCGCGCTGACTTGCCCAAGCCGGCCTACAGGCAATATTGCTTGTTGCGCGCAGCGACAGTTGCCGTTGCCTGTAGCTCCGCGCAGCGACAGTTGCCGTTGCCGTTGCCGTTGCCGTTGCCGTTGAATCTGCTTTTGACGTGGATCCCCGTTAGACGGCGACGCGTCGCCAGGGACTGAAACGGATAAAGAAGCGTCGGCTGTCTGAGCGCAGCGAGTTTCCGACGCTTCCCGTTTCAGTTCCTGGCGGCGCGTGCAGTCCG
>CAUQYP010000067.1:0-19249 GCA_963522035.1 uncultured Noviherbaspirillum sp. | reverse complement strand
CCTGGCGACGCGTCGCCGTCTAACGGGGATCCACGTCAAAGACAGCGTCAAAAGCCAAAGCAAAAAGAACTGCAACTGTCGCTGCGCGAGCAAACTGCAACTGCAAGGGCAACTGTCGCTGCGCGGCGCAAGCAATGTCGCTTACAAGCCGGCTTTGGCAAGTCAGCTCGAAGCTGCTCCAGCGATTAGCGCGAGGTGCCGGAGCCGGAGCCGGACGTGCCGCCAGCGCCGGCGCTACCAGCCCCGCCCAGCTTGCCGCTGCCATTGTCGGCCCCGACGGTCGCCGAGGTCGATCCGCCGGACGTGGAGCCGGTGGCCGTGCCGGTACTGTTGCCCGGACCGCCGGAGGCGCTCGAATTGGCATCGCCCTTGTCGCAGCCGGCAAGCGCCGCGACCAGCAGCACTATAGTGATGGCAGGCATGGAAAATCGGGATGGAGAAGAGCGAGACAGCATGGAAGGCACCTTTGGCTCGTGAACAGACTATCTGCATAGATAGACGAGACCGGGTGAAGTTCAGTGGCTGGGCGAAGCACAATCGTCGGGGAACTGCCACCGCGCCGGCAGGCATCTTTCCGAAGCGACAAGAGGTGTTGCTCCAGGCGCACGGCGTTCCTGGAAATGCTGCGGGATCGGCCACCGATCCTTGCCACATGGAAATTCCCTCAGCTAGAATCCCTTCGCCATGGCGCGCCGCAGGAATGATGTTTCCTGTTTTCACTGTCCTCAGTGCCGGTGCGCCGAATAAAACATCCATTTGGGAATACCGTAATGAACAAGTATTTATCAGCTGCCCTGGCCACCATGGCGTTCGCCTTCCCGCTGGCCGCGCAAGCCGCCGGCGCCTATGTCGGCGCAAGCGTCGGCAGCGTCGAGCACAAGCTGACGGTCGACGGCGATTCCGCCACCGCTGACAAGACCGGCGCCAAGCTGCTGGCCGGCTATGGCTTTACCGACCATTTCGGCATTGAACTCGGCTACGCGCACCTCGGCCGGCTGAGCGCTTCGGCGACTGACGGCATTAACAGCGCTTCGTTGAGCTACAAGGCGCAAGTGCTCTACCTGGCCGGCACCGCCACGCTGCCGCTGGGTTCGCAGTTCTCCCTGTTCGCCAAGGGCGGCGTCACCGCCAATTATGCGAAAGGCAGCGTCACGTTGAATGGCGACACCAAAAACGGCCGGTCCGGCAATGCCACCGGCATGTTCGGCGTCGGCGCGGCCTACAGCGTCACGCCCGCGCTCGCCATCGTCGCCGAGTACGAAAACTTCGGCAAGGTGCTCGATAAGAATGAGGCCAATACCAAGGCGCAGTTGGTTTCCGTCGGCCTGCGCTACAAGTTCTGACCGGCGGCCGGCCGGCCGTCATTCTTCCCGCGGCAGGTGGTAGACGTCGCCGGAAGCCGCGCCGGTGTCGCGTTTGCCGGCGCGCAGGTCGCGGTAGACGGCGGCGCGCATGATCATCATCGCCACCACCGGCGCGGTCATCAACAGGAAAGCCGCGATGATCAGCTCATGCGTGACGAGGCGCGAGCGCAGCACGGAGAAATACAGCATCGAGGCGAGCAGCAGGAAACCGGTCCCCAGGGTGACCGTGATGGCGGGCCCATGGATGCGCTGGTAGAACGTGGGCAGGCGCAGCAGGCCAAGCGCGCCGATCACGATAATGCTGCCGCCGGTAACCAGCAGCAGCGCCACCGGGATGGCCGCCCATGCGGGAATGTCGCCGGGCGCCATCATTCGATCACCTCGCCGCGCATCAGGAACTTGGCCACCGCGATGGTGGACACGAATCCCAGCAGCGCAATCAGCATCGCCGCCTCGAAGTACACGTCGCTGGCGTAGAGTATGCCCAGCACCAGCGCCAGCTGCATTGCGCACATCCAGAGAGTATCGAGCGCCAGCACGCGGTCGTGCGCCGACGGCCCGGCGATCAGGCGGACCGCGCAGAACAGCATGGCAAGCAGCACGCAGATGAATACGTACAGGATGGAGTAGTGCAGCAGCGTGGCCATCATCATGGGCTCCTATTCGAAAATCTGGATCAGGGGTTGTTCATAGCGTGTCTTGATCGTGTCACGCCACCACTGCTCGTCATGCAGGTCGAACACGTGCAGCGCCAGTGCATGCCGGTCCGGCAGGATCTCGACCCATACCGTCCCGGGCGTGGAGTTGATCAGGCATGACAGCAATGCCAGCCCGTGCGGATTGCGCAGGTCCAGCGGAATCGTGATGAACTGGGAATTGAGCCCGTCAGCCTTCGAGAACAGGATGACCCGGCCGACGTTCAGGCCCGAGCGCACGATTTCCACCCCGGACATCGCCAGCAGGCGCAGGAAGACATAGGGCTTGGCAAGCACCGGATAGCCGAGCGGCTGCAGGTTGCGCGTGAGCAGCGGCACGGCAATGCCCAGGCCCGCGCCCAGCAGCAGGTGCGCAGGCTCCAACGTCTGGTTCAACACCAGCCAGAGCGCGAAGAGCGCTGCCGACACCCAGGGGAAAGGCAGCCACTTCTTCACGGTTTGCCTCCTTCGCTGGCTGGGCCCGGCGTGACCGGTGCGGATCGGACGCTTTCTATATAGTCGCCTGGCCGATGCAGGCCTTCCGATGTGCGGCCCAGGTAGTCGAGCAGCGGCCCGGCCTGCACCGTCATCGCCATGCACAGCAGCAGCAGCATGCCGATGGGCGCGGCTTCGGTCAGCTGCAGCCGCGGCGGCGCCACCGTGCCGGCGGCCCAGAAGGTGCGCACGCCGAAGCGCATCAGCGAAATGATGGCGGCCAGGCCGGACAGGAAGATCAGCGCCATCAGCACCCACCCGGCCGGGCCGATGGCCGCGTCCGGCGCCACCGGATTGAGCAGCGCATGGAACAGGCTGAACTTGGCGATGAAGCCCGACAGCGGCGGCAGGCCGGCGATAATCAGCGCGCACGCGGCGAACGACAAGCCAAGGAACGCGAGCGCCGCCGGTATGCCCACGCCGACCGGCGGATCGGGCGCGTCCTCGATGGCGAACGCTTCCATGGTCACCGCCAGCAGCGCCGCGCCGGGCGAACGGATGCGATCGATCAGCTCGATCAGGAGCACGAATGCCGCCATGCCGAAAGTCGAGCCCAGCAGGTAGTACAGGCCGGCCGGCACCAGCGAGGCCTGGCCGTAGCCGATCACGGCCAGCAGCGTGCCGGACGACACGATGGCGCCGTACCCTGCCAGCCTGCCGGCCGTCTCGCTGGAAAGCAGGCCGGCCGCGCCGAAGACGATGGTGGCCATGCCGCCCCAGAGCAGCAGGTCCGCTCCGTAGCCCGCCGCCGCGCCGGCGTCGCCGGAAAACACCAGCAGCCAGAGGCGCAGGATGATGTAGGCGCCCACCTTGGTCATCAGCACCAGCATCGCCGCCACCGGCGGCGATGCCGCGCCATAGGTGGTCGGCAGCCAGAAGCCCAGCGGCCACATCGCGCTCTTGATCAGGAAGGCGATGACCAGCACCGCGATGCCGACTTTCAGCAGCGCCATGTCGGCCGTGCTTGCGCTGGCGATGCGGGCGGCGAGGTCGCTCATGCCGAGCGTGCCGGTGCTGGCATAGACCAGGGCGACGCCGATCAGGAATAGCAGCGAGGCGACGAGGTTGACCGCGATGTACTGCATGCCGGCCTGCAGCCTGGCCGCGTTGTAGCCGTGCAGGAGCAGGCCATAGGAGGCCGCCAGCATCACCTCGAAGCAGACGAACAGGTTGAACAGGTCATGGGTCAGGAACGCGCCGTTGATGCCCATGAGCAGGAACTGGAAGAAGGAATGGTAATGCACGCCGATGCGGCTCCAGCGCAGCGCCGAGTACAGCAGCGTGCAGGCCGCCAGCAGCGCGGTCAGCAGCAGCATCAGCGCCGAGAGGCGGTCGGCCAGCAGCGCAATGCCGAACGGGGCTGCCCAGTTGGCCGCGAGGTAGACGCCGATGCCGTTCGGCCAGTGGCCGCCGTCGGTCAGGCGCATCAGCATGACGGCGTTCGCCAGCAGCGCTGCCACGGAGATTGCGCCAAGCAGCAGCTTCAGGCGATGGCGGCTGTGATTGACGGGAACCTGCAGCGCGCCGAACAGCAGCGGGATCAGCATCGGGGTCACGATCAAGTGCTGGGTCCAGCCGCCGCTCATGCGTCCGGCTCCTTGCCGTCGACATGGTCGGTGCCGGTCAGGCCGCGCGAGCCTATCATCACCACCAGGTAGAGCGCGGTGGTGGCGAAGCCGATCACGATGGCGGTCAGCACCAGCGCCTGCGGCAGCGGGTCGGCGAGCGCCGCCGGGTCGGGCACGCCGCCGCCCAGCGTCAGCGGCGGCCGGTCGACCCACAGCCGGCCGATGATGAAGATGAACAGGTTGACGGCATACGACATCAGCAGCAGCCCGGTCAGCACCTGGAAGCTGCGCGGACGCAGGATGAGCCAGATGCCGGAGCCGAACAGCACGCCGATGGCGATCGAGATGACAGCTTCCATCAGGATATTTCCTCGGTCGGGATGGACAGGATGGCGGCAGGCTCGCCGCCGGGAACGCGGTGGCTGCGCACCGACTGGTGCGCCAGCGCCACCAGGATCAGCATGGCGGCGCCGACCACCGTGGCGAAGACGCCGAGGTCGAACAGGAATGCGCTGGGCACATGCACTTCACCCAGCACCGGCAGGAGCAGGTGCGCGGTATGGCTGGTGAGGAACGGATAGCCGAAGGCCCACGCGCCCAGCCCGGTGGCGCAGGCCAGCAGCAGGCCATATGCGATCCAGCGATGCGGCCGCAGGCGGATATGCGACTCGACCCAGTCGGTGCCGGCAATCATGTACTGCACGATGATGGCCGTGGCGAAGATGAGCCCCGCCACGAAGCCGCCGCCGGGCAGGTTATGGCCCCGCATGAAGAAGTACGCGACGACGATGCCCACGAAGGGCAACAGGAAGCGCATATACACCGACGGAATCATCAGATAGCCGCTGCGCGCCTGCTGCGCCGGCGACTGCCTGGCCGCCGGGTCGACGTCATTGGCCTGCTGCGACGGTATGGCGACGCTCTCGGGCGCGGGGCGGAAGCGCCGCAGCAGCGCGTACACCGTCAGCGCCACGATGGCCAGGACAGTAATCTCGCCCATTGTGTCGAAGCCGCGGAAGTCGACCAGCAGCACGTTGACGACGTTGGTGCCGCCCCCTTCCGGCAGCGCCCGCATCACGAAGTAGTCGCCGATCTTGGCCGGCGCCGGATGCATCAGCACCGCATAGCTGACGGCGGCCAGCCCCAGCCCGCCCGCTGCGGCCACCAGGAAGTCGCGGCTGCGGCGCACCATGACCGGCCGCGGCGCACGTGCGGCGAAGGCTGGCGGCATGTGGCGCGGCGGCAGCCAGCGCAGGCCGAGCAGGATCAGCACGGTCGTCACGGTCTCGACCATCAGCTGCGTGAGCGCCAGGTCGGGCGCGGACAGCCAGAGGAAGGTCAGGCTGGTGGCAATGCCGGTTCCGCCGACCAGCAGCAGCGCGGCCAGGCGATGGTACTTGGCCTTCCACGCGGCGGCCAGCGCGCAGGCGCCGCCGACGATCCACATCAGCGCGAAGAATGGGTCGACCGGGCCTGCCTGCGCCAGCGGAAAGCCTGGCAGGGGCCGGACCAGCCACAGCGGAACGGCGATCAGCGCAAGCGCGATCACCAGCAGCTGCGGTTGCAGGCGGCGGGTGCCCAGCCGCTCGACCAGCCAGGAAGCGGAGACGAACAGCGTCAGCATCGTGGTTTCATACGCCTGCGAGCCCTTGAGCCGGTGCAGCAGCGGCACCCTGTTCCGTGATGCGAGCGCGTAGTGCCGGCGCAGGAAGACATAGAACACGATGCCGCCGGACAGCGCGACCAGGCTCATCAGCAGCGCCAGGTTGAACCCGTGCCAGATGCCGAGGTTATAGAACGGTATGTCCTTGCCCAGCACCGACACGGACGCAAATGCCAGGAAATGCCCGACGGTCAGGTCCGGCAACATGCCCACGACCACGCACAGCAGCACCAGGAACTCCACCGGGAAGCGCATCCAGCGCGGCGGCTCGTGCGGCTTCTTCGGCAGGTCGGCGGGCAGCGTCCCGAAGAACACGCTGATGAAGCGCAGCGAATAGGCCACGCTGAAGACGCCCATGGCCACGGCGGCATACGACATCCACCAGTTCTCGGTGCCGCCGACATGCACGGTCTCGGCGAAGAACATTTCCTTGGACAGGAAGCCGTTCAGCAGCGGCACGCCGGCCATGGATGCGCTGGCGACGATGGCCAGCATGGCGGTGAACGGAATCGCCTTGTACAGGCCGCGCAGCACGCGCATGTCGCGGGTGCCGGTCTCGTGGTCGATGATGCCGGCGGCCATGAACAGCGAGGCCTTGAAGATCGCGTGGTTCATCGTGTGGAAAATGGCGGCCACCACCGACAGCGGCGTGCCTATGCCCAGCAGCACCGTGATCAGGCCCAGGTGGCTGATGGTGGAATAGGCCAGCAGGCCCTTCAGGTCGTGCTGGAAAATGGCGAAGAAGGAGCCGAGCAGCAGCGTGCAGACGCCGGCCCCGCCGATCAGCCAGGTCCACTCGGGCGTGCCGGACAGCACCGGCCACAGCCGCATCAGCAGGAACACGCCGGCCTTCACCATCGTGGCCGAGTGCAGGTAGGCCGACACCGGCGTCGGCGCCGCCATTGCATGGGGCAGCCAGAAATGGAAGGGGAACTGGGCGCTCTTGGTCAGCGCGCCGAGCGCGACCAGCACCAGCGCAGGCACGTACCACGCATGCGCGCGCACCGTGTCGCCTGCCGCCAGCACGGTCTCGAGCTCATAGCTGCCGACGATATGGCCCAGCAGCAGCACGCCGGCCAGCAGGCACAGCCCGCCGATGGTGGTGACGGTAAAGGCCATGCGGGCGCCGCGCCGGACGTCGATGCGGTGGTGCCAGTAGCCGATAAGCAGGAAGGACGTGAGGCTGGTCAGTTCCCAGAAGATCACCAGCTGGATCAGGTTGCCGGACAGGACCACGCCCAGCATCGCGCCCATGAATGCCAGCAGGAAGGCGAAGAAGCGCGGGACCGGGTCCTCGGGCGACATGTAATAGCGTGCATACAGGATGACCAGCACGCCGATGCCCAGCACCAGCACGGAGAACAGCCACGCGAGGCCGTCCATGCGCAGCATGAAATTCAGCCCATAGGCCGGCAGCCATTGCGCCTCGTAGTCCAGCACCTCGCCGACGCCGACCCACAGGTAGAGATAGGCGGTCAGCAACAAGCCCAGCAAGGCGGTGATGCCGGCCAGGGCGGCCGCGCGGTTGCGGGCATCGGCGGGCAGGAAGGCGACGAGCAGGCTGCCGGCGAAAGGCAGGAGGACAAGGCACAGGAGAAGCATCGGCACCGGGCAATGTAGTCAGGGGTTAAGCAGGATGACATTCAGCGGGAATGACGCGCCCTGTATTTTGACAGACGAGCGGCGAGTCCCGGCCAGAAAACCCGGGAAGAGTCCATTTTCGACAAGTCCATGATTTATCTGGTTAATCATCGAGGGAGGTTTTGCGGTTCGGCGGCGTTGCCTGCAGCTGCACGGAAACGACAAGGCTGCGTGGCGCTGAACTTTTTCTTCCCCGCAGTCTCGTAACTGTATGGGCCGTGGTTGCCGGCAACACCTTGTTGCCGGCCGAACGTGCCGCCCGCATCGCAACCATGATGAAAAAAATCCTGCTCCTGCTCGCCATCCTTGTCCTGCCCATCCATTTCCTGGTGGATGGCTTCGGCAGCCTGATGACGGGCGAGGCCATCGCGAGCACGGTAGCGGCGACCCACTGCACCGCTGGCGCCGATGCCAGCGCGGCCTGCGCCGAGGACGATCCGCTGGAGGTATCGGCCACGGCGGACGCCACGGATTATCTTCCACGGGAGATCGTGCCGGGCCAGGCTCGCGCGCTGGTCGCCGGGTTCGCACAGGACCGCGTGCCCTTCCCCGCCTCGTTCTATCCCCTGACTGTTTCTCCTCCGCCCCGCGGCTAGCCTCGATCCGCCGCCAGCCGTGCCGTACGCAACACGTGCGTGCCCGCGCACGAAGGCTGGCGCTTCATCGCCCTGCCCTGGCGGCAGGCTGGTCCACACGCATATGTATTCCAGTGGGAGTAAACATGTTCAACAATATCCTGGTGCCGATAGACGGCTCCCCGCTTTCCTACAAACCCGTCGCGGCGGCGATTGAAATGGCGAAGACGCGGCAAGGCAGGCTGGTGCTGCTGTCCGTCGCCGAGCCGCGCCTGTTCAATGCATCGGACGAGGAATCGCTTGCCACCGGCGCCGTCGTCGAGGAGCAGCACGCGGCGAAGGCCCAGGCGAATCTGGCCCAGGCAGTAGAGGCCGCCCGGCAAGCCGGGGTTTCCTGCGAGCCCCTGGTAATGCAGTCCCGTCTGCCGTACGACGAGATCGTGGCAGTGGCGCAGCGGGCAAACTGCGACGCCATCTTCATGGCGACGCGGGGCAAGATGGGCATGCTGGACCAGCTCTTCGACGAGAGCACGACCCGGCAGGTGCTGCAGAAAACCACGGTGCCGGTGCTGGTGTTCCCGTAGCGGACGGGACTGCTGCGGACCAGGCAGGGCGTTATCCGGCGTGACTTATGTCCCTGCCTGGGCACGATCCGGCAGCGAGCTTATTTCGCCGCCATGGTTTCGCATTTCTTCATGAACGAGGCCTTGGCTGCGCCGGCCAGCGGCTTGCCTTCCTTGCTGACAGCCTTGGCTTCGCAGCTGGCCGCGGCACTGGCGCCACCTTCGCATTTCTTCATGAACGATGCCTTCGCCGCGCCGCTCAGGGGCTTGCCGGCCTTGGAGACGGCCTGCGCTTCGCAGTTGGCGGCTGCCGGCGTGGCCGGCGTAGCTGGCGTGGCTGGTGCGGTCGCCTGCGCGTAGGCGAGGGACGCGGTAAGCAAGGTCGCGCCGAGAGCCGCAACGAGCTGTTTCATCATGATTTGTTCTCCTGAGTGGTTAGGCGGGCGTAGGCCCATCCGATTAACGCACAGGAGTTTGAATAGTTGACAACAAACAGCTATACCAAGCCGCCTTACAGCGCCCGCGCAATGACTTTCTTCATGATTTCATTCGCGCCGCCATAAATCCGCTGTATCCGCGCGTCGCCATACATCCGGCCTATCCGTTGCCGTTGCCGTTGCCGTTGCCGTCGGTTTTGCTTTTGACGTGGGTCCCCGTTGATGACGACACGTCGCTGGTGCCGAAATCGGATAAAGAAGCGTCGGCTGTCTGAGCGAAGCGATTCTCAACAACGAATCTATCACCGTGGATTCATCGGACCGCTGGAGCAATTCTCACAATGCGACTTCAGGCCAAGCCTTCATACTCCGCTCTCTACATCGCCACCGCGTGTAATCCGCCGCGCTTCCAACTGAATTCGCGTCTTGTCCAGTTCTTCTGCCAGCAATTTCTCATCCGGCAGCACGGTCTGGTATTCGGCAGCCAGCACCTTGTTGGGCAAACCTTCCAGGGCGTAGTGGGCTTCTGCGGCGCCTTTCTCAGCGCACAGTATCAGGCCTACGGGCGGATTCTCACCCGGTTTCATCCAGTGCTCCCGAGCGTAGTTAAGGTACAGGTGCATCTGACCGGCATCGGCATAGCCGAACTTGCCAACCTTGAGGTCGATGATCAGCATGCACTTGAGTCGACGGTGGAAAAACAGCAAATCGACGCGGAACCAGGTGTCGTCAATGCGCAGACGGCGCTGGCGGCCGACGAAGGCAAAGTCGTCACCCAGTTCCAGCAGAAAATCGGCCAAGTGCTGGATCAGCGCGTCTTCGAGGTCCGATTCGGAATACTCATCCTTGAGGTTCAGGAACTCCAACACGAATGGATCTTTGATAACCTGTTCAGGCGTGATGGCGTCGCCGGGCTCGATCACCTCGCCTTTTTTCAGCATGGCAGCCTTGTCGAGCGACAGGGCAGTGCGTTCGTAGAACTGGCTGCTCACCTGCCGGTCGAGCTGACGCACCGACCAGCCGCAGCGCAACGCCTCGGTTTCGTAGAAAGCGCGGGCTTGCGGGCTCTTGACGGAGAGCAGGCGCACGTAAGCCGACCAGGGCAACGGAAAGGCCTGGGCCTGGGCCAGGGCGGACAAATTCGAGGATTGACCGAACGTCGTCTGGAGCGTTCCGGCTTGGGTAGATTCTCCAGACAGCGTCTCCGAAATCAGGGAAGGCGCCAATTTCGCAGACGCTGTCTGCGAAATTGGCGTTGGCATCCAGGCGAGGTAGAACAGCCGCATCTGCTCCAGATTGCGTTCGGAGAACCCTCGGCCAAAGCGGCCCGACAGGTCGGCGGACAAACGCTTGAGCAGGGCTTGGCCATACGCGGCCCGCGCCCGCCCTCCTTGCTCAAATTCAACGATGCGCCGTCCAATCTCCCAATAGCTGGCGGTCATTAGGGCATTGACGCTGCGCGCGGCGTCTCGGCGAGCCGCTTCCAACAGCGCGACAATATCGCCGTGGACGGCGGAATAGTCGTCCAGGTCCGGAATTGCTGGCGTGGTGCGGTCGGTCATGCCTATAACTCTGCCACCAACGCTTCGATCCCACCTAGCGGCCGTATGACCTCAACCTTTTGGCTATGCCTCAAGGCAATCCGGTCTCCAAGGTCGCGATGTTCGAGTCCAGCCTTGGCCTCATCTCGGGTGCCTTGATTAAAATTGCATAAAAGCATCATTTATCACTTTAGGCAACATTGCCTAGCCAATAGCGTTATCACAATCAGCATGGATGCAGGTTGCAATTGGCAGGTTCTGATGTGCAGGGTGCATGTGTTGTTCAGCGACGATGTGGATTATAAGCGCTCTGAAACTTGGTTCGATTAAGGGCTAGTTTCCACGGGCAAGCTCGAAGACAACTGCGGCAACCCGGTGCGGGCACCGCTGACACCTGCGCCAGGCTGGATCGGTCGCCGGCTGCATTGCGGGTTCGTTCACCCACGAACGGATGAAATCGATCGCCATGCTTCGGTCTCCTGCTTTTTTATACAGAAAGCCGCGCCGCCCTGCTACAGCAGCGCGTCGATAGGCAGCAAGGATAGCAGCCACACCATGAAGCGCTGCCAGGCCGTGGTGCCCGGTTCGCTGTCATGCAGGACCATCCCGCTTTCCTGCCTCTCTTCCCAGGCCAGCGTGCCGTCGCCGGCGAGCTTGACCCGGTACGCATCTTCCGGCACGCCCTGGTCGAAAGCGTCGTGGACGCGCCTGGCCAGGGCCGGGCTGTCGATCACGAAACCCATCTCGGTGTTAAGCGCGACCGAGCGCGGGTCGAAGTTGAAGGAGCCGACGAATACCCTGGCATGATCGACCGCGAAGGTCTTTGCATGCAGGCTGGACGCGGAAGAGCTGCCCAGGCCCAAAAGGTCCCGTTCTGTCCGGATGCCAGGCGCCATGCGCCGCAGTTCGAACAGGGTCACGCCGGCGGCGAGCAGGTCGCGGCGGCGCTTCGCATAACCGGCATGCACGGCGGCGACATCGGTGGCTTCCAGCGAATTGGTCAGGATCTCGACCCGGATGCCCTGTTCGACCCAGCCAACGAACATGTCGACCGCCTCGGCCGAGGGCACGAAGTATGGCGACACCAGGCTGATGCGCGACGACGGTTCGCCGACGATCTCCCGCAGCATTTCCTTCACCAGCGTATGCTGCGGCGCCAGTCCCAGCCCCTTGGCCGGGTCGTCGCTGACCATGCGCGTCGGCGCCCACTCGAACGGCAGCCTGGCCGCCATCAGCTCCCGCACGAATGGCGACTTGCGCAGCGCCTGCGTGTACGCGCTGGCCTCTTCCTGCCGCATCAGGTCCTGGCGCCCGGCGGCAAGTCCTGCCAGCACGCCGGCGTCGCCGGGCGGCAGCAGCAGCCGCACCGGATACGACGACTGGCTGCGCCAGTACAGGTCGAAGCTGTCCGACACGTCGCGCACCACCGGGCCGGCGGCCATCACGTCGAGGTCGGTAAACAGCACGCCGCTGGTGGCGCCGAAATATTCGTCGCCGATATTGCGCCCGCCGATGATGGTGACCTGGTTGTCCGCCGTGAACGACTTGTTGTGCATGCGCCGGTTGACGCGGCGGAAGTCGGTCAGGTAGCCCAGCCAGCGCGGTGCGCGCAGCACGAAGGGATTGAACAGGCGCACTTCGATCCCGGGATGGGCGTCGAGCGCCGCCAGCACCGGGTCCAGCCCGCTGGTGTTGTTATCGTCCAGCAGCAGCCGGACCCGTACGCCGCGGTCGGCCGCGGCGCGCAGCATGTCGAACAGCAGGGTGCCGGTCAGGTCCTGGTGCCAGATGTAGTACTGCACGTCGAGGCTGCGCTCGGCCGCCTGCGCCAGGTGGGCGCGGGCGGCGAAGGCGTCGCGGGCGTCGAGCAGCGGGTAGACCGCCGACTTTCCCGGGTGGCTTGCCGCCATCGGCGCGACCACCTTGCCAAGGGCGGTATCGCCGGTGTCGGCATAGGCGCGCGACTCGCTGCGGCCGTCCAGCGCGGGCAAGGTGGTGCAAGCGGCGCACAGCGCCAGCCCGGCCAGCAGGCACAGGCGGGAAACGCGAGCGGCAAAACCGAAACCGGCCATGGTGGCGACCCCACGCACGCGCGGGCAGCTTGAAGGGCGCTCAGGCTATCACGGCTTCGCGGTCTCGAGCGCGGGCTTGTCGACGCCGGTCATCGAGCGCGGCGCGACGGTGGAATTGGCCACCCCTTCCATGCAGGTCTTGAGGAAGGCCTTGCGCTCGTCGCCCTTCAGGCCCTTGGCTTGCACCTCGCTGTTGCAGCGCGCGCTTTGCTTCGGGTCCGGCACGCGATTCGCTCCGGCGTCGGCCGGGGCAGCGGTGTGGGCGGCGGCGAAAACAGCGCCGCTGGCGAGCGCGGCAAGCAGCATCGTGGTCAGTTTTTTCATGGTCGCATCCTTTCGTGGGCGCAGCCGGCAGGCTGGCAAAACTCCAGCCTTGCGGGAACTGGCTAAAGTGTCAAGCCGATCGGTCGGTTTCGCTGAAGCAGGACAATGACGCGCGCTGTGTGCGCCGGCCACGGCGCGCCAACGCATGCATCAATGTAAAACCGCCGATAAGTTGCTTTATTTCAATGAAGTGGCTAGAGTTCCCGTGTTCCCGCGGCCCGGGAACGCCCCTTTTAGCTTTATCACGTCAAAGATCTACCGGGAAACTTGAAGCAGCCCACCAAATTCCGCACAATCCCCGCATCGATTGCCGATTCCCGGACATGCCATGCCCAGCACGCTACGCCAGCACGCCATGCCTGAGCGGGGGTCGGAAGAAGGCGCGGCAGCAGCCGTCCGTTCGCCTGGCCTGGCGCCGCGCTGCGTGTCGATCGACCTCGAGGTCGGCGTCAAAGACCATCGCATCCACCAGTTCGCGGCGGTGCGCGGCGACACCGGCGCCACGGTGATCTACACGAAAGGCGACCTGCAAGCCGCGCTGGCCAGCCTGGACGCGCTCGCCGCGTCGGCCGCCTTCCTGCTTGGCCACAACCTGGTCGAGTTCGACCTGCCGCACCTGGCGGCGGCCAAGCCCGACCTCCGGCTGCTGGCGCTGCCGGCGATCGATACGCTGCGCCTGAATCCGCTCGCCTTTCCGCGCAATCCGTATCACCGCCTGGTCAAGCATTACCACGACGGCGACCTGCAACGCGGCCAGCTGAACGACCCCGAACTCGATGCCCGCCTGACGCTGGACGTGTTCCGCGACCAGCTGCAGTCCTTCCAGCACATGCGCGACAGCGAGCCCGACCTGCTGCTGGCGTGGCACTGGCTGACCGCGGCGGACGGCGTCAGCTCCGGGCTGAACGCCTTCTTCACCACGATACGCCGGCAGGGCCGGCCAGCCGATGACGCGGCGCATCCGGCCATCGCGCGGCTGCTGATGGGCAAGGGCTGCGCAGTACATGGCCGCGAAATCTGCCGCGACGCCGGCAGGCATGGCTGGGCCCTGGCCTATGCGCTGTCGTGGCTCTCGGTCGCCGGCGGCAACTCGGTAATGCCGCCCTGGGTCCGCCACCAGTTCCCCGAAGCCGGCAGGCTGGTCAGGCTGCTGCGCGACACCCGCTGCGGCGACCCGGCCTGCGGCTGGTGCAGCGAACGGCACGATGCGCGCAAGGAGCTGGCCCGGTGGTTCGGCTTCCCGGACTACCGGCCCGAACCGGCCGACGCCAGCGGCCATCCGCTGCAGCAGTCCATCGTGGAAGCGGCGATGGCGGGCAGGAACGTGCTCGGCATCCTGCCGACCGGCACCGGCAAGTCGCTGTGCTACCAGATTCCGGCGCTGTCGCGCTACGACAAGACCGGCGCGCTGACCGTGGTGATCTCGCCGCTGGTGGCGCTGATGGCCGACCAGGTGGCCGGCCTGGAAGCGCGCGGCATCCAGTGCTGCGCCGCCGTCAACGGCATGCTGTCGCTGCCGGAACGGGCCGACGTGCTTGAACGGGTGCGGCTCGGCGATATCGGCATCCTGGTGCTGTCGCCCGAACAGCTGCGCAACAAGTCGGTGCGCAAGGTGCTGGGACAGCGCGAGATCGGCATGTGGGTGCTGGACGAGGCGCACTGCCTGTCGAAATGGGGACAGGACTTCCGGCCCGACTACCGCTACGTGGGCCGCTTCATCCGCGAGAAGGCCGGCGATGCGACCGTGCCGCCGGTGCTGTGCCTCACCGCCACCGCCAAGCCGGACGTAGTGGCCGACATGCTGGCCTATTTCCGCGACCGCATCGGCATTGCGCTCACGGTGTTCGACGGCGGCGCCGGCCGCAGCAACCTGGCGTTCGCGGTGGTGCCGACCACCTCGCACGAGAAGTTCGCGCATGTCCACCAGCTGCTGGAAGCCGACCTGCCGGCCGGCGCCGACGGCGGCGCCATCGTGTACTGCGCGTCGCGCCGGCAGACCGAGGAAGTGGCGGCCTTCCTGCAGGAAAAGGGCCTGGCCGCCGGCTATTTCCATGCCGGCCTGGCGCCCGAGTCGAAGAAGAGCGTGCAGCAGCGCTTCATCGGCGGCGAACTCAAGGTGATCTCGGCGACCAATGCGTTCGGCATGGGCATCGACAAGCCGGACGTCAGGCTGGTGATCCATGCCGACATACCGGGCTCGCTGGAAAACTATCTGCAGGAAGCCGGCCGCGCCGGGCGCGACCGGGCGCCGGCGCGCTGCGTGCTGCTCTACACGCCGGAGGACGTGGAGCGCCAGTTCAGCCTGTCGGCGCGTTCGCGGCTGAGCCAGCGCGAGATACAGGCCATCCTGCGTTCGCTGCAGGCGCTCGAGCGCAGGAAGCGCGGCGAGGAAGTGATCGCCACCGCCGGCGAGATCCTGGCCGAGGAAGTCGAAGGCGCGTTCAATCGGGACAGCGCCACCGACGACACCCGGGTGCGCACCGCCATCTCCTGGCTGGAGGAAGCGACGCTGCTCACGCGCGAGGAAAACCATGTGCAGGTGTTCCCGTCCTCGCTGCGGGTGGCCTCGGTGGAAGAGGCGCGCAAGAAGCTCGAAGGCAAGCAATTGTTCGACGACTACCGGCGGCAGCTGCTGTCGCTGGTGCAGGCGCTGGTCGCGGCCGATCCGGATGAAGGCATTTCCACCGACGAGCTGATGGGCACGTCCGGACTCAGCCCCGACCGGGTGCGCGCCGCGCTGTACGACCTGGAGCGCCTGGGCATCGCCAGCAACGACACCGCGCTGACGGCCTTTGTCCATGCGGGCGTGGCGCGTTCGTCGCAAAAGCGGCTGGACGAGGCGGCGCAGCTGGAACAGGGCTTGATCGACCTGTTGCGCGCCGCCGCACCCGACCTGGAACCGGGCGCGTCGTCGGTGCTGCAGCTGCGCCATGCGACGCAGCGGCTGAAGGACGAGGGCCATACCGGCGCCCTGCCCGAAAAACTGGTGCGCATCCTCGGCAGCATCGCTGCCCACGGCCGCAGCGACGACGGCGGCCGCGGCAGCCTGCGCCTGCGCCGGCTCGACGCGGAATGCATCGAGCTCACCTTGCAGCGGAGCTGGTCCCTGCTCGACCGGACGGCCGCGCTGCGGCGCACCGCGGCGCGGCGCGCGCTGGACCATTTCCTCGACACGCTGCCCAAGGGTGCGCGCGGCGCCGACCTGCTGGCGGAAAGCACGCTGGGCAAGCTGCATGAGGCTGTCCGGTCCGACCTTGCGCTGGCCTCGGAAGTGAAGGAAACGGCCCGGCTGCTCGACCGGGCGCTGCTGTGGATGCACGAACAGGAGGTGCTGCGCCTGAACAAGGGCCTCGCCGTGTTCCGCTCGGCGATGACGCTGCGGCTGGCGACCGGGCGCCGCAAGTTCACCAAGGCCGACTTCGCGCCGCTGCAACTGCATTACGACGAGCAGGTGGTGCAGATCCACGTGATGGCCGAGTACGTGCAGCGCGGCCTGCAGGCAATGGCCGACGCGCTGCGGCTGGCAATGGATTATTTCAGCCTCGAGCGCGCCGAGTTCATGCAGCGCTGGTTGCCGGTGAAGGAGAAGGAACTGATGCGGCAGACCACGCCGGCGTCGTGGCAGCGCATCGTCGAGGCGCTGGACAACCCGGTGCAGCAGGAAATCGTCACCGACGAGCGCGAGCAGGTCAACATGCTGGTGCTGGCCGGCCCCGGCTCGGGCAAGACGCGGGTGCTGGTGCACCGCATTGCCTGGCTGGTGCGGGTGCGGCGCGAAAACCCGCACGGCATCCTGGCGCTGGCCTATAACCGGCACGCGGCGGTGCAGATCCGCAGCCGGCTGGCCGAGCTGATCGGCGACGATGCGAAAGGCGTCACCGTGATGACCTGCCACGCGTTCGCGATGCGGCTGACCGGCACCAGCTTCCTGACGCATGCGCGCAGGGACGAACAGGCATTCAGGGAAGTGCTGCGGCAGGCGGTGCTGCTGCTCAAGGGTGAAGGCGGGGGCGATGGCACCGCGCCGGAAGAAGCCGCGTTGGAAGCCGATGTGCAGCGCGACCGGCTGCTCGCCGGCTTCCGCTGGATCCTGGTCGACGAGTACCAGGACGTCGGTCCCGACCAGTACGAGCTGATCGCCGCGATTGCCGGCCGGGCGCGCGCCGAAGAGGACCAGCGGCTGACGCTGTTCGCGGTCGGCGACGACGACCAGAACATCTACGGCTTCGACGGCGCATCGGTCGAGTTCATCCGCCGCTTCGAAGCGGACTACGACGCCCGGCCGGCCTACCTGGTCGAGAACTACCGCTCGAGCGGCCACATCATCGCTGCCGCCAACCGCGTCATCGCGCTGGCCGGCGGCAGGATGAAGGCGGCGCACCCCATCGTCATCGACCGCGCCCGCGCGCGGCTTGGCGCTGGCGGCGAGTGGGAAAAGCTGGACCCGGTAGGCCGGGGCCGGGTGCAGGTGCTGCCGGGCGGGCCATCGGTGCTCAGCCAGACCGTGGCCGTCATGGAAGAGTTGCAGCGCCTGGCAGCGCTTGCGCCCGGCTGGGACTGGGCGCAGGCAGCCGTGATCGGGCGCGACTGGAAGTCGCTGGACCCGGTGCGCAGCTACTGCGAACTGCATGGCATCCCGGCGCAGATGGCGAACGAGGATACGGCGCATTGCTGGCGCCTGCGCGAGACGCAGCAGCTGGTCGGCTGGCTGCATGAGCGTACGGGCAGCCTGGTCGATTGCGCCGGCATCCGCGACTATTTGGCGACGCAGCCGGCCGGCCCGTCGTGGACATTGCTGGCCGAAGCGGTCGAGCAGTATGCGCTGGAAACCGGCGGCAGCGAATTGCCGGCGGCGCACTTCATCGAGTGGCTGGTCGAATGGGGTCGTGAACACCGGCGTCGGCAGACCGGCCTGCTGCTGCTGACCGCGCATAGCGCCAAGGGACTCGAGTTCGACCATGTCGCCATCGTCGACGGCGGCTGGAACCAGGCCGGGCAGAACGAAGACGCCGACGCGCCGCGCCGGTTGTTCTACGTGGCCATGACGCGGGCCGGGAAAACGCTGACGCTGGTGAAGATGCAGGGCCGGCACCGGCTCGTCGAGCAGCTGGCGGACGAAGCGTCGGTGCTGTTCCGGGAAGAGCGCGGACTGACGGCGATTCCGCCCGGCTTGCAGCGGCGTTACCTGCCGCTGGGGCTGAAGGACGTGGATTTGAGCTTTGCCGGCAGGCAGGCGCCCGAGGCATTGGCACATCGTGCGATTGCGGCGCTTTCTGCAGGCGACGCCATCACCCTGCGCCGTATGGCCGAACGCTGGCACGTGTGCGGTCTCGATGGTCACGTCGTCGGGCGGCTCGCCAAGTCCTTCGCGCCACCGGCAGGCATGCGTTTCGTGTCCGGGCAGGTGAAGTCCGTGATCGTCCGGCGGCGCGAGGATTCGGAGCCGGCGTACCAGGCCAGCCTGCGCAGCGACCAGTGGGAAGTGGTGCTGCCCGAGCTGGTATTCGAGCCGGATGCGTGAATGCGTAGAATTGATGCGCATCGGGCGCGATGCCGCCCTGCCACCTAATATAAAGGAGACACCATGACTATTGACCGCTACCCCGTTGCCGAACTCGCCAACCTGCCGGACGACATCCGCGCGCAGATCCTGGAGGTACAGGAAAAGTCCGGTTTCGTGCCGAACGTCTTCATCAAGCTGGCCCGCCGCCCCGACGAATACCGCGCTTTCTTCGCCTACCACGATGCGCTGATGCTGAGAGAAGGCGGCCTCAGCAAGGGCGACAAGGAAATGATCGTGGTCGCCACCAGCGCCGCCAGCCAGTGCCTGTACTGCGTGGTGGCCCACGGCGCGCTGCTGCGCATCTTCGAGAAGAACCCGCTGGTTGCCGACCAGGTCGCCACCAACTACCGCAAGGCGGCCATCACGCCTCGCCAGCGGGCCATGCTGGACTTCGCGCTCAAGGTATCGACTGCCTCGCACACGGTGGACGACAGCGACTTCGCCGTGCTGCACGAGCATGGATTCGACGATGAGGACATTTGGGACATCGGCGCGATCTCCGCGTTTTTTGCGCTGTCGAATCGGATGGCGAATATGGCGGGCATGGCGCCCAATCCAGAGTTCTACCTGATGGGCCGCATTCCGCGCGAGAAGAAGCCGGCTTGAAACGGCGTCGCTAAAGCCGTTTCGCGCTGACTTGCTAAGCCGGCCTGTAAGCAGTATTGCTTGTTGCGCGCAGCGACAGTTGCCGTAGCCGTTGCCCGCGCAGCGACAGTTGCCGTTGCCGTTGCCGTTGCCGTTGCCGTTG
>CAUQYP010000066.1:0-19411 GCA_963522035.1 uncultured Noviherbaspirillum sp. | reverse complement strand
TCCGTTTCAGTCCCTGGCGACGCGTCGCCGTCTAACGGGGATCCACGTCAACGGCCGCGTCAAAAGCAACTGCAAAAGCAACTGCAACGGCAACGGCAACCGCAACCGTCGCTGCGCGGAGCTAACTGCAACCGTCGCTGCGCGGACCCAACGACAACCGTCGCTGCGCGGGCAAGAGCGACGGCTCCTCTGGAACCCCTGCCGGCAGGTCAGTAGGGACCACTCATGGTCCCCGCCCGGCAATCAGCCCAGCTGCTTCAACAGCGTCTCCGCATTCGAGACTTCGAACTTGCCCGGCGCCTCCAGGTTCAGCTGCCTGACCACGCCATCTTCCACCAGCATCGAATACCGCTGTGACCGAATGCCCATGCCACGCGCCGTCAGGTCGAATTCCAGCCCCAGCGCCTTGGTGAACTGCGCACTGCCATCACCCATCATGCGCACGATGCCGGTGGCTTTCTGCTCGCGCCCCCAGGCGCCCATCACAAACGCATCGTTGACCGACACGCACCAGATCTCGTCGATGCCTTTTGCCTTGAGCGCGTCGGCGTTGGCAATGTAGCCAGGCACGTGCTGCGCCGAGCAGGTCGGCGTATAGGCGCCGGGCAGGCCGAAGATCGCGATTTTCTTGCCGCGGGTGGCGTCGCTCACCTTGACGGCGTTGGGGCCGAGCGTGCAGCCCTCGGTCTCGACATCGATGAATTCGGAAAGGGTCGCTTCGGGCAGCTTGTCGCCAACGTTAATGGTCATGGTCTTCCTCTGTATGTTCTGAAAATGCGCAAAAAAAAGCCGGGCCCGGCATGGGCTCGGCTCGGAGGGCAGAGTATGCCTCGTTCCGCAGCTTCCTGCACAACGAGGCCGGTCGGGCCAGGGCGATCAGTCCGCCTGCTTGCGCAGGAAAGCCGGGATGTCGTAGGTTTCCATGCCGTTCTTCTCCAGCGCGCGCACGGTCTCGGAGGCCGACTTGTTGCGCCATACCGCCGGCGCCTTCAGGCCGTCGGTCGAGCCGCTGGCATGGCCGTGGGAATGGCCATGGGCATGCGACATGCCGCCCATCATCACTTCATCATGGGTGCCGGTGCGCAGCGCCTGGGTCTGGACCAGCTGCACGGTCTTGCGGGTGCGGCCGAGGCCAGTGGCGACCACGGTCACGCGGATGTCGTCGCCCATGTTCTCGTCGTAGGCGATGCCCTGCGCGATCGACGCGTCCGGCGCGGCAAAGGCGCGCACGGTGGCCATGACTTCCTTGATTTCCTTGCCCTTCAGGCTGCGGCTGGCGGTGACGTTGACCAGCACGCCGCGCGCGCCGGACAGGTCGATGCCGTCCAGCAGCGGCGACGCCACTGCCTGCTCGGCCGCCAGGCGTGCACGGTCGACGCCGGAGGCGACGGCGGTGCCCATCATGGCCTTGCCCTGTTCGCCCATGATGGTCTTGACGTCGTTGAAGTCGACGTTGATATGGCCAGGCACGTTGATGATCTCGGCAATGCCGGCCACCGCGTTGTTCAGCACGTCGTCGGCATGCTGCAGCCACTCGATCATGCTGTCGTCCTCGTAGATCTCTTCCAGTTTTTCATTGAGGATGATGATCAGCGAATCGACATGCTGCGACAGCGCTTCCAGGCCTTCGTTGGCGATGTCCATGCACTTCTGGCCCTCGTACGAGAACGGCTTGGACACCACCGCCACGGTCAGCGCGCCCTGCTCCTTGGCGATCTGGGCGACGATGGGCGCCGCGCCCGTGCCGGTGCCGCCGCCCATGCCGGCGGCGATGAACACCATGTGCGCGCCACGCAGCGCGTCCTCGATGCGCGCACGCGACTCTTCAGCCAGCTGGCGACCGATGGCCGGCTTCATGCCGGCGCCAAGGCCGGTGTCGCCGATCTGGATAACGTTATGCGCTTTCGAGCCCTTCAACGCCTGCGCATCGGTATTGGCGCAGATGAACTCCACGCCCGAGACGCCCTTGTTGATCATGTGTTGTACTGCGTTGCCGCCGGCGCCGCCGACGCCCACCACCTTGATGACGGTGCCGTCGGATGTGTTATCCAGAATATCGATTTCCATGATGACTCCTTTATTTGATGTGCAGTGTGCAGTCGGAAGGCCTAAATGCCGGGACGACTAACAAAGCCTACTGATGTTGAAAACAAACCCGATTAAAAATTCCCCAAAAACCATTCTTTCATGCGCTGCCATACCGCTTTCATCGATCCTTCCTGCCTCGTGACGATATGCCCGCGCAGATATTGCTTCTTTGCCTCCAGCAGCAGCCCCAGCACGGTGGCGTAGCGCGGACTGCGCACCACGTCGGCCAGCTGGCCGCTGTACTCCGGCATGCCCAGGCGGGCCGGCTTGAGGAAGATGTCCTCCGCCAGTTCGACCATGCCCGGCATCATCGAGGTGCCGCCGGTCAGGACCAGGCCTGA
Source organism: uncultured Noviherbaspirillum sp. (assembly GCA_963522035.1). Lineage (GTDB taxonomy): Bacteria > Pseudomonadota > Gammaproteobacteria > Burkholderiales > Burkholderiaceae_D > Noviherbaspirillum_A. The sequence continues at coordinate 16,982 of CAUQYP010000066.1, read as the reverse complement.
CGACAGGACTTCCTCGTAGCCCGACTCGCGCACGACCTGGTGCACGAGTGCGAACAATTCTTCCACGCGCGGCTCGATGACCGCGGCCAGCGCCTGGCGCGACAGGGTCCGCGGATCGCGGTCGCCCAGCCCCGGCACTTCGAGCTGCTGGCCAGGGTCGGCCAGCACCTGCTTGGCCACGCCATAGCGCAGCTTGATTTCCTCGGCTTCCGCGGTCGGCGTGCGCAGCGCCATCGCGATGTCGTTGGTGATCTGGTCGCCGGCGATGGGGATCACGGCGGTATGCCGGATCGCGCCTTCGGTAAAGATGGCGACGTCGGTGGTGCCGCCGCCGATGTCGATCAGCACCACGCCCAGTTCCTTCTCGTCCGGCGTCAGCACCGCGTCGGCCGAGGCCATCGGCTGCAGGATCAGGTCCGACACTTCGAGGCCGCAGCGGCGCACGCACTTGACGATGTTCTGCACCGCCGACACCGCGCCGGTGACGATATGCACCTTCACTTCGAGCCGGATGCCGCTCATGCCGATCGGCTCGCGCACGTCTTCCTGGTTGTCGACGATGAACTCCTGCGGCACCGTGTGCAGCAGTTGCTGGTCGGTGGCGATGTTGACTGCCTTGGCGGTCTCGATCACGCGGGCGACGTCGGCTGCCGTCACTTCCTTGTCCTTGATGGCGACCATGCCGCGCGAGTTGAAGCTCCGGATGTGGCTGCCGGCGATGCCGGTATACACATTGCGGATCTTGCAGTCCGCCATCAGCTCGGCCTCTTCCAGCGCGCGCTGGATCGACTCCACCGTCGCCTCGATGTTGACCACCACCCCTTTTTTCAGGCCACGCGATTCATGCTGCCCGAGTCCGATCACTTCATGCCGTCCATTCGACATGACCTCGGCCACCACCGCCACCACCTTGGAGGTGCCGATGTCGAGTCCGACGATCAGGTTTTTCGCGTCTTTTGTCATGTTCTTTCGCTTATTTTTTCTTTGGTTCGGGTGCAATTTTCAGGCCTGCGACCTGCAGCGCCATGCCATTCGGATAACGCATGTCCACGCTTTCGATCCGGTCCTGCAACCGTGCGACCAGTTGCGGATAAATCTGCACCAGTCGCTCTACCCTGGCTTTCAGGGTCTCCCTGTTTTGTTCCCGTCCGAGTTCGACGTTCATGCCATTGCTGAGCCGCACGCTCCACGCATAGCGGCTTGAAAGCTGCACCGCCTCCGGCGCAAGGTTCACTGGCGCCAGCCACTCGCCGAGGTCGCGGAAACGCGCAACGACCTCGCGCTCCGAGCCTGCCGGGCCGCTGAACTCGGGCAGGTCGCCTTCCTCCTCGGCTTCGTCAAGGTTGGCGGTAAAGAGGTCGCCCTGCACCGAGACCAGGCGGCCGTCTTCGCCCCAGGTTCCCAGCGGCCGGTGCTCCTCGATGACCACGACGAGCTTGTTGGGCCACTCGCGCCGCACCGCCGCGCGGCGCACCCAGGGCACCGACTCGAACGCCACCCGGACTTGTTCCAGGTCGGCGGTAAAGAAGTTGCCCTTGATCCGCGGCAGCGCGGTGCCGCGCACGGTCGACGGGCTCACATGCCGCAGCGTGCTGTGTTCCGGCCCTTCCAGCCGCACCTCCCGCAGCGTAAACAGCGGCCGGTGCACGACCCACCACAGGGCCGACCCGAGAATCGCAAGCGCGAGCAGGCCCAGCAGCGCATTGGCTGTCGCGTTGAGTAGTCGGATGTCCTGCCACATGGTCGCTATCGTTCGCTTTCTGTTTTCAGTTGGTCAGGCCGGCTTCCAGCCCGGCGTCGGTTTCAGGTCGAGCCGCGCCAGCCGCAGGATGTCGATGCACAGGTCTTCGTAGCTCACGCCCGCCGCCCGCGCCGACATCGGCACCAGCGAATGGCCGGTCATGCCGGGGGAAGTATTGATTTCCAGCAGGAAGGGCGCATCGTCGCCGGCACGCAGCATGAAGTCGACCCGGCTCCAGCCGCTGCAACCCAGCGCGCGGTAAGCCTCGACCGCCAGCGCCTGGATGCGCGCGGCCAGCGCTGCATCCAGCGGAGCCGGGCACAGGTATTCGGTTTCGTCGCTGAAGTACTTGTGCTCGTAGTCATAGTTGCCTTGCGGCGCGCGGATCTCGACGATGGGCAGCGCGTAGGCGTCGCGCCCGGCACCCATCACCGGCACTGTCAGTTCGCGGCCGCTGATGAATTCCTCGGCCAGCACGGTGTCGTCGTAGCGCACGCAATTCTCGAAGCCCGCCTGCATCTCGCTGGCCGCCGCGACCTTGCTGATGCCGATGGTCGAGCCTTCATGCGGCGCCTTCAGCATCAGCGGCAGGCCGAGTTCCGCAACCGCCGCCTCGAGCTGCACGGCGCCAGCGTTCTTTTCCAGCACCACGAAGCGCGGCGTCGGCAGGCCGTGCGACAGCCAGACACGCTTGCTCATGGTCTTGTCCATCGACAGCGCGCAGGCCATCACGCCCGGACCGGTGTACGGAATGCGGAGCTGTTCGAGCGCGCCCTGCAGCGTGCCGTCCTCGCCGTAGCGGCCGTGCAACGCAATGAAGACGCGGTCATAGCCCTGCTCCACCAATTGCGCCAGGTTCTGCCGCGCCGGGTCGAAGCCATGCGCGTCCACGCCCCGGGCGCGCAGCGCGGCCAGCACGCCCTCGCCCGACATCAGCGACACTTCGCGCTCGGCGGAACAGCCGCCGTACAGCACGCCGACCTTGCCCAGTTCCTGCGCCGCGGTCACGGTGTTCATGCGGCCTCCTGCGCCGGCTTTGCCGGTTTTGTCGATAGTCCCAGCTGCGCCAATTGCGCCGGCACGCCGGCGATGGAGCCGGCGCCCATGGTGATGACAACGTCGCCGTCACGGACGACATCGGAAATAGTGGTGCTCATTTCTGCAATATCCTCGACAAATACCGGTTCCACCTTGCCCAGCACGCGCAGCGCATGCGCCAGTGCGCGGCCGTCGGCGGCGACGATGGGCTGCTCGCCGGCCGCATAGACTTCGGCCAGCACCAGCGCGTCGGCCGACGACAGCACTTTCACGAAGTCCTCGAACAGGTCGCGGGTGCGGGTATAGCGGTGCGGCTGGAACGCCAGCACCAGACGGCGGCCCGGGTATGCGCCGCGCGCGGCCGCCAGGGTGGCTGCGGTCTCGACCGGATGATGGCCGTAGTCGTCCACCAGCGTGAAGCGCACGCCGGACGCCAGCGTGATGTCGCCGTAGCGGGTGAAGCGGCGGCCGACGCCGTTGAATTCGGACAGCGCCTTCTGCGTCGCACTGTCGTCCACGCCCAGCTCGCGGGCGATGGCGATGGCGGCGCAGGCGTTCTGCACGTTATGCATGCCGGGCTGGTTCAGGCTGATGTCCATCGGGGCATAGCCCTGCTGGATCACGGTGAACTTCATGTGGCTGTCGACTGCGCGGGCGTCGACCGCGCGCACCTGGGCCTTCGCATCGAAGCCGTAGGTCAGCACCGGCTTGGAAATGAAGGGCATGATCTCGCGCACGTTGGCGTCGTCGACGCAGAGTATCGCGACGCCATAGAACGGCAGCCGGTTGGTGAATTCGATGAAGGCCTGCTTCAGCTTGGCAAAGCTGTGGTCGTAGGTCTCCATGTGGTCGGCGTCGATGTTGGTGATGACTTCGATCACCGGCGACAGGTTGAGGAAGGACGCGTCCGACTCGTCGGCCTCGGCGACGATGAAGTCGCCCGCGCCCAGCTTGGCATTGGCGCCGGCGCTGGTCAGGCGGCCACCGATGACGAAGGTCGGGTCCAGCCCGCCCTGCGCCAGCACGCTGGCGACCAGGCTGGTGGTGGTGGTCTTGCCATGGGTGCCGGCGATGGCGATGCCGCTCTTGAGGCGCATCAGTTCGGCCAGCATCATCGCGCGCGGCACGATGGGTATGCCGAGCGCGCGGGCCGCCAGCACTTCCGGGTTGTCGGGCTTGACCGCGGTCGACGTGACCACGGCGTCGGCGCCGTCGACATTCGCCGCCTGGTGGCCGCGGGTGACGCACGCGCCCAGTTGCGCCAGGCGCTCGGTGGCGGCATTGCTGCCGAGGTCGGAGCCGGAGACGGTGTAGCCGAGGTTCAGCAGCACCTCGGCGATGCCGCTCATGCCGCTGCCGCCGATGCCGACGAAATGAATGTTCTTTACTTTATGTTTCATGTTCTTCCTGGCGTTGCCGCCAGCTTTTCCAAAATATCCGCGATGGTTTCGTTGGCGTCGCGCCGGCCCTGGCGGTAGGCCGCCTCCGCCATCGCCACGCAGCCTTCGCGCGTCATGCCCGCCAGCAGCGCGACCAGCCGCTGCGGCGTCAATTCGGACTGCGGCAGGTAAACCGCAGCCTGCTGTTTTTCCATCCACTGCGCATTGTCGCGCTGGTGGCTGGTGGTGGACGCCACGAACGGCACCAGCACGCTGGCGACGCCGGCCGCGGTCAGTTCCGACACGGTGATGGCGCCGGCCCGGCACACCACCAGGTCGGCCTCGGCATACCGCGCCGGCATGTCGTCGATGAAGTCCAGCACGTCGGCCTCGACACCGGCGTCGGCATAGGCCTGGCGCAGTGCATGAACGTGCTGCTTGCCGGACTGGTGCACCAGCTTCGGACGTTTTTCTTCCGGTATCAGCGCCATCGCCGCCGGCATTGCTTCGTTCAGCGCCTTCGCGCCCAGGCTGCCGCCGACGACCAGGATGTGCAAGGGGCCGGTGCGGCCTTCGAAGCGCTGTGCCGGCTGCTGCATGTCTGTGATTTCGCGGCGCACCGGGTTCCCGGTGACGGTGGCCTTGCCGGCCGCCGCGCCGAAGTCTGCGGGGAAGCCGAACAGCACCCGGCGCGCCAGCGGCGTCAGCGTGCGGTTTGACAACAGCAATGCGGCATCGGCATTGAGCAGCACCAGCGGCACACCGCGCAGCCGCGCCATCATGCCGCCCGGCACCGTCACATAGCCGCCCATGCCCAGCACCACGTCCGGGCGGCGCTGCGCCAGGATGCGCAGGCAGGCGGTGAAGCTGGCCGTCAGCCGGAAAGCGCCGCCGAGCGTATGCATCAGTCCCTTGCCGCGCATGCCGGAAAAGTCGATGGTGTCCATCGCCACGCCGTGTTTGGGCACCAGTTCGCGTTCCATGCCCCGCTCCGTGCCCAGCCAGGACACGTCCCAGCCGCGCGACTTCATGGTCGCTGCGATCGCGAGGCCTGGAAAGATGTGGCCGCCGGTGCCGGCCGCCATGACCATCAGCCGCTTCATAGCCGGCCTCCGCGCATGCGGATGCGGTTCTCGAAATCGATGCGCAGCAGGATGGCCAGGCCGACGCAGTTGATCAGCACCCCGGAGCCGCCGTAGCTCATCAGCGGCAAGGTCAGTCCCTTGGTCGGCAGCAGGCCCAGGTTCACGCCCATGTTGATGAAGGCCTGCACGCCTATCCACAAGCCGATGCCCTTGGCCGTCAGGCCGGCAAAGGTCAGGTCGATGGCGATGGCCTGGCGGCCTATTTCGAACGCGCGCTTGATCAGCCAATAGAACATCACCACGACCACCAGCACGCCGGCATAGCCGAGTTCCTCGCCGATGACGGCCAGCAGGAAGTCGGTATGCGCTTCGGGCAGGTAATGCAGCTTCTCGACGCTGCCGCCGAGGCCGACGCCGAACAGCTCGCCGCGGCCGAACGCAATCAGCGAATGGGAAAGCTGGTACGCCTTGCCCAGCGCGTTTTCCTCGGTCCACGGGTTGAGGTAGGCGAAGATGCGCTCGCGGCGCCATGGCGAAAGCCCGATCACCAGTACGAAGACCGCGACCAGCATGCTGGCGATACCGCCGAACCAGATGCCGTTGATGCCACCCAGGAACAGGATGCCCATGGCGATGCAGACGATGACGCCAAAGGCGCCAAGGTCGGGTTCGAGCAGAAGCAGCAGGCCGACGCAGCCGACCGCCGCCGCCATCGGCAGGAAGCCCTTGGTCAGCTGGTGCATGTATTGCTGCTTGCGTACCGTGTAGTCGGCCGCGTACAGCACCATGAACAGCTTCATCACTTCGGAGGGCTGGAGGTTGAACACCTTGAACGAGAGCCAGCGCTTGGCGCCATTGACGCCCTTGCCCAGGCCCGGCACCAGGACCAGCACCAGCAGTATCAGCGTGATGACGAACAGGTAGGGCGCCGCCTTTTGCCAGGTCTTCATCGGCACCCGAAACGCGAGTGAGGCGGCAATCAGCGACACGCCGATGAATATGGCCTGGCGTATCAGGAAATGGTTGTTGTGATAAGCAGCGTACTTCGGCGAGTCGGGCAGCGCGATCGACGCCGAATACACCATGACCAGGCCGAACAGCATCAGCAGCACGGTGACCCAGATCAGCACCTGGTCGTACTCGGCGATGCGCGGACGCTGGGCAAGCGCTTCCGAGGCCGGCGCGGAACGGGAAAAGAAGGAAGGAAACGCGAGTTTCATGGCAGCGCCTTCATGCCATCACCTCGCCGCGTGCCAGCGCCAGCTCGCGCACTGCGTCGACGAACACCTCGGCCCGGTGCGCATAATTGCGGAACATGTCCAGGCTGGCGCAGGCCGGCGACAGCAATACGGCATCGCCGGGAGCGGCCAGTGCCGCGGCCTGCTGCACTGCCTGCTCCAGCGTGTCGCAGTCGATCATTTCTACGCCGGCGCCGGCCAGCGCCCTGCGTATCGTGCCGGCGTCGCGGCCTATCAGCAGCACGGCGCGGGCGTGGCGCGCAACCGGCGCGGCCAGCGGGCTGAAGTCCTGGCCCTTGCCATCGCCGCCGGCAATCACGATCAGTTGCGGCACGTTGCGCCCTGCCCCGAGGCCGTTGAGCGCAGCCACCGTGGCGCCGACATTGGTGCCCTTGCTGTCGTCGTAGTAATCGACGCCGCCGACAGTCGCCACCAGCTCGACCCGGTGCGGCTCGCCGCGGTAGTCGCGCAACGCGTGCAGCAATGGCGCAAGCGGCAGGCCGATGGCGCGGCACAGCGCCAGCGCGGCCAGCGCATTGAGCGCATTGTGGCGGCCGCGTATCTGCAGCGCGTCGGCCGGCATCAACCGCTTCAGGCTCACGGGCACCGCGCTGTCGTCCTTCTTGCGGCGCTTGCGCTCGCCGTCCTCGGCCGGAACCGCCTCGGTCAGCCACAGCATGCCGTTTTCCTGCGCCAGGCCGAACGCGCCCGGCGTCGTCGCCTCGTCCGAACCGAAGGTCAGCACCGGCACGCCCGGCGCTGCCATTTTCATCACCAGCGCATCGTCGCGGTTCAGGATGCGCACGGTGCGGTCACCGAATATCCTGGCCTTGTCGGCAGCATAGGAAGCCATGTCGCCATGCCAGTCGAGATGGTCCTGCGTGACATTGAGCACGGTGGCCGCATCGGCGCGCAGGCTGCTGGTCGCATGCAGCTGGAAGCTCGACAGCTCCAGCACCCACAGCTGCGGCAAGTCGTCGCCGTCCAGGCGCTGGCGCAGCATGTCGAGCGCGGCCGGGCTGATATTGCCGGCCACCTGCACCGACAGGCCGGCGCGTTCGGCCAGCAGGCCGGTCAGGCTGGTGACCGTGGTCTTGCCGTTGGTGCCGGTGACGGCCAGCACCTTGGGCGCATAGCCGCGTTCCTCGCGCAGCGCGGCAAGCGCCTGCGCGAACAGTTCGATCTCGCCGACGAACGGTATGCCGCGCGCGGCGGCCGGCGCCTGCAACGCCGCCAGTTCGCGTCCCGGCGCGAGGCCAGGGCTGACCGCGATGAAGTCGACATTGTCGAGCAGCGCTTCGGTGAATGCGCCGCCGATGAAGCCGGCCGCCGGCGCCTGCGCCTGCAATGCCGCCAGGCGCTCGGGCGCGGCGCGGGTGTCGGCCACGCGCACGGCTGCGCCGCAGTGCGCCAGCCAGAGGGCCATTGCCAGTCCGGACTCTCCCAGCCCCAGCACCAGTGCCTGTTTGCCTTGATAGTTCATCATCGCAGCTTCAGTGTGGACAGGCCGAACAGCACCAGCATCATCGTGATGATCCAGAAACGGACCACGACCTGCGTTTCCTTCCAGCCCTTTTGTTCATAGTGATGATGCAGCGGCGCCATCAGCAGCACCCGGCGCCCGGTGCCGAAGCGCATCTTGGTGTACTTGAAGTAGCCGACCTGCAGCATCACCGACAGCGTCTCGACCACGAACACGCCGCCCATGATGAAGAGCACGATTTCCTGGCGCACGATGACGGCGATGGTGCCCAGCGCGCCGCCCAGCGCCAGCGCGCCGACGTCGCCCATGAAGACCTGGGCCGGATGCGCATTGAACCAGAGGAAGGCGAGGCCAGCGCCGGCCATCGCGCCGCAAAAGATGATCAGCTCGCCGGCGCCCGGAATATGCGGGATGAACAGGTAGCGCGCATAGGTCGCGCTGCCGGTCAGGTAGGCGAACAGGCCGAGCGCGGTGCCGACCATCACGGTCGGCATGATGGCCAGGCCGTCGAGTCCGTCGGTGAGGTTGACTGCATTGCTGGTGCCGACGATGACGAAGTAGGTCAGCGCGATGAAGCCCCAGACGCCCAGCGGATAGCTGATGGTCTTGAAGAATGGCACGATGAAGTCGGCCTTGGGCGGCAGGTCCATCGAGAAGCCGGAACTCACCCAGCTCGTGAAGAGCGCCAGTACGTTGGCGTTGCTGATGCCGGACACCGAGAAAGCCAGGTAGAGCGCGGCGCCGAGGCCGATCAGCGACTGCCAGAAAAACTTTTCCCTGGACGGCATGCCCTTCGGGTCCTTGTGCACGACCTTGCGGTAGTCGTCGACCCAGCCGATGGCGCCGAAGCCCAGCGTCACCACCAGCACCGGCCAGATGAAGCGGTTGCTCCAGTCGCTCCAGAGCAGCGTGGACACGCCGATGGAGATCAGGATCAGCGCGCCGCCCATGGTCGGCGTACCCGACTTGATCAGGTGCGTCTGCGGCCCGTTGGTGCGCACTGCCTGCCCCACCTTCAACCGGGTCAGCATGCGGATCACCGCCGGGCCGGAGAACAGGCCGATCGCCAGCGCGGTCAGCGTGGCAAATACGGCGCGAAACGTGATGAAGTTGAATACCCGCAGGGGTCCGAGTTCGTCCTGAAAATATTGGGCGAGCCATAGCAGCATGCTAGTGCGCCTCCTGCACGGCATCGACTGCCAGGCGCTGCACCACACGTTCCATGCGCATGAAGCGCGAACCCTTCACCAGCACCGTGGCGCCCGGGGTCGCCACCGACGACGCCGCATCGTTCAGCGATTCCACGTCGTCATAGTGACGGGCGCGGGCGCCGAACGCATTGCTGGCGCTGCCGGCCAGTTCGCCCAGCGTGAGCAGGTGGTCGATGCCCCGGCCACGGGCATATGCGCCGATTTCTTCATGGAACTTGCGGCCTTCGCTACCGACCTCGCCCATGTCGCCCAGCACCAGCACGCGCGGCGCCGGCGCCTGCGCCAGCACGTCGATTGCGGCCTTCACCGAGTCGGGATTGGCATTGTAGGTGTCGTCGATGACGCTGGCGCCATTGCGCCCTGTCTTGTGCTGCAGGCGACCGCTGACCGGCGCAAAGCTTTCCAGCCCCTTGACGATCGCGCGCCGGTGGATGCCGATGGCCAGCGTGCAGGCAATGGCGGCCAGCGCATTGCGCACGTTGTGCACGCCTGCCGCTGCGAGCTTCACCGCGAATGTGCGCTGGCCCACGCGCACCGTCATCAGGCTGCCAAATGCCTGCGGCACATGGGTGCAGCTGATGCTGGCTTCCTGCGACAGGCCGAAGGTCAGGATCTTGCGCTGGCCGCTGGCCTTGGCCAGGCTGCGCCAGAGCGGCGTATACGGGTCGTCGGCCGGAAACACCGCGATGCCGTTGGCCGGCAACGCGCTGATGACGGCGCCGTTCTCGTAGGCGACCGCCTCGACGCTGGCCATGAATTCCTGGTGCTCGCGCTGCGCATTGTTCACCAGGCCCACGGTTGGCTGGGCCAGCGCGGCAAGTTGCGCGATCTCGCCCGGATGATTCATGCCCAGTTCGACGACGGCGGCCTTGTGCGCCGCCTCCAGCCTGACCAGCGTCAGCGGCACGCCGATGTCGTTGTTGAGGTTGCCGCGGGTGGCGAGATACTGGTCGGCGCCGAATTCCGCAGCCAGGATGGCGGCGATCATTTCCTTGACCGTGGTCTTGCCGTTGCTGCCGGTGACGCCGATGACCGGGATGTCGAACTGGCGGCGCCAGTAGGCGCCGATCTCGCCGAGCGCCACGCGCGTGTCGGGCACCACCAGCGCCGGCAGCGTGAAGCCGGCCGGCAGCTTTTCTGCAACCACGGCGGCGGCGCCGCGCGCGGCGACGTCTTCGAGAAAGTCGTGCGCGTCGAAACGCTCGCCGCGCAGGGCGACGAACAGGGCGCCGGGGCCGACCTCGCGGCTGTTCGTGGACACGCCGTGGAATGCAGCGGCCGAGGTGGATGTTGCGGATTGGAGGCGGGTCTGCAGTTGCGTCAGGGAAGACTTGATCACAGCATCCCTTTCATCGTCACGCGCGCGGCCAGCGACAGCGCGGCGTGATCGGCGTCCAGGAATGGCAGCTTGCGGCCCCGGATCTCCTGCGTGGTTTCGTGGCCCTTGCCGGCCAGCAGCACGACGTCGGCCCGGGCCGCGTGCTTGACTGCGTAAAGTATGGCGGCCGCCCGGTCTTGAATCACGTGCGGCGTACTGTGCATTGCGTTGGAAATCTTCATGCCCTCGATAATCTGTTCAATAATGCCTGCCGGGTCTTCGCCGCGCGGGTTGTCGCTGGTGACGATCACATGGTCGGCCACGGTGGCGGCGGCGCCCATCTGCGCACGCTTGCCAGGATCGCGCTCGCCGCCGCAGCCGAATACGCACCACAGCCGGCCATGCCGCTGCTGGGCGACTTCGCGCAGCGTGGCAAGCGTCTTGACGAGCGCATCGGGCGTATGCGCGTAGTCGATGACGACCAGCGGCGCTTCCTGGCCACCCAGTTGCTGCATCCGGCCGGGCACCGGCTGCAGCCCTTCCAAAAGTTCCACCACCGTGCGCAGCGACGCGCCGCGCGCCATCAGCACCCCGGCGATGCCGAGCACGTTACTGACATTGAACTGGCCAACAAGTTGCGTGCGCACCTGCGCTGCGCCTAGTGGCGTGGCAAGCTGGAACACGGTGGCGCCGTTGCTGGAACGAATATCCGCCGCGCGCAGCACCGGCATGTCGCCGGCGCTGGCGTCGGCAATGCTGTAGCCGGTGACGCCGATAGGAGCTGGCTGTTCGCGCAGGTAAGCCGCCAGGCGCTGGCCCATGTCGTCGTCGAGGTTGAGCACCGCGTGGCGCAGGCCGGGCCAGTCGAACAGCCGCCGCTTGGCCGCCTCGTACGCTGCCATGTCGCCGTGGTAGTCGAGGTGGTCGCGGGTAAAGTTGGTAAATAATGCAATGTCGACATGCAGCCCGTTGAGCCGGCCCTGGTCGATGCCGATCGACGACGCCTCGATGGCGAGCGCACGCGCGCCGCTGGCGCGGGCCTGTGCCAGCCGTCGCTGCAGCAGCACCGCGTCGGGCGTGGTGTAGCCGGTCTCGCTGAAGTTGCCGGCCATGCCGTTGCGGTAGATGCCGGTGCCCAGCGTGCCGACCACCAGCGTCGGCTGGCCCTGCTTCGACAGCGCCCGGCCCAGCCACTGGCTGCAGGACGTCTTGCCGTTGGTGCCGGTCACCGCGACCACGGCCATCTGCGCATCGGGCGCGTCGTACCAGGCATGCGCAATCGGCCCGGCCAGTTGCTTGAGGCCGGCGACGGCCCGGTGCGGCACGTCGAGCGCGGCATCCCATGCAAAGTCGCCGTCGTCGTCGAACAGCACGGCGCTGGCGCCGCGCTTGACCGCCGACGCAATATAACTGCGGCCGTCGGCACTGTCGCCGGGGTAGGCCAGGAACACGTCGCCGGGAGCCAGCAGGCGCGAGTCCGACGTCAGTTGCGCGGAAGGCGCGAGCGAACGCAGCCATTCGACCAGCGCGCCCAGCGCGACCAGCGCAACGTTGCCCACTGCCGCGTCCGCCATTACATGCTCTCCTGCGGCACGTTAGGGGGCACGATGATGCTGGTGACGGTGGAATCGGGGCCGACATTCATCGAGCGCAAGGCGCTGCCGACGATCGCGGAAAAGATCGGCGCGGCCACTTCGCCGCCGTAGTGCGCGCCGCTCGGTTCGTCGACCATCACGGCGATGATGATGCGGGGGTCGGACGCCGGCGCGAAGCCGACGAAGGACGACACATACTTGCTGACGTAGCGGCCGCCGACGATCTTGTACGCGGTGCCGGTCTTGCCGGCCACCCGGTAGCCCGGCACCTGCGCCTTGGGCGCGGTGCCTTCCGGCCCGGTTGCGGTTTCCAGCATCGCGCGCATGTCGCGCGCGGTCTTCTCGGTGATGACGCGCTGGCCCACCGGTGGCGCCGACAGCTTCTGGAAGGACAGCGGAATCAGGTCGCCGTCACGGGCGAAGATGGTGTACGCATGGGCCAGCTGCAGCAGCGACACCGAAATGCCGTGGCCATAGCTCATGGTCGCCTGCTCGATCGGCCGCCATGATTTATACGGGCGGACCCGGCCCGCCACAGCGCCGGGGAAGCCGAACTTCGGCTGCTGGCCGAAGCCGATGGTGGTGAACATTTCCCACATTTCCTGCGGCTGCATCTGCAGCGCGACCTTGGCGGTGCCGACGTTGGACGACTTCTGGATGATCTGCGACACGGTGAGCGGGCCATGCGGATGCGAGTCGCCGATGGTGGCGGTGCCGATGGTGAGCTTGCCGGGCGCGGTCTGCACCACGGTGTTGGGTGTAACCCGCTTGGTGTCCAGCGCCAGCGCGATCGAGAAGGGCTTGAGGGTGGAGCCCGGCTCGAAAGTGTCGGTGATGACGCGATTGCGCAGCATCGCACCTGTCAGGATGGAGCGGTTGTTCGGGTTGTAGGTCGGCAGGTTGGCCAGCGCCAGCACTTCGCCGGTCCTGGCGTCGACCACCACCACGCCGCCGGCCTTGGCCTTGAACCTGTCGACCGCTTCCTTCAGGTGGGTGAAGGCGAGGTACTGGATCTTGCTGTCGAGCGACAGCACGAGGTCGCGGCCGTCGTGCGGCTCGCGCACCGCGGCGATGTCCTCGACGATGCGGCCCAGCCTGTCCTTGATCACGCGGCGGCTGCCGGTGACGCCAGCCAGCGTCTTCTGCATGCCCAGCTCCATGCCGTCCTGGCCCGCATCCTCGACATTGGTGAAGCCGACCACGTGGGCGGTCACGTCGGCTTGCGGATAGAAGCGCTTGTACTCCTTGCGGGTCTCGATGCCGGCGATCTGCAGCTTCAGGATCTTGTCCACCGTCTCCTGCTCGACCTGGCGCTTCAGGTAAACGAAGTTGCGGTCGGAATCGAGCTTCTTGCGCAGGTCCGCCTCGGGCATTTCAAGCAGCGAGGACAAGGCGCGCAGTTTTTCAGGCGGCGCTTCCAGCACGTCGTCCGGTATTGCCCACACGGCCTTGACCGGCACCGACGAGGCCAGCACTTCGCCGTTGCGGTCGGTAATCTTGCCGCGCGTTGCCGGCAGCTCCAGCGTGCGCGCATAGCGGGCGGCGCCCTGCTTTTGCAGAAACTCGGTCGACAGTCCCTGCAGCCACAGCGCACGGCCGGCCAGGGCCAGGAAGGCGGCGAACATCATGAACAGCACCAGGCGCGAGCGCCAGGCAGGCAGCTTCACGTCCAGCAGCGGGCTGGCGGAAAACGGCACGCCGCGGGCAGTGGCGCGGCGGGAATTGGGACGTGGCACGGCAGCCATTATCTGGCCTCCCCGGTAATGTATTGCGTGCGGGCCGGGGTCAGCGGCACCATGTTGAGGTCGCGCCGCGCATTGGCCTCGATGCGGGCATGCTTGCCCAGCGTGGACTGGTCGAGCTGCAGCTGCGACCATTCGACTTCCAGCTGGCGCGTAACAGTCTGCGCGCGCTCGATCTCGATGAACAGCCGGCGCGCCTGGTACTGGGCGTTCACCAGCGACAGCGCGCTGCAGGCCAGCAGCGCGCTCAACAGCATGCCGAGGCGGCCGCTCATCGTTGCGTCCCCGGTTGCGAAGCAGGAGCAAGACGGAGGGCGACCCGCATCACGGCGGAACGTGAACGCGGGTTGTCGGCGATTTCGGCGGCGGACGGCTTCATCTTGGCGAGCAGCTTCATCTCGGGCTGCGGCAGGTCCACCGCGCGTATCGGCAGGCGGCGGTCGGGTTGCGGCGCATTGGCCCGGGCGGCGAGAAATTGCTTGACCATGCGGTCCTCCAGCGAATGAAAGCTGATCACAGCCATCCTCCCGTTCGGAGCCAGGCAGCCAAACGCGCCGCGCAAGCCTACTTCGAGTTCTTCAAGCTCCCGATTGATGAAAATCCGGATAGCCTGAAAGGTGCGAGTTGCCGGGTCCTTGCCTTTCTCGCGGGTCTTGACGGCGCGTGCCACGATCTCGGCAAGCTGTCGTGTGCCTGAAATTGGCGCGATTGACCGGCCAGCAACAATCGCCTTTGCAATCTGAAAAGCAAACCGTTCTTCCCCATAATCCCGTACCACCCTCTCGATAATCTGTTCGCTCGCGGTTTCCAGCCACTGCGCCGCGGAGATCCCGCGCGTGGTGTCCATGCGCATGTCCAGCGGACCGTCCATCCTGAAACTGAATCCCCGCGCCGCGTCATCCACCTGCGGCGAGGAAATCCCCAAATCCAGCAAGATGCCATCGACCTGCGCGACACCGCGTTCCGCGAGCGCCGCCGCCATCGTGGCAAAGCTGTCATGTACTACTTCAAACCTGTTGTCGGACTGCACCAGCGCATGGGCGGCGGCAATTGCCTGCGGATCCTTGTCGAACGCAATCAGCCGGCCACGCGGCCCCAATTGCTGCAAGATCCGGCGGCTGTGCCCGCCACGGCCAAACGTGCCGTCTATATAGATGCCATCCGCGCGCGCGCCTTCGATCGCCAGTGCGTCGACCGCTTCTTCCAGCAGCACCGTACGGTGCTGCAACTCTGGCACCGTGTTATCAGTCATCACGGTCTAGAAAGAAAAGTCGTTCAACACATCAGGCATGCCGTCTGCCACTGCCTGCGCCTCGCTTTCGGCGAGTTTGGCCGCATCCCAGATCTCGAAATGGCTGCCCATGCCGAGCACCATGACCTCGCGCGACAGCCCGACGGCGCTGCGCAGTTCCGGCGCAATCAGGATGCGGCCGGCGGTATCCATTTCGACATCCGACGCGTTACCCAGGAAAATCCGTTGCCAGGCCCGTGCCGACATGGGCCATGCTGCAATCTGCTCGCGGTGGGCTTCCCACACCGGTCGCGGAAAAAACAGCAGGCAGCCGTGCGGATGCTTGGTCAGGGTCACTCGTCCCTCGCACTGCACCGCCAGCGCGTCACGATGCCGGGAGGGAATGGTCATCCTGCCCTTCGCATCGAGAGTTAGTGCGGACGCGCCTTGAAACACCCTGGATTCCTCTATTTTTGGTTTTTTGCCACTTGCCACGGTGCATTTTTTCGCAGCGTCCTACCCTGCTCATTCACCCACAAAAAGACACTTTTTCACACTGCCGCCCACTTTAGAGGATGCTCTATTTGCGGTCAAGGAATATCAAACCCCAAACATGCATTTTCTCTAATGAAGTCAATGACTTAGCGAATTTCGTTTAAGAACTCTCTCCGATAGAATTATCAGTAAAATCAACAAGTTATGTGATTTACTGAAAGTTACTTATGAAGCAAACACATGTGTTTAAAAATTTACAGCATGAAACAGTTTCGATTTAAAAATTTCCATTTTTCAACGAAGTTGATGCCTGTTTGCATCAAAAGTGTGCAAATAGCATTATTTTTCGACTGAAATGCTTGCAAATTCTTCCAAAAGTAGTCTTGGCGAAAATACTTTCTAGTCCGCCAATTCTTACCGAAAGTACATTTACTACTGGAAATAACCCGTCTTAAGGTTTTTTAAGATTTCTGCACGAGAGTTTTAGCGAATCAGCCAGGTCGATCGGAATAGGATGCCTGTCACTGTCGCCAGGCAGCGACGTGCAGACCGACCCAAACAACTGGAGACTGACATGCAGCAAGGCAATTTCGATCAGCAAGGCATCACGACGGCAAGCCGCGTGGATATCTATGCCGGCATCCACAAGGCAGTCCGCCTTTTCCTCTGCGACACGCTCACGCGCGTGGCGCGGCTTGACCTGGACGATGCAGATGACTGTGTCGATACGCTGCGGCAAGTCAGGGAATTGCTGGCGTTTTGCGAGCACCACATTGCCAACGAGGAGCGCTTCGTGCATCCGGCCATGGAAGCACGCCGACCAGGTTCAGCGGACGGTACTGCAGCCGAGCACGGGCACCATGGAGTGCAGGTCGCTGCAATGCGGTCGGATTGCCAGGCGATGGAAACCGGCACTGCGGCGGCACGGGACGCAGCGTGGCGACGGCTGCAACGCCGCCTGGCACAGTTTACAGGCGACAGTTTGCTGCATATGGACGCTGAGGAAACCGCAAACAACGAAGTGCTGCAGGGCTGCTACACCGACGCCGAACTGATTGGCCTGCACCAGCAGATCCTGGCGGCGATTCCGCCCGAGGAAATGGCCATCGACCTGCAGTGGATACTGAAAGGCTCGAGCCCGGCCGAGCGCCTTCAGATAATGGCCGGCATCCGTGCCGACGCACCGCCGCCGGTGTTCGAGGCGATGCTGGACCTGGCGCGGCAGAGCCTGGATGGCCGCGACTGGAACAGACTGGCAGCGGCACTGGCGCCTGTGCAGCGAGCTGCCTAGAGTATTTTCATGCTGGCTTGCGCCAGATGCGCCACTTCCGCGCAGCGACAGTTGCCGTTGCATTAAGCCCCGCGCAGCGACAGTTGCCGTTGCCGTTCCGCGTAGCGACAGTTGCCGTTGCCGTTGCCGTTGCCG
>CAUQYP010000065.1:0-19697 GCA_963522035.1 uncultured Noviherbaspirillum sp. | reverse complement strand
GCGCCGCGCAGCGCGGCCGGCACCAGCGGCGCGCCGGCCAGCATGCCGGCGACGAAGGCGCCGCTATGGAAGCGCCGCAGGCCCGGCTGCGGCACGAAGCCGGCTTCCGGGAAAATAACCAGATTGCCGTGCCGTCGCACCGCCTGGGCCAGCAGCCTGGCGTTGCCCGCATGGCTGCCGCTGCCGGCCGGCATCAGCACCACGGTCCCCAGCGCGCGCAGCAGCGGGCACAGCAGCCGCTGCACGCGAAACTGCTGCCGTACCACGAACGCATAGCCCGGCCGGGCCGGCAGCAGGGCAAGCAGCGCGATGCCATCGAGAAAGCTGGTGTGGTTGACCAGCAGGATGTGCGGCTCGCGCGGCAGGTGCGCAAGCCCGCGTACCGTGGACGGCATGCCGGCCAGCCGCAGCAGCAGCCGCGCCCCCGCGCGTGCCAGCGGACGCGCCAGCGCAGGCCGGCGCACAGCCATGATGGCCAGGCCGAACAGCGGCAGCAGCACGGCCACCAGCGACCAGGCGTAGGCGCTGTAGAACCAGCGTACGGCGTGCCCGGGGCTAGTCCTTGCCCGCATGGTCCAGCGGCAGCGCCGTCTTGTATTTCACCTGCTTCAGCGCAAAGCTGGAACGGATGTTCTTGATGCCGGGTATGCGCGTCAGGTGCTCCAGGATGAAGCGCTCCAGCGCCTGGATGTCCGGCACCACGATGCGCAGCAGGTAGTCGGCGTCGCCCGTCATC
Organism: uncultured Noviherbaspirillum sp.; assembly: GCA_963522035.1. Taxonomy (GTDB): domain Bacteria; phylum Pseudomonadota; class Gammaproteobacteria; order Burkholderiales; family Burkholderiaceae_D; genus Noviherbaspirillum_A. Next base: position 18,961 of record CAUQYP010000065.1, on the reverse strand, counting down.
AGGTAGACCTCCATCACTTCGTCGAAGCGGCTGACGTCCTGCTCGAAACGCGCCAGCGCGCCGGCCTCCTGCTTTTCCAGGCTGACCTGGATGAACACATTGACCTTCAGCCCCAGCGCATGCGGGTCGGCCAGCGCGACATAGCGCGCGATCACGCCGCGCGCTTCCAGGTTGCGCACGCGGGCCAGCGTCGGCGACGGCGACAGGCTGATGCGCGCGGCCAGGTCGACATTGCTCTGCGCACCGTCTTCCTGCAGCAGGCGCAGGATGCGGATGTCGGCTGCGTCGAGGGGGATGGATGGCATTAAAATCTTCCGGTTGGCGTCAATGCAGCATTTTATGCCGCAACAGTCCGAATTGATGAAGTCATTCGATTGCACATTCGGCGCAGACGGGCGTAGCGTATGCGCTTACGATTATCCAATCCGCAAGGAGCTTTATGGACATGCCGCCCGCCAGCCGCCTCATCACCGATACCGACGCCGACCCCGGCGAAACCGCCGAATGGCTGGACGCGCTGCAGGCGGTGCTGCAGTCCGGCGGCAAGGAGCGCGCCCGCTTTTTGCTGTCGAGCCTGTCGTCCGCCGCCTGGGACTGGGGCGTGCAATGGCGTGCTGCCCGCAATACGCCCTACGTCAACACCATCCGGGCCGCCGACGAGCCGGCCTACCCGGGCGGCGCCGACGGCTTGCTGCTGGAACAGAAGCTGGCCGCCATCATGCGCTGGAACGCGCTCGCCATGGTGGTGCGGGCCAATCGCGCCCATGCGGAACTGGGCGGGCACCTCGCCAGCTACGCGTCGGCCGCCGACCTGTTCGAAGTCGGTTTCAACCACTTCTTCCGGGCCCGGCACGGCGACTTCGGCGGCGACCTGGTGTTCTTCCAGCCGCATTCCGCGCCCGGCGTCTATGCCCGCGCCTACCTCGAAGGGGCACTGGGCGCTGACGACCTGGGCTTCTACCGGCGCGAACTCGAAGCCAGGCAGCACGGCGCGCGCGGCCTGTCCTCGTACCCGCATCCGTGGCTGATGCCGGACTTCTGGCAGTTCCCGACCGGCTCCATGGGCATCGGCCCGATCAATGCGATATACCAGGCGCGCTTCCTGCGCTACCTGGAACATCGCGGCCAGCTGCCAGCGCAGGACCGGCGGGTCTGGGGCGTGTTCGGCGACGGCGAAATGGACGAGCCGGAGTCGCTGGCCGCGCTCAGCCTGGCCGCGCGCGAGGGCCTGGACAACCTGACCTTCGTCATCAACTGCAACCTGCAGCGGCTCGACGGCCCGGTGCGCGGCAACGGCCATATCGTCGACGAACTGGAAACCCTGTTCGACGGCGCCGGCTGGAACGTCATCAAGCTGCTGTGGGGCTCGGACTGGGACCCGCTCTTTGCGCGCGACGCCGACGGCGCGCTGGTCGAGGCGCTCAACCGTACCGTCGATGGCCAGTTACAGACCTTCGCCGCGAACGACGGCCCGTATAACCGCGCGCACTTTTTCGGGCAATCGCCGGCCATGCAGGCCATCGGCGCGACGCTGACCGACGCCGAGATCGACCAGCTGCATCGCGGCGGCCATGACATGAAGAAGATCCATGCCGCCTACGCAGCCGCCGCCGCGCACCGCGGCCGGCCGACCGTGATCCTGGCCCAGACCAAGAAGGGCTTCGGCATGGGCAGCGCGGGGCAGGGCAGGATGACCACGCACCAGCACAAGAAGCTCGAGCGCGACGAGCTGCTGGCCTTCCGCGACCGTTTCGGCCTGCCGCTGTCCGACGCCCAGTGCGAGTCGCTGGCCTTCTACAAGCCGGCCGACGACAGCCCGGAGATGCGCCACCTGCATGCGCGGCGCGCGGCGCTCGGCGGCTTCCTGCCGCGGCGGGTCGACCCGAAAGCGTCCTTGCCGGCGCCGGACATCGACAGCTATGCGCGCTTCGCGCTCGCCGCGGACGGCCGCGACATGTCGAGCACGATGGCGCTGGTGCGCATCATGGGCAACCTGATGAAGGACGCGCATATTGGCCCGCGCGTGGTGCCCATCGTCGCCGACGAAGCGCGCACCTTCGGCATGGCCAGCCTGTTCCGCCAGGTAGGCATCTATTCGTCGCAAGGCCAGCTCTACGAACCGGAAGACATCGGCTCCATCCTGTCCTACCGCGAGGCGAAGGACGGCCAGATACTGGAAGAGGGCATCACCGAGGCCGGCGCGCTGTCGTCGTGGACCGCGGCCGCCACCAGTTACTCGGTGCACGGCCTGCCGATGCTGCCGTTCTACATCTATTACTCGATGTTCGGCTTTCAGCGGGTCGGCGACCTGATCTGGGCCGCCGCCGACCAGCGCGCCCGCGGCTTCCTGGTGGGCGCCACGTCGGGCCGCACCACGCTGGCCGGGGAAGGGCTGCAGCACCAGGACGGTAGCAGCCACCTGGTGGCGGCGACGATCCCGAACTGCGTGGCCTACGACCCGGCCTATGCGTACGAAGTCGCGGTCATCGTCGAGGACGGCATGCGCCGTATGCTGGCCGACAGCGAGGACGTGTTCTATTACCTGACCGTGACCAACGAGAACAATGCGCAGCCGTCGATGCCGGAAGGCGCGCGCGACGGCATCCTGCGCGGCATGCACCGGGTCGTAACGGTGGAGGGGGCAGAGGCGCGGCTGCTGGCGGCGGGCCCCATCCTGAAAGAGGCGCTGCTGGCGGCCGAACTGCTGCGCACCCATTTCGCGGTGGCGGTGGAGGTCTGGAGCGTGACCAGCTTCTCGGAACTGGCGCGGGACGGCATGGCAGCGGACCGTGCCAACCGCTGGCGCGAGCAGGCGGTGCAGCCTTACGTGACGCAGCAGCTGCCGGGCGGCTTGCCTGTAATTGCCGCCAGCGACTACGTGAAGGCGGTGGCGGAAAGCATACGGGCCTGGGTGCCGGCGCCCTATGTCACGCTGGGCACCGACGGCTTCGGCCGCAGCGACACGCGTGCGGCGCTGCGCGACTACTTCGAGGTGAGCGCTGCCTGGATTGCTTTTGCAACTATCGAGAAATTACGACCCGGATTGCAGGAAAGACGCGCCGCTGCCGCGACGCTTGGGTTGAGCATGGAGGACGCTGTATAGAAAAAAGCCCGCCGTTACCTGGTCCCGGTATCCGGCAGACCTCGGCCCTTGACGGCATCGTGTTCCTGCTCCCACGTTGCAGCGTCCCTCATGCCATGCTGATAACATGCTCCCGGATTCATCCATTCATTCAGGGCGCCGGCCATCCGGCATAGTTATCGAAGGAGCAAGGCCATGACCCCGCAAGAACAGGAAAAGCTGCAGCAGTTTCTGACCCAGTTGCAACAGGCGCAGGGTGTCCAGCGCGATCCGGAAGCCGACGCCGTCATCAGCGCCGCCGTCTCGCGCCAGCCGGACGCTGCCTACCTGCTGGTGCAGCGCACCTTGCTGCAGGACCAGGCGCTGGAAGCGGCGCGCGTCCGTATTGCCGAACTCGAGCGCCAGGCGCAGGGGCAAGGACAAGGGCAGGCGGCACCTTCAGCCGGCAGTTTCCTTGGCGGCGCCGACGCTTGGGGCAACAGCGCGCGGACCAGGCCGGCCGTCAACACGCCGGCCATGGATACGCCGGCAGCGTCCGCGTATCCGCAGTCCCCGGCTTACCAGGGCGGTAGCCAGGCCCAGCAATCGCCGCAGCGCCAGGGCGCGCTTTCCCGCTTCGGCATGGGTGGCGGCGGCGGTGGCGGCAGCTTCCTCGGCACCATGGCTGCGACCGCCGCTGGCGTGGCCGGCGGCGCTTTCCTGTTCCAGGGCTTGGGCAGCCTGCTTGGCGGGAACCAGGGTGCGGACGCAGCGAAGCAGGGCCTGGCCTCCGACACCGGCGCGAATGCAACACCCGCCGCCGACAACAGCCTGGCCCAGGAAGCCGGCGCGGGAGACGTCGGCAACACGCCCGCGCAGGAACAAGGGGCGATGGACGATACTGCGTCACTGGACGACTTCGGTAGCGGCGACGACTTCGGCGGTGGCGACGACTCGGTCATCTGAGGACCGTCACCGCTCGCCCCGGCTATTTACCGCTCACGAAAGGGAAGTGCATGAAGCAGTCCATCAAGGCAATTGCGTTCGATGTGTTTGGCACCGTGGTGGACTGGCATGGCGGCGTACGCGCCGAAGCGGAGGCGCTGGCCGCAAGACATGGGGTTGCCGGCGACTGGGCCAGCTTCGCCAACGACTGGCGTGCCGGCTACCCGGCGGCGATGAACCGGGTGCGCAATGGCGAACTGGACTGGACGCGCATCGACGGACTGCATCGCATCATCCTGGAGCAGGTCGCCGGCCAGCATGGGCTGGGCGAATTGCCGCCGGCCGAACTCGATGAACTCAACCGTGCCTGGCATCGCCTGCCGGCCTGGCCCGACACCGTGGAGGGACTGGGGCTGCTCAAGCGCAGCTTCACCATCACCACGCTGTCGAACGGTAATTTTTCCCTGCTGACCGACATGGCCAAGCGCGCCGGCCTGCCGTGGGACTGCATCATTTCGGCCGAACTGTTTCATCATTACAAGCCGGACCCGGAAACCTATCTCGGCTGCGCCGACCTGCTGGGCATCGAGCCGCAGGAACTGATGCTGGCCGCATGCCACCCGGAAGACTTGCGCGCGGCCAAGCAGCATGGCCTGCGCACCGCCTACGTCGAGCGGCCGCACGAGCATGGGCAGGAAGCAAGGTGGCCGCAGGTGGAAAAGGGCGAGTTCGACTATATGGCGAAGGACATCGTCGACCTTGCGCGCCAGCTAGTGTGAAACGTTGAGGTTCCTGATTAGCGCCGGTTCTGTTTCATCACCGACTGGACTTCGCGCTTGACGTCGCGGTCACGCTCGGTGGCGCGCTTGTCATGCTGCTTCTTGCCCTTGGCCAGGCCAATCTCGCACTTGATGCGGCCCTTGGAGAAATGCAGGTTCAGCGGCACCAGCGTATAGCCAGCGCGCTCGACCTTGCCAATCAGCTTGCTGATCTCGGCGCCATGCAGCAGCAGCTTGCGGGTGCGCACCGGGTCCGGGTTGATGTGGGTCGAGGCGGTGGGAAGCGGGCTGATATGCGCGCCGAACAGGAACAGTTCGGCCTTGCGGATGATCACATAACCCTCTTTCAGGTTGATGCGTCCCGCCCGGATCGATTTAACCTCCCAGCCTTCCAGCACCATGCCGGCTTCGAAACGTTCTTCGATGAAGTAATCGTGAAAGGCTTTTTTATTGTCTGCGATGCTCATCGAATGGAAATGGTGGCGGTCGGTTAAAATTTCAACTTCGCATTTTATCAAACGGTTCACAGGCTATGGCAGTGGTGCACAAGTCAGTATTGGTCGGCTATAGCGCCGAACAGATGTTTGCGTTGGTCGACCGCGTCGAGGACTACCCCAAGTTCCTGCCGTGGTGCGGCGGCGTCGAGGTCAAGAAGCGCGAAGGCAACGTGCTGGTCGCCACGCTGAAGATCAACTACCACGGCGTGCGCCAGAGTTTTACGACCGAGAACACCAACACGCCGCCGACGGCGATGGCGATGCGTTTCGTCGACGGGCCGTTCCGCCACTTCGAAGGCAACTGGACCTTCAAGCCGCTGCGGGCCGATGCCTGCAAGGTGGAGTTCGACCTGCGCTACGAGTTTTCCAGCCGCATCCTGGAGCAGATCATCGGCCCGGTATTCAACATGATCGCCAACAGCTTCGTCGATTCGTTCTCGAAGCGGGCGGACGTGGTGTATGGCTGATATCCATGTCACGGTCTGCTACCCGTCGTCGCCGCAACCGGTGCTGCGCGACCTGACGCTGGCCGAAGGCAGCACACTGCGCGATGCGCTGCAGGCGAGCGGCATCGTGGCGCCGGGGCTGGACCTGGCGTCCTGCCCGGTCGGCGTATTCGGCAAGAAGAAAGCGCCGGACACCGTGCTGCGGGAAGGCGACCGGGTGGAAATCTACCGGCCGCTGGTGGCCGACCCGATGGATGCACGGCGCCGGCGGGTAGGGAAAAAAACCGTTTCGTAGTTTCGTAGGGTGTAATAAGCGAAGCGCATTACACCATTCGTCAATCAACGAAGACCGGGGGCATCGACGCAAGGTGTAATGCCCTGCGGTTATTACACCCTACGAATTTATCGACGCCTGATCACTTGCAGCGCGCCAGCACCCGTTGCGCCGCCGCGATTTCCTGCGCCTTTTCCTGATCGCTCAGGAAAGCCCGCTCGCCGTTCTTGTCCAGCTTCGAAATCCGTTGTCCTGACGCCAGCGTGCGCTCGTAGGTGCGTGCCTGCTCGCAGTTGCGGGCGTTGTCTGCGGCCAGCTGCGCCTGCTCGCTGGCCTTGCTTTCCCGTTCTGCCTGCTCGATGCGCCGCTTTTCGAAGGCCGCATTGCGTTCGGCCACGCTGGGTGCCGCCGGCTGCTCGGCGGCGGGCGCGGCAGAGCGCGGTCCCGGACTTTGCAGGATGCGGCTCGCCGGTATGCCGGGCGGGGGCGGCATGTCGGAGTACTGTTTGACGCCTTTGTCATTGAGCCACACGTGCTGCGCCAGTGCGCCGCTGCAACCGGCAGCGAGCACTGCACAGGCGACGAATCGCAGAAGTTTAGTCGTGGCCATCGATGTCCCTGAATAGTGATTAAAGGAAACGATTTCGCCATGCTTTGTCCTGGATGTCAACCAGAACCGGCAACGCAGGCGCCTTTCCTGCGGGCGATTTGCAACGTGATTTCTGTATAATTCGCTTTTGCGCCTACAGGAATCGCCATGCGTCTACTCCAGAAAGCACTCACGTTCGATGACGTGCTGCTCGTGCCCGCCTACTCCGACATCCTCCCCAAGGACACTTCCCTCAAGACCCGCCTGACCCGCAACATCTCGCTCAGCATCCCACTGGTGTCGGCGGCGATGGACACGGTGACCGAGGCCAGGCTGGCGATTGCGATGGCGCAGGAAGGCGGCATCGGCATCATCCACAAGAACCTGACGGCCAAAGAGCAGGCGCGCGAGGTGGCCAAGGTCAAGCGCTTCGAGTCCGGCGTGGTGCGCGACCCGATCACGATACCGCCCGACATGAAGATCCGCGAAGTCATCGCGCTGTCGCAGCAGCACGGCATCAGCGGCTTCCCGGTGGTCGAAGGGCGCAACGTGGTCGGCATCATTACCAACCGCGACCTCCGCTTCGAAGAGGAACTCGACGCCGAGGTCCGCGCCAAGATGACGCCGCGCGACAAGCTTGTCACCGTGCGCGACGGCGCCGACCTGGCCGAGGCCAAGCGGCTGATGAACAAGCATCGGCTGGAACGGCTGGTCGTGGTCAACGACGCGTTCGAGCTGCGCGGCCTGATCACCGTCAAGGACATACAGAAGTCGACCGAGCATCCGCTGGCGTCCAAGGACGAACATGGCAAGCTGCTGGTCGGGGCGGCGGTCGGCGTCGGCGCCGACAATGAAGAACGCATCGACCTGCTGGCCAAGGCCGGCGTCGACGTCATCGTGGTCGACACCGCGCACGGGCATTCCAAGGGCGTGCTGGACCGGGTGCGCTGGGTCAAGACCAATTACCCGCACGTGGATGTCATCGGCGGCAACATCGCCACCGCGGCTGCGGCGCGCGCGTTGCTGGAGCATGGCGCCGACGGTGTCAAAGTCGGCATCGGCCCCGGCTCCATCTGCACCACCCGCATCGTTGCCGGCGTCGGCGTGCCGCAGATCACTGCGATCTCCAATGTGTCCGAGGCGCTGGCCGGCACCGGCGTGCCGTGCATTGCCGACGGCGGCATCCGCTTCTCCGGCGACATTTCCAAGGCGCTGGCCGCCGGCGCTTCCACCGTCATGATGGGCAGCATGTTCGCCGGCACCGAGGAAGCGCCGGGCGAGGTGATCCTGTTCCAGGGCCGCAGCTACAAGTCCTATCGCGGCATGGGCAGCCTGGGCGCGATGTCGGACGGCTCGGCCGACCGCTATTTCCAGGACGCCGCCAACAATGCCGACAAGTTCGTCCCCGAAGGCATCGAGGGCCGCGTGCCGTACAAGGGCAGCGTGATCGCCATCCTGTACCAGCTGGTCGGCGGCGTGCGTTCGTCGATGGGCTACTGCGGCTGCGCCACCATCGACGAGCTGCGCGAGAAGGCCGAGTTCGTCGAGATTACGTCGGCCGGCATGCGCGAGTCGCATGTGCATGACGTGCAGATCACCAAGGAAGCGCCGAACTACCGCGCCGACTAAAGTTAACGCAATGCCTGCCGGGCCGCCGGAACGCTCCGGCGGCCTGTCCATTTTCATACTGCCGTATTTAATCAACGCCCGCCATGCATCATTCAAAAATTCTCATCCTGGACTTCGGCTCGCAAGTCACCCAGTTGATCGCCCGCCGCGTGCGCGACGCCGGCGTGTTTTCCGAAGTGTTTCCTTATGACGTCAGCGACGATTTCGTGCGCGGCTACGGCGCTGCCGGCGTGATCCTTTCCGGCGGGCCGAGTTCCGTGACGGAAGGCGACACGCCGCGCGTGCCGGGGGCAGTGTTCGAGCTCGGCGTGCCGGTGCTGGGCATCTGCTACGGCATGCAGGCCATGGCCGCGCAACTGGGCGGCAAGGTCGAGAATGGCCTGGTCGGCGAATTCGGCTATGCGGAGGTACGCGCGCGCGGCCATACCGCGCTGCTGAACGGCATCGCCGACTTCGCTACGCCCGAAGGCCATGGCATGCTCAAGGTCTGGATGAGCCACGGCGACAAGGTGCTGGAAATGCCGCCCGGCTTCAAGCTGATGGCGTCGACCGACAATTGCCCGATCGCCGGCATGGCCGACGAGGACCGCCGCATGTACGCCGTGCAGTTCCACCCGGAAGTCACGCACACCATGCAGGGCAAGGCCATCCTGAGCCGCTTCGTGCACGAGATCTGCGGCTGCAAGTCGGACTGGAACATGCCGGATTATATTTCGGAAGCAGTCGAAAAGATTCGCGCCCAGGTGGGCCGCGAGGAAGTCATCCTCGGCCTGTCCGGCGGCGTCGACAGCAGCGTGGCCGCGGCGCTGATCCACCGCGCGATCGGCGACCAGCTGACCTGCGTGTTCGTCGACCACGGCCTGCTGCGGCTGGACGAAGGCAAGATGGTGATGGACATGTTCGGCAAGAACCTGGGCGTGAAAGTCATCCGCGTCGACGCCACCGACCAGTTCATGGACAAGCTGGCCGGCGTCGCCGACCCGGAAGCCAAGCGCAAGATCATCGGCGCCGAGTTCGTCGAGGTATTCCAGCGCGAAGCCGGCCGCCTGGCGAATGCGAAATGGCTGGCCCAGGGCACCATTTACCCGGACGTGATCGAAAGCGCCGGCAAGGGCAAGAAGGGTTCGCATACGATCAAGAGCCACCACAACGTCGGCGGCCTGCCGGAGACGCTGAACCTGAAGCTGCTGGAGCCGCTGCGCGAGCTGTTCAAGGACGAGGTGCGCGAACTCGGCGTGGCGCTGGGCTTGCCGCACGACATGGTGTATCGCCACCCGTTCCCCGGCCCCGGCCTCGGCGTGCGCATCCTCGGCGAAGTAAAGAAGGAGTTTGCCGACCTGCTGCGCCGCGCCGACGCCATCTTCATCGAGGAACTGCGCAACACCGCGATACCGCTGCCGGTCGAGTTGGCCGAAGGGCAGGGCGCCGGCATGTTCCACAAGAACTGGTACGACGCTACCAGCCAGGCGTTTGCGGTATTCCTGCCGGTGAAGTCGGTCGGCGTGATGGGCGACGGCCGCACCTACGAGTACGTAGTCGCGCTGCGCGCGGTGCAGACGCAGGACTTCATGACCGCGCACTGGGCGCACCTGCCGCACGAGTTGCTGGGCCGGGTGTCAAACCGGATCATTAATGAAGTGCGCGGGATTAACCGCGTGGTGTACGACATCTCGGGCAAGCCGCCGGCGACGATCGAATGGGAGTGATCGGTTAGCGCGAGCCGAAGGCACCATTTTAGTCATCAACCTAGAATGATGGAAAACCCCCTGCACCGGCAGGGGGGGCTTTTCGACACTCAGTGCGATGCGGCAATCTGCTTGTCGGGCTTCATCGGGAAAATAGAGCGCTAAATCTTGACGGAACCGTTTCTTGCGTGCAGACACTCAGCGCTCCCACCATTGTCGGGAGGTCTTTTGAAACGCGCGAACGAAATTGAACCAACTGCAAGCAAGCTTAATGCACAACTTTTGCCAGCGTCGATACAAACTTTGCAGACGGGTGTTTCGAAGTGCCCCGTCGTCAGGACGGATCATCGCGACAGTATCTTCCAGTGTTTGCCTGACGAACTCATTCAGGGAATTGGGATGCGCTTATCGCTCATGCAATGGATCGCATTGCGAGAGGTATGCAAGGCGTTCACCGACCAAGTTGACAGGCAGCCCCCCTTTATTCTGCTTGATCCTGATATTGACACAAATGCGCTTTTCGACCAGTTTCTAACAGACGCGACGCCCGATTACGCGGCCAAAATAGCTGGAATGGTTGGCAAAATATTCCTGAGCGGAATTTTTAGACGCGAAAATATTGGCGAGATACTCGCAAAGATTGCCAGTGTGACTACGTGGGAACGGATAGAAATTCGGTACCGGAACAGTTCTTTCTCGGATGTGGTAATCCCACTGCTCGACGCGTTGAATCATACGAAGTGCACGACCAGGCGCAAACTTTCGTATTCCGGCCAACTCCTCACCGTGCGAGATCGGGCAGTAGTCGAGGAAGTGCTACGGTCTTCAAGCCTGCAACTGACTACGCTGGATACAGCCGATGTCGCCGAATTCCTGCCGTTCATCGCCGGCAACGCCAAATTTCGCGACCTAATTCTCGATTTGGAAGACAGCGCGACATTGACCCGTGAGACGTTCAAAGCGGTGCGGGAAATGCAGGGTTCGGTTAAACGATTATCCCTGAAGTCCATGGGGTTTATCGAGTCAAACGACGTTCTGAATGCGTTTGGGAATAAAGGGCTTGAATCGTTGACGATCAGTTCCAATAAATTTAAAAATGCCGTAGACCTTCTGCCGTGGCTTACGCTGCCCCTGAGAACCCTAAAACTAGATGCTGTCAATCTTGAACCAGCCACCATGGCTGCTGCGTTGGGCATCACTGACACGTTAATTACCCTTGAAATAGATTACGGTTCCCAATACTGGAATGACAACGATATGTTTTTGTTTCGGGAAAACATGAAATCGTTAATGCCGGCGCTGCGCATGAATCATACGATCGAGCGTCTGTCATTGGGAATCAATTCAATTCGGGAGAATTTCAATTTCGTCCTCACTGACTTGCCAGATGTAGTTCTGAACCATACTTCGATCAAGAGTATGGCGTTGAACAGCGGAAATCTAGTATGGCCTGAACTGGTTGCGCCGTTTAAACCCAAATCAATGGACGACCTCCATCTTGTAATGCAGTCCAAAGGCTTGATTGGTATGACTAATTTTTTCCGGCATTTATCGTCCCTCAAACGACTGCGCATGGAAATCGAGGACTGCTCTCACTGCAACTGGGAATATTTACGCTTGTTTTCCTGTTTGGGCATGGAGGAATTTTCCCTTGTCATGTACAAAGTTACCTCATCGATAGGTAAGCCAATGCCGTTTGCAGAATGCCTTTCCTCCGGTTTGAACCGGCTGTATCTGCACATCCCCACTGGGTATGACTGCACCGGCGTGGGTACAGCTCTGGGAGGCGCGACAGCACTGACATCCTTGGAGCTTTTCAACGTCGATTGCTCTGAGATGGGCGATGAATTGGTGAAAGGATTGGTGGAAAATAAAAGCCTGGAACGTTTCAAATTAGGCCTGCCCCCGTCTTCTGTTTATGTGCCCGAGATAAAACAAGCGCTAAGCTTGGCTAAAATTATCGAAGCTGTTTTTTTTCATCCAAGCATTAGCTATGCGGCTATTCATTGTGGTAATGGAGATGAAGAAAGGGAGTTCTTTTTACCCGAACATTTCATCAAGTGGCTTACGCATCTGAAGCCGACCCTGAACCTGGAATTGGGGGACACGACAGAATCCCCTCCCGACGATGCGTCCGATGATGAAATTCAGGCCGTGTCGGACATCTACCTACGGCTAATGATGCGCTACCAAAAGGGTTAGAGGTAACAGTGGCGCTACCCGGTAATCGACGCATCTAGACTAACTTAACCGCTCAGACAATCGGTGGCGCGGCGACGGTTTGGGAAGGGGTTGGCTGCACTGGCCGATGGGCAACCGCCGTTAGGGTTGCGCTGCGCGCGGTGCAGACGCAAGACTTCATGACCGCACGCTTGGCGCACTTGCCGCATTAGTCGCTTGGCCGGGTGATCGTACAGGATCATGAATGAAGTACACGTGATTAAATGTTTGGTTTCCGACACTTCGGGCAAGCCGCCGGCGGCGGTCGAGTGAAAATGATCCGGCGCCCCTCAGGGCAGCTGCCGATTAACCAAATGCGGCTAAGTTCGAATATCAGTACATTGCCTAATATTGCAGGCAATATCATCTTCAATGCCTATTTAAATAAGCATAATTTTTCTTAATGACTTGTGTTAAAGTTTGAGATGCCTATTATTACTGGCATTAACTCAGTGAATGCCTAGTTTAATGAGCAAATTCGAAATGCCCTTGCACGTCATGGAACATGTTGTCCAGCTTGGTCAGCGCATCCGGCTGGCGCGGCTTCGGCGTGGCTGGTCGATCGCCGAACTCGCCGAAAAGGCAGGCGTCAACCGGAACACGCTTACAGCGCTCGAACTTGGCAGGCCAGGAACGGCAATCGGCGTGAGCTTTACGGTGCTATGGGCACTGGGACTGGATGCGTCATTGAACGCCGTCGCGGATCCCGACAACGATCTGCATGGCAAGGCGCTCGAAGCAGCACGCCGCCCCACGCGGGCTGGCAAGTCTCGCAAACAGCCCGACGACTATGATTTCTGAGCGTGAAGCTTATGTCTACGTTCAGTTACCCGGCACGTTGGAAAGGGTGCCGGCGGCGCTGCTCCGGGTGCAGACACTGCCCGACGGCACCCAGGTAGGGCGCTTTCGGTATGGTGACCGTTATCTCCAGCGGCAGGAAGCGGTTGCGCTGGACCCGTTCCAGCTGCCCCTTTCCAAGAAGATCTTCGAATTCACCCGGTTAAACGGGATTCCTGGTGCGGTTCGGGACGCCAGCCCGGATGCCTGGGGACGGCGCGTGATCGAGCACAAGCTCGAGCGCAGCCCGGCTGACCTCGAGGAAGTCGACTATCTAATGCATGGACCGCAAGATGGGGCAGGTTACTTGAGCTTCGCAGGCTGGCCGTTTTGGCTTGTCGTCCGAAGAAGCGCGGGAGGAGATCGACAGACTTGTCAGCGTCCTGCGCCATTGGCGCGACAGCTTCTTCTGCTGCGGTGTGTCGGCCAGGGACATCGATACCATCGCTCCTGCGATGTTGCCCCAGTGCTTCTTCCTTGACAGGCGTCCCGGAGCATGAGGCGCTCGTGGGCAAACCAGGCAAGAATGCTTCAGGCTCCTGGCCCTGGGCCGCAAGCTGTATTGACTTTCCCATAGTCCTCCTCTACCTTCCCTGAGCGATTCCCGCCAACAATAATTCCGCACCGCGGAGCATTCCGGAACGACCGGAGGAGACCTGCCCCATGCGCTTCACTTCACCCGCATTGCCGCGCCTGAAGGCCGGCGTTCTTGCGCTTGCCGCCATCGCCACCCTCGCCGCCGCACCAGCCGTCGCGCAGATCAAGATCGGCGTGACCATTTCCTCGACCGGCCCGGCCGCGTCGCTGGGCATCCCCGAAAAGAACGCCATTGCGCTGCTGCCGCGCGAGATCGGCGGCAGGAAGGTCGACTACGTCATCCTCGACGATGCGTCCGACACCAACACCACCGTGACCAATACGCGCAAGCTCATCGCCGAGGAAAAGGTCGACGCCATCATCGGCTCCACCACCACGCCGAACTCGCTGGCGATGGTGGACGTTGTTGCCGAGGGCAAGACACCCACCATCAGCCTGGCCTCGTCGAACCGCATCATCGAGCCGATGGATGCGAACCGCGCATGGATGTTCAAGACGCCGCAGACCGACACCATGATGGCCACGGCAATCGCCCAGCACATGAGCGACAACGGCGTGAAGACCATGGGCTTCATCGGCTTTGCCGATGCGCTGGGCGAGAACTTCCTGATCGAAGTCTCCAAGTTCGCCGAGGTGAAAAAGATCAGGGTGGTCGCGGTCGAGCGCTTCAGCCGCACCGACACCAGCGTCACCGGCCAGGTGCTGAAAGTGGTCGCGGCCCGTCCCGACGCCGTCGTCATCGGCGGCTTCGGGACGCCGGCCGCGCTGCCGGTCAAGGCCCTGGTGGAGCGCGGCTACAAGGGCGCCATCTACCATAACCATGGCGTCGCCAACAGCGACTTCCTGCGCGTCTGCGGCAAGGACTGCGACGGCACCTTCCTCGCCACCGGCCCGGTGATGGTGCCGGCGCAGCTCCCGGAGAGCAACCCGACCAGGAAGGCCGCGCTCGACTTCTCGAAGAAGTACGAAGCCATCCACGGCGCCGGCAGCGTGGCCGCGTTCGCGTCCTATGCATGGGATGCGGGCCTGCTGCTGCAGCGGGCAATACCGGAAGCGTTGAAGAAGGCGCAGCCGGGCACGCAGGAATTCCGCAGCGCGCTGCGCGATGCGCTCGAAGGCATCAAGGAGCTGCCGACCACGAACGGCGTCGTCAACATGAGCGCGAAAGACCATCTCGGGCTGGACGCACGAGCAAGGGTGATGGTGCAGATCAAGGGCGGCGGCTGGCGCTACCTGCCCTGACGACCTGAAAACAATCCCGTCGTCCAGTATGCTGTCATGCCGAACCCACGGATGACGACATGGCTGCACCGATAGAAAACTATGCAATGCTCGGCGACTGCAGGAGCGCCGCGCTGGTAGCGCCGGATGGGTCCATCGACTGGCTCTGCCTGCCGCGTTTCGACTCTGCCACGCCGTTCGCGGCCTTGCTGGGCGGGCCGGAAAACGGCACCTGGCAGCTGGCGCCGGACGAGGAATACGACGTCAGCCGCGCTTACCGCGACGGCACCATGGTGTTGGAAACCCGTTTTCGCACCGCGCAGGGCGCGGCAACGCTGATCGACTTCATGCCGGTCGATACGCCTTGCCCGGGCGTGGTCCGCATAGTCGAGGGCATGGAGGGCGAGGTGAGCGTGCTGATGAACCTGGTCATGCGCTTCGACTACGGCCATGTCGTGCCCTGGGTGGAACACGTCGACCCGCAGACGCTGACTGCCGTCGCCGGACCGGACATGCTGGTGCTGCGCACCGAGGCGCCGCTCGAAGGCGTGAACCAGCACACCCGCAGCCGTTTCACGGTGCGCGCTGGCCAGCGCGTCGCGTTCTGCCTGTTCCAGCAGGCGTCCCACTTGCCGGTCGGCGGGGCGATCGATGCCGAAGCGGCGCTCGAGAACACGCAGGCCTGGTGGCGCGAATTCTCCGGGCGCTGCCCGGTGGTGGGGCCCTATGCCGAACAGGTGAAACGCTCGTTGATCACGATGAAGGCGCTGACCTACCGGCCGACCGGCGGCATCGTCGCCGCGGTCACCACGTCCTTGCCGGAGTGGCCCGGCGGCGAGCGCAACTGGGACTACCGCTACTGCTGGCTGCGCGACGCCACGATGACGCTGATGGCCTTCATGAAGCTCGGCTATTTCGAGGAAGCCTGCGCGTGGCGCGACTGGCTGATGCGCTCCATCGCCGGCAACCCGGACCAGATGCAGGTGATGTACGGCGTCAGCGGCGAGCGCCGGCTGCCTGAGCTGACGTTGCCATGGCTGGCGGGCTATGCCGGCGCGCGCCCGGTGCGCATCGGCAATGGCGCTGCGGGCCAGCGCCAGCTGGACGTGTACGGCGAAGTGGTGGACGCAATGACGCAGGCGCTGCGCGGCGGCATGCCCGGCCACCCGCGCGGCTTTGCGCTGTCGCGGCATATCGTCACCTTTCTCGAGCGCGCCTGGCACGAAGCGGACCATGGCATCTGGGAGGTGCGCGGCGCGCCGCGCCACTATGTGCATTCCAAGGTCATGGCATGGGCCGCCTTCGACCGCTTTGCATCCTGGTTTTCCGAGAAGCTGGAAGATTCGGCGGCCCAGGCGCTGGCGCAGCGCTGCGGGGCCGCCGCAGCCGAGATCCATGAACAGGTCTGCCGTGAAGGCTACGATGCCGCGCTCGGCAGCTTCGTCCAGTACTACGGCTCGGACGAGGTCGATGCGAGCCTGCTGCACATCGTGCTGACGGGCTTCCTGCCGCCGGATGACGCGCGGGTGCGCGGCACCATCGCGCGCATCGAACGGCAGCTGATGCGCAACGGCCTGCTGCAGCGCTATATCGCCGGCTGCGAGGCGGACCGGCTGCCGCCCGGGGAAGGCAGCTTCCTGATCTGCTCCTTCTGGCTGGTCGATGCCTGGGTGCTGTCGGGACGGCGCGACGACGCCCGCCGCCTCTACGAACGCCTGCTGGGACTCTGCAACGACGTCGGCCTGCTGGCAGAGCAGGTCGACCCGGAAGGTCGCCACATGCTCGGTAATTTCCCGCAGGCCTTCAGCCACATAGGCATTATCAATTCCGCCCTAAACCTGGCCAATCCGGACCCGGCGAGCCAGGGACCGGCGGCGTCCCGTGCGCAGCCCGCCTGATGGCCGGGGCGCTACCAGTAGTTCTCGGTGACGAACTGGCCCGGATTGGCGCGCCGCACCGGGCGCATGCCACGCTCGTGCAGCAGCTTGCGAGTTTCTTCTATCATGGCCGGGTTCCCGCATAACATCACGCGCGACTGTTCCGCGTTCAGGGGCAGGCCGGCCGCCTGTTCCAGCGCGCCGTTCTGCAGCAGGGTGGTGATGCGTCCCTGCAAATGACTGCCTGCTGCGTCGCGGGTGACGAGTTGCAGCAGGCGCAGCTTGCCGTCGTTCCCTGCAGAACCCGCCATGGCAGCGAGTTCTTCACCATACGCAAGTTCGTCTGGGTGCCGCACGCAATGGACCAGCACCAGGTGGCGCCAGCGCTGCCACAAGGCCTTGTCGCGCAGGATGGAAATAAACGGCCCGACGCCGGTGCCGGTCGCCAGCATCCACAGGTCGTCGCCGTCCGCGAAGCGGCTCTCGGTCATGAAGCCGAACACCTGGCGGTCGACCCAGATCGGGTCGCCGACCTCAAGCAGGTCCAGCTTGCTGGTGAACTGGCCGCCCTCAACGACAATGCCGTAGAACTCGAGCGTGTCTTCGCCCGGCGTCGAGGTGATGGAGTAGGCGCGCCAGACCAGGCTGTCGCCGTCGGGCAGGCCGAGGCGCGCGTACTGGCCCGGGGTGAATGCATAGTTGACCGGGCGTGTGGTGCGAAAGGTAATCAGCTTGTCGGTCCAGCGATGCAATTGCGTGATGGTCTCGCGCGTGCCCTTGTCGCTGGTCAGGGGTCCTGTGCTCATGTTCATACCTTAAAAATGGGGCTGCCCCTTGTGATTGTCGATTCTGCCATAAAATGGTTTTCAGCTTATCGAAGGGGAATGCATAGATGGACAAGATCGTACTACTGGAAAAGATCCACGCGAGCGCCGTTGAAAACCTGCAGGCGCAAGGCTTTACGAACATCGTCCAGGTGCCGCGGGCACTGGCCGGGGCCGAGCTGATCGACGCGCTGTCGGACGCCGACGCGGTGGGCATCCGTTCCAACACCCATTTGACCGCCGAGGTGCTGCATGCGCTGCCTAAGCTGCGCACCATAGGCTGCTTCTGCATCGGCACCAACCAGGTCGACCTGAACACCGCGGCCACGCTTGGCATACCGGTGTTCAATGCGCCTTACTCGAACACCCGCTCGGTGGCCGAACTGGTGATTGCGCAGGCGATCCTGCTGCTGCGGCGCATCCCGGAAAAGAATGCCCGCTCGCATCGCGGCGTCTGGGACAAGAGCGCGACCGGCGCCTTCGAGACGCGCGGCAAGCTGCTGGGCATCATAGGCTACGGCAACATCGGCGCGCAGGTCGGCATCCTGGCCGAAAGCGTCGGCATGCGGGTCTGCTACTACGACCCGGAGAGCAAGCTGCCTCTGGGAAATGCGCGTCCGATGGCGCTGGCGGAACTGCTGAGCCATGCCGACGTCGTCACGCTGCACGTGCCGGGCGGCGCCTCGACCGCCAACCTGATCGACGAGGGACGCATCGCGCTGATGCGGCCGTCCGCGGTGCTGATCAATGCGTCCCGCGGCGGCGTGGTCGACCTCGACGCGCTCAACACCGCGCTGCGCAGCGGCAAGCTGGCCGGCGCCGCGCTCGACGTCTACCCGGTGGAGCCGCGCAGCGAGAAGGAAGAGTTCATCACCCCGCTGCGCGGACTGGAGAACGTGATCCTGACGCCGCACATCGGCGGCAGCACCGAGGAGGCGCAGGAAAACATCGGCCGGGAAGTGTCGGACAAGCTGGCGCGCTACCTGTCTGCCGGCACCACGCGTTCGGCGGTCAATTTTCCGGAGGTGGCGCACCAGCAGAAGGAAGTGGTCAGCCGCATCCTGCATGTGCACCGCAACGAACCGGGCGTCATCGCGCGGATGAATGCGCTGTTTGCCGAGGGCGGCCTGAACATCGTGGCCCAGCATTTGCAGACGCTGGGAGCGATCGGTTATGCAGTCACCGACGTCGACGCGCCGATCGACCAGGCCTTGATGAAGAAGCTGTGCGGGGAGAGCGCGACGATACGCTGCCACCTGGTGTGAAGACCGGCCGGCCGGTTGCCAGGGTTAGCGCATTTTCGTGCTGGCCAGAACTAGAAGCGCCATTTCCGCGCAGCGACAGTTGTCGTTGCCGCTGCCGTTCCGCGTAGCGACAATTGCCGTTGCCGTTGCCGTTGCCGTTGCCGTTGCAGTTGTTTTTGATGCGGCTTTTGACGTGGGTCCCCGTCGATGGCGACACGTCGCTGGTGCCGAAATCG
>CAUQYP010000064.1:0-19888 GCA_963522035.1 uncultured Noviherbaspirillum sp. | reverse complement strand
CGGCAACGGCAACGGCAACGGCAACTGTCGCTGCGCGCAACAAGCAATATCGCTTGCAGGCCGGCTGGGCAAGTCAGCACGAAACTGCTCTAGGTATTCCTGATCATCCTCCGCAGGAATGTCTTGAACTGCATCACCTCTTCCGGTGTGAAGTCCCGCAGGTGGTGATTAAGCGCATTGATCGCCACCAGCGTCATCCTGTCGGCCAGATCACGTCCCTTACCGGTCAGGATTACCTGCACCATGCGGCGGTCGGCATGGCTGCGCAGCCGCTGGATAAACCCTTTTTCCTCCAGCCGGTCCAGCGCCCGCGTCATCGCACCGGTGTCGATCGCCATTTCCCGCGCAAGGTCGGCGGCGGTGTCGGCATGGCCATGCAGCAGGCGCAGGAAAATGCCGAGCTGCGCGTGCGTCATGTCGAATTCGGCAAGCGCGCGGTCTATCGTGGTGCTCAACTGACCAGTGGCGCGCTTGAGAAGATAGCCTATGCTTTCATCCGGGGTGTAATTGTCCAGGCGGTATGGATCGCTCATAAACGGCGGCAGGCAAAAGGAACAGCCAATGTAACCAGCCAGAGTGCAATTATCAAGTAACGCTTTCCCGATGTGGTATTGGTGCGATTGTCGGACCTACGCTTGCCTGTAGTTGCCTTGGATGAAAAGGTATAATGCGCGCCATGAATAGCCGTCCCGATCCGCAACTCGAATCCCTCCGCGTTCCACCGCATTCCATCGAAGCAGAACAATCCGTGCTGGGTGGTTTGCTGCTCGACAATGCCGCGTGGGACAGGATTGCCGACTTCGTCAGCCAGGAAGATTTCTACCGCTACGACCACCGGATCATCTTCCAGCACATTGTCAAGCTGATCAATAATTCCCGTCCTGCCGACGTTATCACTGTATACGAAGCCTTGAGTTCGCTGGGCAAGGCCGAGGAGGTGGGCGGCCTGAGTTATTTGAATGCTTTGGCGCAAAATACGCCATCCGCTGCCAACATCAGGCGCTACGCAGAGATCGTGCGCGATCGTGG
This sequence comes from uncultured Noviherbaspirillum sp., assembly GCA_963522035.1. Classification (GTDB taxonomy): domain Bacteria; phylum Pseudomonadota; class Gammaproteobacteria; order Burkholderiales; family Burkholderiaceae_D; genus Noviherbaspirillum_A. The sequence continues at coordinate 18,859 of CAUQYP010000064.1, read as the reverse complement.
TGTGCTGCGCAAGCTGATCACGGTTGCCGACGAAATTTCCGGCGACGCATTCAATCCGCAGGGCAAGGAAGTCAAGCAGATGCTGGACGAGGCCGAGTCCAAGATCTTCGCTATTGCCGAGGAAGGCTCGCGCGGCGCCCAGGGTTTCCAGGAAATCCAGCCCTTGCTGACGCAGGTGGTCGAACGCATCGACGAACTGTACAACCGCGACAGCCAGAATGACATTACCGGCGTTCCTACCGGTTTCACCGACCTGGACCGCATGACCTCCGGCCTGCAGCCGGGTGATCTGGTCATCGTGGCAGGCCGTCCTTCGATGGGCAAGACGGCATTTTCGATCAACATCGGTGAAAACGTCGCGATCGACAGCGGCTTGCCGGTAGCCGTGTTCTCGATGGAGATGGGCGGCACCCAGCTGGCGATGCGTATGCTGGGTTCGGTCGGGCGACTGGACCAGCACCGCCTGCGCACCGGGCGCCTTGCGGACGAGGACTGGCCGCGTCTCACGCATGCGATCCAGAAGATGAACGATGCCCAGTTGTATATCGATGAGACGCCTGCGCTGAGTTCGATCGAGCTGCGCGCACGCTCGCGCCGGCTGTCGCGCCAGTGTGGAAAGCTCGGCCTGATCATCGTCGACTACCTGCAGCTGATGTCGGCCAACTCTTCCGGCGAAAATCGTGCAACCGAGATTTCCGAGATATCCCGTAACCTGAAGGGCCTGGCCAAGGAACTCAACTGCCCGGTCATCGCGCTTTCCCAGCTTAATCGTTCGCTGGAACAGCGTCCGAACAAGCGTCCCGTCATGTCCGACCTGCGCGAATCGGGCGCCATCGAGCAGGATGCCGACGTGATCCTGTTCATCTATCGCGACGAAGTGTATAACCCTGATTCGCAGGACAAGGGCACCGCCGAGATCATCATCGGCAAGCAGCGTAATGGCCCGATCGGTTCGGTACGCCTGACTTTCCTTGGCCAGTTCACCAAGTTTGACAACTACACCGGCAACGCGCCGATGTACAGCAGCGAATAGTCCGCGCATCGCAAGCTGACGTATCCGATATCCGCCTTCTTCCAGAGAGACCGACCATGTTTGGACGCCTGATGCCCACCGAGGGCAAATTTTTCGAACTCTTCAACCAGCATGCCGACCTGTGCGTCAAGGGCGCGCGCGAGATGGTCGCGCTGATGACCAACTTCGACGACCTGGAAAACCGCGTGCATGCCATCGAAGGCATAGAAAAGCAGGCCGACAAGGTCACGCACAACACGCTGGAAATGCTGCACAAGACCTTCATCACCCCGCTCGACCGCGATGACATCCACCAGCTCATTACCCGGATGGACGATATCCTCGACCTGCTCGAGGACGCGGCGCAGACCATTTCGCTGTACGACATCAAGGCCATCACGCCGGAAGCCAAGCGGCTGGCCGAACTCTGCCTGGCCTGCACCGAGAAGGTGAAGGCCGGCGTTTCGCTGCTGCACAACATGGACAATTCGCGCGAGATCCTGGCGATTTGCGAGGAAATCGACCGGCTGGAGTCGGACGCCGACCACGTGATGCGCGCCGCCATGTCCAAGCTGTTTCGCGACGAACCGGACGTGCGCAACCTGATCAAGCTGAAAGCCATCTACGAGATCCTCGAGACCGTCACCGACCGCTGCGAGGATGTTGCCAATATCCTCGAAGGCATCATCGTCGAAAACGCCTGACCGACGGTTCATGGCGGCGCTTTGCCGCTGTCCGATGACGGGTGCTGCGTCCAGCGTCGTGCCCGCGCCTAAACACCGACTCCAAGAACAACCATGCAAACTCTACAGATCAGTCTTTACGCACTTGCCTTCCTGGTTGCGCTTGCGCTGATATTCGATTTCATGAACGGCTTCCACGATGCCGCCAATGCCATCGCCACGGTGGTGTCGACCGGCGTGCTGAAGCCGCAAGCGGCGGTGGCGATGGCGGCGGTCTTCAACTTCGCGGCGATCCTTGTGTTCCAGCTGAAGGTGGCGACCACGGTGGGCAAAGGCACCATCGATCCGTCGGTCGTCGACCACTACGTCGTGTTCGGCGCGCTGGTCGGCGCGATCGTCTGGAACCTGATTACCTGGTATTACGGTATCCCGTCCTCGTCCTCGCATGCGCTGATCGGCGGCCTGGTGGGCGCCGCAGTCGCGAAAGCCGGCACCGGCTCGCTGATTGCCGGCGGCCTGCTGAAGACGATTGCCTTCATCGTGCTGTCGCCGCTGCTGGGCTTTATCTTCGGCTCCATCATGATGGTGCTGGTGTCCTGGGTGTTCGTGCGCTCGACGCCGCGACGGGTCGACAAGTGGTTTCGCCGGGCGCAGCTGGTGTCGGCGTCGATGTACAGCCTGGGCCACGGCGGCAACGACGCGCAAAAGACCATGGGCATCATCTGGATGCTGCTGATTTCCGCCGGCTATTCGACCAGCCAGGACCAGCTGCCATGGTGGGTCGTGATCAGCTGCTACACCGCGATCAGCCTGGGCACGTTGTTCGGCGGCTGGCGCATTGTCAAGACCATGGGCCAGAAGATCACCAAGCTCAAGCCGGTCGGCGGTTTTTGCGCGGAAACCGGCGGCGCGATCACCCTGTTCCTGGCCACCGGGCTGGGCGTGCCGGTGTCGACCACGCACACTATTACCGGCGCCATCGTCGGCGTCGGCGCATCGAGGAAAATGTCGGCGGTGCGCTGGGGCGTGGCGGGCAATATCGTCTGGGCCTGGGTCTTCACGATCCCGGCGTCGGCGTTCATGGCGGCGATTGCCTGGTGGATAGGCACCAAGGTCATGTAATCCGGAGACAGGCGCGCTACATTAAGCATTCGTGACGGCGCACTGTCGATCCACACGATGGGAATGTATTGCCAATGGTCATTAGTTTTGGTAGTGAGTAATCCAATGCACAAGCTTAAGCTGCAGCCATAACATTATCGACGCCATCATCACGTGCCGACACAAGCACGGTTGGGCCGTGATTAATAAGGCGGTATGCCTTTTCCAGCAAGACGGAAGCAATATTACTGTCCCTTGATATTCCTAAGAACTGCGAGTATTTAATTCAATACCAAGGAAAGGTATCAAGCGAGCCGATCAGCACTGATGACATGTACACCTGGGGCAGGATTGACCGCTTCCTCTATCAGGGTAATGGCAATATGCGACGCCGGACTGATGCGCCAACGTCGTGGCAAGATGGGTTTCAAACCATCAAGAATAGTCGCCAGTATAGATTCTCCAAAACGAAACTCTGATCGCTTCCCGCCAATCAAACCAGGACGCACCGCGGTAAAGGAGCGGAATCCCAAGGCCGCCAAGTCTCGTTCTAATTCTCCCTTGACCTTGTTGTAAAAAAATCGGGATGAGGCGTCTGCGCCCATCGCCGAATTCAATACATAGGTATCGGTGCCGTGTCGCCGCGCGATCTGCGCAAAAGCGAGTGGATAGTCGTGGTCCACGCGAAAAAACACTTTCTTGGAACCTGCCGACTTCATTGTCGTGCCGAGCGTGCAAATGACAACGTCGATGCCCTGCCACCAGGAAGCGCTTTCTGGCAGATCTTCAAAATTCACGATCGGATTGTGCAGTTTTGCATGCGCTGACAGCGCCCGTCGTGATGGTGCGATTACTTCGCTTATCCTTGGATCGTGCAAAGCCAGTTTCAGCACATGGCTGCCCACCAGTCCACTTGCGCCAAGCAGAAGTAGTTTCACCCTGTATCCCCTTTATGGCTTGGCGCGTGCGGCCTTATGGCAGGAGCCCGGATCGCTGGCATAGGCATCAAGGCCGTCGCGCGCGAGCCGCAGCAGGTAGCAGCCGTAATCGTCGGCCCACTGGTAAGCCCGGTCGTCGGCCAGCAAGCCGGGGATGTTGGTCAGGTCGATCGCGGCGACCTGCAGTTCGGGCGCGCCGGCGGCCTGCATCAGGCCTTCGACCAGCAACATGTCCGACAGCAGGTAGGCGGCATAGGCTGGCGCCATGTCCAGGCGGCTTGCGGCGTCGGCCAGCGTCATGCCGGTCAGTTGCGCAATTGCGCGGCCGAGGTCGTCGCGCGACAGTGTATTTGTGCCGGACGGCTGACCTGCGAGCCGCGCCACGGCCGGCGCGACGCCGTGGGTGACCGGCCGGCTGATCGCCGTCATCGTCACCGGCGCGCCCAGGCTGGCGCCTGCCTGTTCCAACCGTTTGGCCAGCAGCGCGCGCACGGCAGCCAGTTCGCCGTCGCGCATCGGCGCCAGGCTGCATGGCAGCCCGCCCGGCTTGTTCAGCGCCTGGCACACCTGCTGGTGCCAGAGCTTTTGCCCGATCGCGTCGCCGAAGCTGGAACGCTCGCCGGCGATCTGCAAGCTGCCGCCGCCGATGTCGAGCACGTGGCTGGTCGTCAGCCGGTCTCCCAGCAGCTGCCGCGCGCCTCGGTAGCCGTAGCTGCCCTCGACGCTCTGCGGTACCACGATGACTGCCACGCCGGTTGCCGCCTTTATCCGGTTCAGGCCCGGGATCAACTTGCCCACGTCCTGTTGTAACGCGATCCGCCATGCCGAGAAGCCGCCGCCTACCCGCGCGCAGGCCGGATCGAACAGTTTTTTTCTAAACGGTTCACCGAGGGCGGCGATGGACGGCTCTACGGTGGCGTCGAGGTTGCCGTTTTCCCGAAGCGCGGCGAGGTAATCGATGCTGGCGCGGGTGCCCATCCGGCTATTGGATGCCCCGGCCCGGATGCCGGACGAACCGATGTCGTAGGCGACCCGGCATTCCGCATCCGGCGCCGCGTACGCGAGGCCGGCGGCCAGCGCGCCGGCCAGCAGCGGTAGCAGCCGGCACACCTGGCTGATCTTGCCCATGGCCGGATCAGAGATGCAGGTAGCCGAGCGCGCCGAACGCGGCGCCGGCGGCGGTGGCGCCGTAGACGCCGGCCAGCATCCAGCGCTTGCGGGGCAACAGCGTAATGGCCGACAGCGCGATGGCAACCTGCATCAGCGTGGTGGCCAACGCCCAGCGTTCGTGTACATGCATTTCCAGGTCGCTCTTGTGGTCGGCGGCCTTGGCCTTGTACAGTAGCGCGGCATTCTGCGAGTGGCCGCCCATGTAGCCGAAGATGGCGCCCACCGTGGAAATGACGGCGGTCGGCACCGCCACGCGCGAAGTGAAATTGTCGCCGCCGTGCTGCGCGACGTGTTCGACTTCATGGTCGTGCGGACCATGTACATGAAATCCATGACCTGACATCGAGACGTGCTCCTGTGACTGCCGAGGTGAAGCCGGGTGGCGTGCAAAATGAAACCGTAGGGATTCTATCGTACCCGCCGCAGTCAATCATTCAGTCAGTCAGTCAGTCAGTTCTTGGGCAGCGTCCGCGCAGCACCGGGCGAGCCGGTTTCAGCGCCCGGTATCCCGCAGATACGCAGCTCTCGCTGCCACCGCCGTCGGCGTGAAGTCGGTGAAGACGCCATCGACGCCGGCACGGTAGTAGGCGAGGTATTCCTGCGCCGGGTCGCCCTGGTAGACGCCAGCCAGGTATTTCCTTTCGTTGCGGAACGTGAAGACATGCACGAACAGGCCTGCCTTGTGGGCGTCGGCGATCACACTGGTCGGGCTGACCGTGTTCACTTCGGCAAGCGTGCCGGTGTAGGGCGTGCCGTTGGCATTGGTCTGGCGGAACGGCACGATCCGGTGCGCCATCACCTGCGGCTTCCAGGGGCCGATGCCGTCGGCATAAGTCTTGATCTCGGCCAGGCCGGCCGGCGTCAGCATCTCGCCGAAGTAGCGGCCGTCGCCGGCCACGGTCCAGCTGTAGGGCCGGGCGCTGACGAAGTTGTATTCGTCGCTGGTCTTGTAGATCATTTCGCCGGTCTGGAAATTGATGTCGTTGCCGTCGATCAGCTGCACCACGCGGGTAGCAAGGCCGGCTGCGCGCAAATATTTCAAGCTGGCCGGGTCGAAGCTTTGCACGAAGATCGGCGCGGTCTTGCTGTTGAGGTTATTGTCCCGGACCAGCTTCAGCAGCGCGTCCTCGAACGGATGCGCGCCGCTGCCGCAGCCGTTGGCCCTGGCTTGCGCATTGTTCCAGTACGGATTTTTCACTTCCGGATAGACGGTGATGGTGCGGCCGGTGGTTGCACTCTTCGCTTTGGCGATATCGATGATTTCCTGCATCGTCAGGATCGGCAATTTACCGTTCAGCTCGCCTGGACGTTCGTCGCGCGCATCGTAGGTGGTACCGGCCAGCCATTGCTTGAGCTCGGCCGCCGTGAAGTCCGAGATCGACCAGTCGCCGGTGTGGTCTTCACCGTCGACTACCAGCGACTTCAACACCGACTTTGGATCGGCCGGGGCGGTCAGGTCGCTCAGGTATTGCGCCGGCCCGCCGTAGGCAGCCACCGAGTACCTGACATCGACCTTGACGCCCGGCACGGTACGCTTGCGCGCCGCGACTTGGGCATTGGTCTGGGCCACGGCCGCGACATTGGTGTTGTCGCTCAGCCAGGCATTGTGGCGTGCTACCAGCACGCAATCCTTGCTCATGTGTAGGTCCGCTTCAAGCGAATCGGCGCCGGCGTCGGCGGCCGCGGTATAGGCAGTCGCGGTTTGCTCCGGAAACAGGCCGGACAAGCCGCGGTGGGCGACCACGGCCGCCGCGGTGCCGTCCAGCGTAGGCAGCGGCGCCGGGCCGTCGTCGTCGCTGCCACCGCAGGCAGACAGGGACAGCGCCGCGGTCATGGCGAGTGCTGCGGCTGGCTTGCTGATTTTTTTCATGATCTGGCTTGTCTTCGTTGGAGAGCATTGTTTTTAAACCAAATCTGTTACGTCGCCGTGACAACGCGCCGGATATGAATGGCATCAATAGGCGGTCTGGCGGATTGCGAATAATGGATTTCGGTACGCCTTCCCGGCGCATTTCAGATAAGAACAGGCACGCCAAACTTCTTCGGCCGCGCTTGCGCTGTCGCTCCCATCGCGAGGCATGCGTGGTGAGTAAGACCTTCCGGTCACTGCACAGCTACAGTTACCAGGTCTGGGCCGCCGGCGCGCTGGTGTCCAACGTCGGCACCTGAACGCAGCGCATCAGGACTGGCCAAGGCGCCGCGCGCCGAGGGTTAGCCTGCTGGCCGGCTTGCGCTATGTTTAGAGCCGCTTAAACCTGAAGTGTCAGTTTCTGGAATAGGTGCGACTTGTCTGTAGAAATATCGAAATGGCTGCGAACGGCATTCTATGGTCAGCGACAGCGGTGTGTTAATTTGACTGGCTGCTTCCGACCCAAAGCAGACATAAAAATTTAGCGTCAGAAAACACTCAAGCGGCAGTGCGAGCGTGGATAAATTCCACGAAGGCTGTCTATGAATGTGAGCGTATTTTTATAGACTTTCAATATTCAGGTCTTTATCCTTCAAACGTTTTTTCTTGATAAATAAACTGCGTTGAATTTTAAAAGTATGAATAATTTTAGCAGCCCGGAATAACTTGGTCATAAACTGGAAAGAAAATATTATTTTTACTTTCCCCTTTTAAAAAGCCATTGGAATACATCTGGCCTATGGCTTTTCCTTCACGCCTCCAAAAACGTTGCTTGTCTTCGTATTCCATCTTACTAATTATCCGATATCGGATTCTTGGAGCATCCTTGGAAACCTCATGTTTAATAATATCTTTTCCACGGAAAATGCGCCAAGTTGAATTGTCCTTAGCGTAAATAGATTTTGTTCTTTCCTCTTTAGTTTCTTCTGAGACAGGATCTATCCAGTTAGTGAAGATTTCACTCGTTAGATCATTAGGAATTTTAAACCAGTAGATGCTAATTGGGTCGTACCAATTCCCATATTCTTTAACATATGTAAATAACCCTAAAACGCCGCTCGGCGGCACCCACAGTGTTTCAAATACAGGTTGATGGTTAGTAGTCTCGCCTATCAGCTTATCAACATTCAATCCCTGCTTACTCACATTCCTCCATGTATCCATGGCCCCGCTAGATATTTGTTTCCCAAAAAAATCAGAAGGACGCTGTACGGGTAAAAGTTTCCGTACTGTACTTTCTCGTCGTTGATCTGGAGTCGTGCGACTTTCAATATCAGCCGCGCTTTGCAAATCTCTTTTACTTAGGGGTTTAGATTCTATGCGATCACTATAATTGCGCCAATGTTGAAACTTCGTGACTTCTGAAGGAATGTTTGTTAGATCAATCTTAATCTCTTCAAAACTCAGAGTTCTGTTGGGCAAACAAATCTGATAGAGAACGTACGGTTGAATGAGATCTGCAAGTGTTCCCGGATATGGGTCAGAGGCGGATGGCAAATATCGACCGCCGCATGCTGAAACTCCGAACATGACACATAAATGAATGATTATTTTTTTTCGAAACATAAGATTTTCTACAAAGCGTGCTGACTAATAACTTATTGAGACCCATCTTCGGCAAATCAATATTAGCTAACTGATACAATTCTGACGAGCTTATCTACTGATTCGAAACGTAGAAATCTATAAATTTTATCACAATAAGTTTCTTTAAAGTAACTCTCGGAGAAGTTGGCGGATGTCCGCTCATGGCCGAACGCGGAAGTTCATCCCGGATAATGCAACTCAAAGAAAGGCGATGGAACCTCCCTACCATGTAGCCCGCAGCCGCAGTATTCACCAAGACCTCACGTCTATTTGGAAAGTCGAAGCCGAAGCGTCCTCCCGCCCACTAGCCCCCGGATACCATAAAAAAAGCCCCGCATCGCTGCGGGGCTTTTGCTTGTCGGTCGATGCGTAAGCTTACAGCACTTCGCTCGCATGGTCGGCCAGCCGCGAGCGCTCGCCGCGCGCCAGCGTCACGTGCCCGCCGTGCGACCAGCCCTTGAAGCGGTCGACGACATAAGTCAGGCCGCTCGAGCCCTCGGTCAGGTACGGCGTGTCGATCTGCGCGATATTGCCGAGGCAGACGATCTTGGTGCCGGGGCCGGCGCGGGTCATCAACGTCTTCATCTGCTTCGGCGTCAGGTTCTGCGCCTCGTCGATGATCAGGTACTTGTTGACGAAGGTGCGGCCGCGCATGAAGTTCAAGGACTTGATCTTGATGCGTGAACGGATCAGGTCCTGCGTCGCCGCACGGCCCCATTCGCCGGCGTCGGTGTCGGACTTGTTGAGCACTTCGAGGTTGTCGTCGAACGCGCCCATCCATGGCGACATCTTTTCTTCCTCGGTGCCGGGCAGGAAACCGATGTCCTCGCCCACCGGCACGGTCACGCGCGTGACGATGATCTCGTTGTAGGTCTTGTTCTCCAGCACCTGCGTCAGGCCGGCTGCCAGCGCCAGCAGCGTCTTGCCGGTGCCGGCCTGTCCCAGCAGCGAGACGAAGTCGCATTCCGGGTCCATCAGCAGGTTCAGCGCGAAGTTCTGCTCGCGGTTGCGGGCGGTGATGCCCCAGACGCTGTTCTTGGTATGGCTGTAGTCGCGCAGCGTGCGGATGACCGCGGTCTTGCCGTTGATCTGCGTGACGGTGCCATAGAACGAGGACTCGCCATTGCTGGGCTCCATGTAGACGAACTGGTTCACCAGCATCGCCGGCACCAGCGGTCCGGTCAGCCGGTAATAGGTATAGCCGGTGCCGTGCTTGCTTTCCTGCCAGGACTCCATGCCCTTGCCATGTTTGTTCCAGAAGTCGTCCGGCAATTGCAGGATGCCGGAATACAGCAGGTCGGTGTCTTCCAGAACATGGTCGTTGAAGTATTCCTCGGCCGGCAAGCCCATCGCCCGCGCCTTGATGCGCATGTTGATGTCCTTGGACACCAGCACGATGGCGCGACCGGGGTACTGGTCTTCCAGCGCCCGCACCACGCCCAGGATCTGGTTGTCGGCCTTGCCGACCGGCAGCCCCTCGGGCAGGGTAATGTTCTGCAGCGTGGTCTGGAAGAACAGGCGGCCGCGTGCATCCTTGTTGCCCAGCTTTGCCAGCGGTATGCCGTTGTCGATCGCCTTGTCGTCGATGTCGGCGACCAGCGCGTCCAGCGAGCGCGACACCTGGCGCGCATTGCGGGCCACTTCGGACATGCCCTTCTTGTGATTGTCGAGCTCCTCCAGCGTCATCATGGGCAGGTAGACATCATGTTCCTCGAAGCGGAACAGCGAGCTCGGATCATGCATCAGCACGTTGGTGTCGAGCACGAACAGCTTGGAGCCGCCAGCCTTGTCGGCAGCGCGGCTTGCGCTCGATTTTGCACGGGTTTCGACGGCTTTCAGGACTTTGGCGCGCGGCTTCTCGGCCGTCGTGTCTGCGCTCTTGCGCGCCTGCGGCGCTTGCAGTTCCGATGACGCCGGCTGCGGCGTGGCCGCTGCCACCGGCGCAGCGACAGCGGGTTCCAGCAGCTTCATGGATGGCTTTACGGTCTTGCCTTTTTCCGCTTTCGGGTAGTCGCCAGGTGCAAGTAGTGTGGCCGGTTTTGCCGGCATTTTCGGAAGGGGCATCAGGACCTCAATCTAGTATGTCCGCGGCATGCAGGCCGGACAGGGTGTGGGCGAACAGGGCGGGACGGGACAATGGAAGAGCAGAACTGCAGAATGCAAAAAGCCGTTTGAAAAAGGAAACTTCCCTTTTCTTCAAACGGCTTGAGACTGAGGATTCTTTTAAGATTCAACGTGTCGAGCGAATTAATGGATAGCCTTCACGAATTCGAGCACTTCATCTACATGCCCGGGCACTTTCACTCCACGCCATTCTTTCACTAATCGCCCGGCACCGTCAATGACGAATGTGCTGCGATCAATGCCGCGAACAGCCTTTCCGTACATGGTCTTGCTTCTGATCACATTGAACAGATTGCACAGGCTTTCGTCCGGGTCGGAGATCAACTGGAAGGGCATGGCCAGCTTGGTGCGGAAACCTTCGTGCGAGCGCAGGCTGTCGCGGCTGACGCCCACGATCTCGGTATTGGCCTGCTGGAACTCCGGATACAACTCGCGAAAACGTATGCCCTCGGTGATGCAGCCGGGGGTATTGTCCTTCGGATAGAAATACAGCACGACATTCTTGCCGCGATAATCCTGCAGCCGGAAAGTCTGGTCACTTGTCATGGCGGCTGAAAATTCAGGCACGATGTCATGCAGCGCAGGTGGGCTTACTACCACAATATTCTCCTGGTTGTTCGATCGGTGTCTTCGGCATTACAGCCATAGAGCGGGCAGGGCGGCCGAATGTTCAACTGACGATCAGTTCACCGGCACGGTCTGGCAAGGCGCCTATTGCATTGCCCGGAGCGGCCGGCCGCTGCAGTCCGGCCGGCCAGCCACCGGTCGAAGATGGGGGCGAGTTTCTGGCCTTCAAGTTCGGCGCGCAGGGTGTAGACACGATCCCGTACATTTTCGGTCAGGCGCAGCAGGAAAGATGAGCACGCCGGCCATGGCCCGGCCCAGCAATTCGTCGAGGGTGGAGTAATGCCGGCGTTCGTCCGCCGCCGCGTCGTTGCGCCAGGCGCTTGGCAGGGTGCATAGGACAGCGTCACCAGGCCGGCCAGGCCAAGGCCACGAGAAGAAAGAGCACCAGCGGCCGCGAACGGTGCAGCTGGTTCATTCAGCCGGCGGATCGAGGATCAGTGCGAGTGCGACGCGGCGGCCTTCGGCCATCAGGATATTGTAGGTCCGGCATGCGGCCGGGTTGTCCATGGTCTCGACGCCGACCCGGCGCGCTGTCAATGCGGCGATCAACCGCGGGTGGATGAAGCGCTGGCGGGCGCCGGTGCCCAGGATGACCACGTCGGGGTCGATCGCATCGATCTGCGCGAAGTCGTCGGCGCTCAGCGCGTCGAAGGACGCGACCGGCCAGTCGACCGGCGCCATCTCGGGCATCACCAGCAGGCTGCGGCGATACGGCGTTGCATTGATCTCGACGCTGTTTTCATCGTAGGCGGTGACGGTCTGGTACTGCTGCGTGGCGGTTGCATGTAGCTTCATGACAGGAGGGCCCCGCGCTTTCCCGCACAGGGGCGTTAGCCGGTAAAGGAACGGGCATTGTAGCGGTTTTCCGGAAGCGGATTCCCGGGGATTCCCGGTATTGATTGATAAAACGGGACGCATTCGGCAGAATGGACCTTTTTTTCGCGGCGCAGCATTCCGTCCTGCCCGCCCATCATTTCGAGGGAAGCGTCCCGTGCGACCGATTCAGAAATCCAGGAAACTGGCAGACGTCTGTTATGACATCCGTGGCCCCGTGCTGGAGAAGGCGCGCCAGATGGAAGAGGATGGCCACAAGATCATCAAGCTCAACATCGGCAACCTGGCGGCCTTCGGTTTCGACGCACCGGACGAGATCGTGCAGGACATGATACGCAACATGGGCAATGCGTCCGGCTACACCGACTCCAAGGGCCTGTTCGCGCCGCGCAAGGCGGTCATGCACTACACCCAGCAGAAGAATATCGCCGGCGTCACCATCGACGACATCTACCTCGGCAACGGCGCCTCGGAACTGATCGTCATGAGCATGAACGCGCTGCTCAACACCGGCGACGAAGTGCTGGTGCCGGCGCCCGACTACCCGCTCTGGACCGCCGCGGTCAGCCTGTCCGGCGGCACGCCGGTGCATTACGTCTGCGACGAGCAGTCCGACTGGATGCCCGACATCGAGGACATCAAAAAGAAGATCACGTCCAATACCCGGGCCATCGTCGTCATCAACCCGAACAACCCGACCGGCGCGCTGTACAGCGACGCGCTGCTGAAGGAGATCGTCGAGCTGGCGCGCCAGCACCAGCTGGTGGTGTTCGCCGACGAGATCTACGACAAGGTGCTGTACGACGGCAATACGCATACCTCGATGGCCTCGCTGGCCGACGACGTGCTGTTCATCACGCTCAACGGCCTGTCGAAGAATTACCGTTCCTGCGGCTACCGCGCCGGCTGGATGGTGGTGTCGGGCGAGAAGCGGCATGCGAAGGATTACATCGAGGGCCTCAACATGCTGGCCTCGATGCGCCTTTGCGCCAACGCGCCCGGCCAGTTCGCGATCCAGACCGCGCTCGGCGGCTACCAGAGCATCGACGACCTGGTCGGCCCCGGCGGCCGGCTGCTGCGCCAGCGCGACCTGGCGCACAAGCTGCTGACCGAGATTCCCGGCGTTTCCTGCGTCAAGCCGAAGTCGGCGCTCTACATGTTCCCGCGGCTGGACCCGAAGATGTACCCGATCCACGACGACCAGCAGTTCGCCTACGACCTGCTGGCCGAGGAGCGGGTGCTGATCGTCCAGGGCACTGGCTTCAACTGCCCGGCGACCGACCACTTCCGGGTCGTCTTCCTGCCCAATACCGACGACCTGACCGAGGCCGTCGGCCGCATTGCGCACTTCCTCGACGGTTACCGGCGCCGCCACAGCGCGGCCTGAGCCGCGTTCCACGGGCGGGCCGCAGCAAGGCCCGCCACGACAAGCACGCCAGAACCATCGTCACCACCCATTCGGAAATACCATGAAACCCATCAAAGTAGGCCTGCTAGGCATCGGCACCGTAGGCGCCGGCACATTCAACGTACTGAAGCGCAACCAGGAAGAGATACGCCGCCGCGCCGGCCGTGGCATCGAGATCGTGATGGTGGCCGACCTCGACACCGCCCGCGCGACCGAACTGACCGGCGGCCAGTGCGAAGTGGTGAATGACGCCAGCCTGGTGGTGAACCACCCGGACATCGACATCGTGGTCGAGCTGATCGGCGGCTATGGCATCGCAAAGTCCCTCGTGCTGCAGGCAATCGCCAACGGCAAGCATGTCGTCACCGCCAACAAGGCGCTGCTGGCGCTGCACGGCACCGAGATCTTCCGCGCTGCGCAAGACCGTGGCGTGATGGTGGCGTTCGAGGCGGCGGTGGCCGGCGGCATCCCCATCATCAAGGCGCTGCGCGAGGGCCTGTCGGCCAACCGCATCGACTGGGTGGCCGGCATCATCAACGGCACCACCAACTTCATCCTCTCCGAAATGCGCGACAAGGGCCTGGACTTCGACACGGTGCTGAAGGAAGCGCAACGCCTGGGTTATGCCGAGGCCGACCCGACCTTCGATATCGAAGGCGTGGACGCCGCGCACAAGGCGACACTGATGTCGGCCATCGCCTTCGGCATCCCGGTGCAGTTCGACAAGGCGCATGTCGAGGGCATCACCAAGCTCAGCGCCACCGACATCCGCTATGCCGAGCAGCTGGGCTACCGGATCAAGCTGCTGGGCATTGCCCGCCGCACCGGCGCCGGCATCGAGCTGCGCGTGCACCCGACGCTGATTCCGGCGAAGCGCTTGATCGCCAACGTCGAAGGTGCGATGAACGCGGTGCTGGTGCAGGGCGACGCAGTGGGCGCGACGCTGTACTACGGCAAGGGCGCGGGCGCCGAGCCGACCGCGTCGGCCGTCATTGCCGACCTGGTCGACATTACCCGCCTGGCTACCGCCGACCCGGAACACCGCGTGCCGCACCTGGCGTTCCAGCCGGACGCGATGTCCAACATCCCGGTGCTGCCGATGTCCGAGGTCACCACCAGCTATTACCTGCGCGTCTGCGTCGCCGACCAGCTGGGCGTGCTGGCCGACATTACCCGCGTGCTGGCCGACGCCACCATCTCCATCGACGCGATGCTGCAGAAGGAGCCGGACGAGGGCAAGGACCACACCGACATCATCCTGCTGACGCACCAGACCCAGGAAAAACATGTCGATGCGGCGATTGCACGCATCGAGGCGCTGCCGACCGTGCAGGGCACGGTCACCCGGATCCGGCTGGAACAGCTGGCCTGATGCCGGCGTTGCCGGCCACGGCGGGCAACGCCTTATAATCCTCATCTGCCATCAGCCCCGCGCTCCACGCCACCCGCTACCTGGATACCCGATGCATTACATTTCCACCCGCGGCCACACCGCCGCGCAGCAATTTTCCGAAATCCTGCTCGCCGGCCTGGCGCCGGACGGCGGGCTCTACCTGCCGGACCATTACCCGCAAGTCAGCGGCGCCGAACTCGACGCCTGGCGCACGCTGTCGTATGCCGACCTCGCGTTCGAGATTTTGTCGCGCTTTGCGACAGACATTCCGGCCGAGGACCTGCGCATGCTGGTCCGCAAGACCTACACGCCCGAGGTGTACTGCAATGTGCGCGGCGGCGAGCAGGCGGAACAGATCACGCCCTTGTGCACGCTGGAGGAAAAGGACGGCGGCAAGCTGGTCCTGCAGGCGCTGTCCAATGGGCCGACGCTGGCCTTCAAGGACATGGCGATGCAGCTGCTGGGCAACCTGTTCGAATACACGCTGGCGCGCGAGAATGCCGAACTCAACATTCTCGGCGCAACCTCCGGCGACACCGGCAGCGCGGCGGAATACGCAATGCGCGGCAAGAAGGGCATACGCGTCTTCATGCTGTCGCCGCACCGCAAGATGAGCAGCTTCCAGACCGCGCAGATGTTCAGCCTGCAGGATGACAACATCTTCAACATCGCGGTCGAAGGCGTGTTCGACGACTGCCAGGACATCGTGAAGGCGGTGTCCAACGACCTGTCGTACAAGGCCACGCAAAAGATCGGCACCGTCAATTCCATCAACTGGGCGCGCGTCGTGGCCCAGGTCGTCTACTACTTCCGCGGCTATTTGCTGGCCACCACGTCGAACGAGCAGAAAGTATCGTTCGCCGTGCCTTCGGGGAATTTCGGCAACGTCTGCGCCGGCCACATCGC
Source organism: uncultured Noviherbaspirillum sp. (assembly GCA_963522035.1). Taxonomy (GTDB): domain Bacteria; phylum Pseudomonadota; class Gammaproteobacteria; order Burkholderiales; family Burkholderiaceae_D; genus Noviherbaspirillum_A. Next base: position 3,167 of record CAUQYP010000064.1, on the reverse strand, counting down.
CCGCATGATGGGCCTTCCGATAGACCAGCTGGTCGTGGCGACCAATGAAAACGACGTGCTGGACGAGTTTTTCCGCACCGGCATCTACCGCGTGCGCAAGTCCTCCGAGACTTACCACACCACCAGCCCGAGCATGGACATCAGCAAGGCGTCCAACTTCGAGCGCTTCGTGTTCGACCTGCTGGGGCGCGATGCCGAACGGCTGGCCGCACTGTTTCGCAAGGTGGACACGCACGGCGGCTTCGACCTGTCCGGCGGCCCCGGCAGCGACGGCGACGAGTTTGCCAGGGTCGCGCAATACGGCTTCGTGTCCGGCAAGTCGCTGCACCAGGACCGGCTGGCGACGATACGCGACGTCCATGCGCGGTATGGCGTGACCATCGACACCCATACCGCCGACGGCGTCAAGGTGGCGCGGGAATATGTGAAGCCGGGCGAGACGATGATCGTGCTGGAAACCGCGCTGCCGGCCAAGTTCAATGAAACCATCCAGGAGGCGCTCGGGCACGACGCCGAGCGTCCCGCCGGCTTCGAGAACATCGAGTCGCTGCCGCAGCGCTTCGTGGTGATGCCGGCCGACGCCGCCCAGGTCAAGCAGTACATCAAGGTCCATACCGGACTGTAAGGCGGAAACGATGAATGCCAGGCCCATGCTGACCGTGCGCGAAGCGCTGGACTTCCTGCTGGGCGCCGCGCGCCCGGTGAGCGCAACCGAGACCGTGTCCACGCTCGACGCCAACGGCCGCGTGCTGGCGGCCGACCAGCGCTCGCAGCTCGATGTGCCGTCGATGGACAACACGCAGATGGACGGCTACGCGGTGCGTGCCGCCGACTGCGCCGGCGGCGCGGCGCGCTTGCCGGTGTCGCAGCGCATACCCGCCGGCCATGTCGGCCAGCCGCTGCAGCCGGGCACCGCGGCCCGCATCTTCACCGGCGCGCTGATTCCGCCCGGCGCCGACGCGGTGGTAATGCAGGAAATGTGCGTCGCCGAGAAAACCGCCGACGGCGAACTGGTGCAGGTCAACCATGCGCCCGAGTCCGGCGCATGGATACGCCGCGCCGGCGAAGACATCCGCGCCGGCAGCGTGATCCTGCCGGCCGGCAGCCTGCTGCGGGCGCAGGAGCTCGGCCTGGCGGCATCGGTCGGCCTCGCGACGCTGCCAGTGCTGCGGCGGCCGCGGGTCGCGGTGTTCTTCACCGGCGACGAACTGGCGATGCCGGGCGAACCGCTGGCCCCCGGCGCGATCTACAACTCCAACCGCTACCTGCTGCGCGGCCTGCTGCAAAACCTCGGCTGCGATATCACCGACTACGGCATCGTGCCCGACAGCCTGCAGGCCACGCGCGACACGCTGCGCGCGGCGGCGGCCGGGCATGACCTGATCCTCACCTCGGGCGGCGTCTCGGTCGGCGAGGAAGACCACATCAAGCCGGCGGTGGAAGCCGAGGGCCGGTTGAACATGTGGCAGATCGCGGTCAAGCCGGGCAAGCCGCTGGCGTTCGGCGAAGTCGGCAGGGCAGGCGGCAGGGCAGGCGGCCGCGACATCGGCGACAGCGCCTTCTTCCTCGGCCTGCCCGGCAACCCGGTGTCGAGCTTCGTCACCTTCCTGCTGTTCGTGCGGCCGTTCATCCGGCGCCTGGCCGGCATGGCCGATGCGCCACCGGCCGGCTTTATGCTGCGCGCCGATTTCGCCTGGCCGAAGGCGGACCGGCGCAACGAGTTCCTGCGCGCCCGCATGAATGCCGGCGGCGGGCTGGACCTGTTTCCCAACCAGGGTTCCGGCGTGCTGACGTCCACGGTCTGGGGCGACGGCCTGATCGATAATCCGCCGGGCCAAACCATCGCGCCCGGCGACCTGGTGCGCTTCATCCCGTTCAACCAGCTGCTCTATCCGTCATGAACATACAGCTCCGTTTTTTCGCCAGCATTCGCGAAGCGCTCGGCACGTCGCATGAAACCCTGGCGCTGCCGCCAGGCGTGGCGACGATTGGCGAACTGCGCGCATTCCTGCGCGAACGCGGCGACGCCTGGGCGGCGGCGCTGGCGCCGGGCCGCTCGCTGCGCATGGCCTGCAACCAGCTGATGGCGGACGAAACGACGCCGTTGGCCGACGGCTGCGAAGTCGCCTTTTTCCCGCCGGTCACCGGCGGCTGAGCCAACAACAGGGAGAACGCCATGCCGGTACGCGTGCAAACCGCCGATTTCGACCTGTCCGATGAGGTAGGACGGCTCCGCGCCGGCCGGCCCGAGGTCGGCGCGGTCGCCACGTTCGTCGGCACGGTGCGCGACATGAACGAAGGCGCCAGCGTGGCCGAACTGGAACTTGAGCACTACCCCGGCATGACCGAAAAGGCGCTGGAAGATATTGTCGACCGTGCCTGTGTGCGTTTCCACCTGGCCGACGCGCTGGTGGTGCATCGTGTCGGGCCGATGCGGCCGCAGGAGCAGATCGTGCTGGTCGTCACGCTTTCCGCGCATCGCGGCGAGGCCTTCGCCGGTTGCGAATTCATCATGGACTACCTGAAAAGCGAAGCGCCGTTCTGGAAGAAGGAACAGACGCCGGACGGCGCACGCTGGGTCGATGCCCGCAGCAGCGACGAAGCAGCGTTGAAGCGCTGGCGGCAGGACCGGTCCGAATGAGCTGGCTGGCGGTCGGTTGCGGCGCGGCGTTCGGCGCCTGGCTGCGCTGGCTACTGGGCATCGCGCTTAATTCGGCGCATGCGGTGCTGCCTTACGGGACGCTTGCCGCCAACCTGGCGGGGGGCTTCATGGTCGGCGTCGCAGTCGCGTTCTTCGAGCGCTTTCCGGGCTTGCCGGCGGAGTGGCGGCTGTTTGTCGTCACCGGCTTCCTCGGCGGGCTGACCACGTTCTCGACGTTTTCGGCGGAGTCCATGATCCTGCTGCAGCGGGGACAATACGGCTGGGCGCTGGCGCATATCGGGCTGCACCTGATGGGGTCGATTGCCTGCTGCATTGCCGGGTTCGCGGCCTATCGGGCGCTGGCGGGCTGACATTGCCCGCTGCCGGATGGCCGCCAGACGCCCGGCTGGAGCATTTTCATGCTGGCTTGCGCCAGATGGGCCACTTCCGCGCAGCGTCAGTTGCCGTTGCCCGCGCAGCGACAGTTGCCGTTGCCGTTGCCGTTGCCGTTGCTTTTGACGCGGCT
>CAUQYP010000063.1:0-20054 GCA_963522035.1 uncultured Noviherbaspirillum sp. | reverse complement strand
CTGGCGACGCGTCGCCGTCTAACGGGGATCCACGTCAAAGGCAGCGTCAAAGGCAAATGCAACGGCAACTGTCGCTGCGCGGGCAACGGCAACGACAACTGTCGCTGCGCGGCGCAAGCAATATCGCTTACAGGCCGGCTCGGGAAAGTCAGCACGAAACTGCCCCAGCAGATGAACGTTGCGGCTAGCCCCGTTCAGCGCGCCCCGCCTGCCACCGGCAAGCCCGCCATGTAATCCGCCAGCACATCGATGTCATCCGCCGACAGCGCCTGCGCGGCCGACGTCATCACGCCGTCCATCTCGCCCCGCGTCGACGCCTTGAAGCTGGCAAGCTGCGCGCGCAGGTAGTCCTTCTGCTGGCCGGCCAGCCTAGGTATGTGCTGCTGGCCCATCAGGTTGGCCGCGTGGCAGGCAACGCAATTGTTCTGCATCGATAGCTGCCGGCCCTTTTCCACGTTGGCCGGCGCGGTCTTGTGCTGCGGCGCCACGGCCGGCTGCGCCGAAAAGTAGGCGGCCAGGTCGTTCATGTCGGCGTTGCTGAGCTTGGCGGCCAGCGGCGACATGATGTCGTTCTGGCGCTTGCCTTCCCGGAACTGGAACAGCGCCGAGACGATGAACTGCTTGGGCTGGCCCGACAGCGAAGGAAACGCCGGGCTGGCCGAGTTGCCGTTCTCGCCATGGCAGGCGACGCAGGTCGCCGCCTTGGCCCGGCCTTCCTCCGCGCCGGCTGCCGCCGGCGCTGCGTGAGCCGCCAGCATCAGCAGCGCGGCAGCATAGGCCGCCGCGCCGGCCCGGCTTGCAACGTGCCTCATTTCTTGTAGCTCACGCGGTAGATGATGCCGTTGTAGTCGTCCGACACCAGCACTGCGCCGTCGCGCATCTGCAGCACGTCGACCGGGCGGCCCCACATCGGCGGGTCGGCCTTGTCGTCGGTCAGGAAGCCTTCGAGGAAGGGTTCCGACTTCGCCTTTCCCTTGGCATCCGTGGTGACGCGAACCACGTTGTAGCCCTGCTTGACCGTGCGGTTCCACGAGCCATGCTGCGCGATCAGGATGCTGTTGGTGTACGCGGCCGGGAACATCTTGCCGGTGTAGAAGCGCATGCCCAGTGGCGCCACGTGCGCGCCGAGGTTCAGCTTGGGTGGCGTGAATTCGGCGCAGGAGCGGTTCTTGCCGTATTGCGGATCAAGGAAATCGCCCTGGAAGCAGAACGGGAAGCCGAAATGCTCGCCCTGTTTCGTCACCACGTTGAGCTCGTCGGCCGGCATGTCGTCGCTGATCCAGTCGCGCGCATGCTCGGTGAACCAGAGCTGCCTGGTCTTCGGATGGAAAGCCATGCCGACGCTGTTGCGCACGCCGTGCGCCACGTTCTCGATCATGCCCGTCTTCGGATCGACCCGCATGATGGTGGCTTCCATATAGGTCGGCATCGTGATGTTCTGCGGCGAGCCGATATTGAAGTAGAGCTTGCCGTCCGGGCCCATCGCCATGTACTTCCAGAAGTGGCCGGGCTGTTTGTTCGGGTCGAGGTTGTCGATGACGACCACCGCTTCCGGCGGGCTGTCGAGCTTGCCCTCGATGCCGTCGTAGCGGGTGATGCGGTGGCGCTCGGCCACGTACAGCGTGCCCTTGTCGAACACCACGCCGTTCGGGCTGTTCAGGCCCTTGAGCACGGTCTTGACCTCGCGCTTGCCGTCCTTGTCGACGATGGCGTAGACGTTGCTCAGGTTACGGTTGCTGACGAACACCGTGCCCTTGTCGCCCAGGGTCATCGAGCGCGCCTCGGGCACGCCCTCGGCCCAGACCTCGACCTTGAACCCGGCCGGCACCTTCAGCTTGTCGATGGGCAGTTCGCTGGCGGGCCGGCCTGTCAGGTGCGGGGCGAACGGATGCAGCGGCGAGCTTGCCTGGCCTTCGGCCATCCCCTGTTTCCATGCTGGCGCTGCAGCGGGCGCAGCGGCTGCAGCGGGCGCCGCCGATGCAGCGGGCGTAGCAGGCGCAGCGGGGGGCGTGGCAGCCTGTTGCGCCAGCGCGGCTGACGCCAGGCTCATGGCGAGGGCCATGCCGGTAAGCTTCCGTATTCCTGTCATGCGAGAGTCTCCTTGATGTCTTGTTATGGTTCCGGCCTGGCTGGCCGGGCGTGGGTGATTATAGAAGCAGGCGCGGTGTGGGACAGGCCTGGCATGTCGGCTTTATTGATGAGAGTCGCAGTCCGGGGTCAATGCTGCAATCACTCCGCCAGCATGTCCCTCACCTTCACCGCGAATGCATCCAGCGCGAACGGCTTGCCTATCATGTCCATGCCGTCGTCGACGAAGTCGGCCCGCGCCAGCGGCCCGGCATAGCCGGTGATGAACAGCACCCGCGTCCCGGGCCGGCGCAGGCGCACCTGTTCGGCAAGCTGGCGGCCGTTCAGGCCCGGAAGGCCGACATCGGTGACCAGCAGGTCCGGCGCTTCGCCGCCCTCGATGGCGGCCAGCGCCGCTGCGGCGTCGGCAGCCTGGACGGTCCGGTAGCCCAGGCCGTTCAGGGTCTCGATCAGGATGGCGCGCATGGCGGCTTCGTCCTCCACCACCAGTATCCGTTGCCCGCTGCCGGTCGGCAGCACCGGCTGCAGCGGCGCTTCGTGCAGGGCCGGCACGCCGCTGCGGTGGCGCGGCAGGTAAAGCGTGATCGTGCTGCCCTGGCCCGGCTGGGAATGGATGGTCACATGGCCGCTCGACTGCTTCACGTAGCCGTAGATCATCGACAGCCCGAGCCCGGTGCCCTGGCCCATGGGCTTGGTCGTGAAGAACGGGTCGAAGGCCTTTGCAATCACGTCCGGCGTCATGCCGCTGCCGGTGTCGGAGACCGACAGCAACAGGTAGGCGCCTGCTTCCAGTTCGGGCCGGCTGCTGGCATAGGCGCGGTCCAGCGTCACGTTGGACGTGCTGATGGTCAGCTTGCCGCCGTCGTTCATGGCGTCGCGCGCGTTGATGGCCAGGTTGAGCAGCGCGTTTTCCAGCTGGTTGGCGTCGGTCCAGGCAGGCGCCAGGTCGGGCGCCAGGCGAAACGTCAGTTCGATGCTGCGGTGTAGCGTGCGATGCAGCAGGTCGGCCATGCCGGCCACCAGCTCGTTGACGTCGACCGGTTTCAGGTCCAGGGTCTGCCGCCGCGAGAAGGCCAGCAGCCGTTGCGTCAGCGTGGCCGCCCGCTGCGCCGAGGACGTGGCCATGTCGATATAGCGCGCATGGTCCTGCGTCTGGCCGGCGTTGAACTTGTGCCGCATCAGGTCGAGGCTGCCGATGATGCCGGCCAGCAGGTTGTTGAAGTCATGCGCAATGCCGCCGGTCAGCTGGCCGATGGCTTCCATTTTCTGGCTCTGGCGCAGCTGTTCCTCGGCGCGCCGGCGCCCGGTGGTGTCGGTCGCCTCGGCGATGATGCCGATGACCGTGTCGCCCTTGCCATGCACCGGCCGTATCGCGAAGTCGTAATGGCGCTTGCCGTCCGGCAGGTCCAGCGCCAGTTCGTGGCGCACGGCCTGTCCGGCCGCCGCCGCGGCAATGCCGGCCCGCACCACGTCGCGGGCCGGGCCGGAACGGGCCAGCCACGGCGTGTCGTGAAAGGCCTGGCCGGCCACCTCCTGCAGCTGCGCGCCGATCGCGGCCAGCGACACCGGGTTGGCGTCCAGCACGATGCCGTCGGCGCTCAGCAGGCACTGGAACTGGTGGCTGCTCTCGAAAATGGCGCGCATCTGCGCTTCGCGCACATGGAGCGCCGAGGTTCGTTCCTGCACCAGCGCAGCCAGCCTCGCATTAAGCTTGCGCACCTGCGCCTCGGCCAGCTTGCTGGCGCTGACGTCGATCGCCGCGCCGGTATAGCGCAGGGGCTTGTCATGTTGCTGCAGATAACAGCGGGCGCGCACCAGCACCCATCCGATGCTGCCGTCACCGGCGACGACGCGGAACTCGCGGGACGTGTCCGCATGGGTTGCCAGCGCGGTGTCGAGGCAGCGGCGCAGCGCCTGCCGGTCGTCCGGATGGACGCGGGCGATCAGGTCCGGCAGCATCAGCCCCTGCCTGGCCTGGGCCGGCGCCATGCCGAACATGGCGGCGAAGCGCTCGTCGCCGACCACCTGGCCGTCGACCACGTCCCATTCGAAAAAGCCGACCAGCCCGGTGTCGAGCGCGCTGTCGAGGCGGTGCCGGCTCTCCCTCAGCGCCTGCGCCGTCAGGTGCTGCTCGGTCTGGTCGCGCAGCATGCGCACGAAGCCGATGGCTTCGCCGGCGGCATTCTTGAGCGGCGTCAGCTGGCCGCTGGCCCAGATGCGCCGGCCGTCGCGCCGGACATGCCAGCGCTCGTCGCTGGCATAGCCATGTTGCAGCGCCACCCGCCGGTCCAGCGCCGGCTGGGCCGCCGCCAGGTCTTCCGGCGTAAAAATGCAGGCCGACTCCTGGCCCAGCATCTCCGCTTCACTCCAGCCCAGCACCCGGCTTGCGCCTTCGTTCCAGAACGTGACGCGCCCCTCCAGGCTGGTGCCGATGATGGCGAAGTCGCGCGCGCTGTTGAGGATTTGCCGGTGCAGCGCCTCGTCCGCCTCGCGGCCCTGTTCCGCATGCAGCAGCCGGCTGACGTTTTCCGCATGCAACAGGATGCCGCCCAGCCGGCCTGACTGGTCGAATACGGGCGTGTTGCAAAAGGTCCAGTGATGCGCGCCGTCGCGGGCGCCGGGACCCGGCAGGTCAACGCGCATTGCCGGCAGGGAGTCGGCCTCATGGCGGTTCAGCACCTTTTCCAGCGAAGTGCGCATGTCACGCGCTTCATGCCCAGCGGCAAGAAGCGAGAGGATGGGCTGGCCCAGCACCGCTTCCCTGCTGCCACGCATCATTTCCAGAAGGCTGTCGCTGATCGCGACAACGGTAAATCCGCTATCCGGGGAGAGCAGTGCGTAGTGGCCTTGCAGCGCATCGAATACCGGCGCCATTTCAGGTTTGCGCAAGGGCTCTGTCATAAACATCCTTATCTCGAATTTTCCACCGCGCCGCCGGGCGTAACCAACCGTACCGAGGGCGTTTTAATCGGTGGTATCTAAAATTCGATGATATTTGTGCAACAAGCTCGCTGCTATAAGACAACAGGCTCTTTTTTGTAGGAAATTGGGAGGAGCAGTCAAGGACAAAAACGGTCAAGCGGCTGTTCGGTCGAGGGTCTTTTACTTGCATTTGCACCGGAGATGCCAAATAATACAAATGAGAATAATTCTCATTAAGGCGACGGCCTAGCGGTTTATACATCGCACCCGTACCGTCGCCATCCTTCCCGTCAACAGCCAGCCACCGCCACCGCGGCAGCCAGCCAGCATGTCCAAGCCACAAGGAACCATGATGACTTCTGCCTTTTCCCCATCCGATTTCCTCGAGTCCACGCCACCCTCGTCGCAGCCCGACCTGCTGGTCTCGGCCGCGTTGCACCTGATGTCCCACTACGGCACCCGTCCCGGCACGGACGGCGCCTGCCTGAAACTGGCTTGCGTGATCGAACGCCACCTGAAGGCGCTGGCGGCGCTGCCGCAGTTGTCGCCGGTGCTGCAGGGCACCTGCACCCAGCTTGCCGAGCAATGGGCGTCGCATATCGACGCCTGTTCGCCGCGGCCGGCCAGGCCCGGCCTGCTGGCCCGCGCGCTGGCGGGCGCCGGCGCCGCCTGACGCAGGCGGCATGGACGGCGCCAACCGTCCGTGCAACATGTCGATCGCGCTTGACCTTGCCATCGTTGGAAGGTCTATCCTTGGTATCTGAATAGGAGAGAGCGCCATGAGCACGACTGTTGAACCCGCTTCCAACCTGGTCGACCTGAGCTTCAGGGTCGACGGCATGACCTGCGCGTCCTGCGTGGCGCGGGTTGAAAAAGCCCTGGCGGCAGTGCCCGGCGTGGAAAGCGCATCGATTAACCTGGCCACTGAAAAGGCCACGGTGCGGGCGCAGCGCGACATGCCGTTCGGCGCCTTGTCGGCCGCGGTCGAGAAGGCCGGCTATGACGTGCCGGCCGACAGCGTCTCGCTGTCGATCTCGGGCATGACCTGCGCTTCCTGCGTGGCCCGGGTGGAAAAGGCGTTGAAGAAGGTGCCGGGCGTGACCGGCGCCTCGGTCAACCTGGCGACCGAGAAGGCGCAGGTTACCGCAGTCGGCGTCCCGGTCGAGGCGCTGGTCGCAGCGGTGGAGAAGGCCGGCTACGAGGCCGCCGCCAGCGATGCCGCCCGCTTGCCAGAGTCCGGTGCTCTGCCGACCTGGTGGCCGGTCGCGGTTTCCGTGCTGCTGAGCCTGCCGCTGCTCGCGCCCATGCTGTTCATGCCTTTCGGCTACGACTGGGCCTTGCCCGGCTGGCTGCAGATGGCGCTGGCGACGCCGGTCCAGTTCTGGCTGGGCGCGCGCTTCTACAAGGCCGGCTGGAAGGCGCTGCTGGCCCGCACCGGCAACATGGACCTGCTGGTGGCGCTGGGCACCAGCGCGGCGTATGCGTTGTCGGTCTACCTGCTCTTCGGCGATCACGGGCACCAGGGCATGGGCCATCTTTACTTCGAGTCGTCGGCAGTGGTCATCACGCTGGTGTTGCTGGGCAAATGGCTGGAAGCGCGGGCCAAGCACCAGACCGTCGCCGCGCTGCATGCGCTGGAAGCGCTGCGCTCGACCGACGCCGTCGTCCGGCGCGATGGCAGTGAACGCGTGGTCCCGGTGGGCCAGGTGCAAGTCGGCGACATCGTCGTGGTGCGGCCCGGCAGCCGCGTGCCGGTGGACGGCATGGTGGTCGAGGGCAGCAGCCACCTGGACGAGTCGCTGATCACCGGCGAGAGCCTGCCGGTGGCCAGGAATGCCGGCGACAAGGTCACCGGCGGCGCGGTCAATGCGGAGGGCATGCTGCTGCTCAGGGCAACCGCGGTCGGCGGCGAAACCATGCTCTCGCAGATCATCCGCCTGGTGGAAGACGCGCAGGCGGTCAAGGCGCCCATCCAGCGGCTGGTCGACAAGGTCAGCGCCGTGTTCGTGCCGGTGGTGCTGCTGGTGTCCGCGGTGACGCTGCTGGCCTGGGGCCTCCTGAGCGGCGACTGGCAGCAGGCGCTGCTCAACGCGGTCGCGGTGCAGGTCATCGCCTGTCCGTGCGCGCTGGGGCTGGCGACACCAACCTCCATCATGGCCGGCACCGGCGTCGCGGCGAAGTACGGCATCCTGATCAAGGACGCGGAAGCGCTGGAAACCGCGCACGCGGTCAAGGTCGTGGCCTTCGACAAGACCGGCACGCTGACCGAGGGCAAGCCCGCCGTCGTTGCGGTGGAAACCGTGGCCGGCGCCGGCCACGCCGTGCTGGCGCTGGCGCGCGCGGTCCAGCAATACAGCGACCATCCGCTGGCGAAGGCCGTGGAAGCCGAAGCGCAAAGGCAGGGCGTCGCGCTGCAGCCCGCTTCCCGTGCCCAGGCCTTGCCCGGCCGCGGCGTGCAGGCCGACGTCGACGGCGCCACGGTCTATCTCGGCAACCGTCGCCTGATGCAGGAAATTGGCCTGGCGACCGGGCCGCTGGAAGAACTGGCGCAGCAGCATGAGAATGCCGGGCGCACGGTGTCCTGGCTGGCGGTCGGGGCCGCGGGCAACGCCATGCTCGCCGGGCTGCTGGCCTTCGGCGATACGCTCAAGCCGTCTGCGAAGGCTGCGGTGCAGCGCCTGCGGGATGCCGGCATCGAGTCGGTCATGCTGACCGGCGACAACCGGGGCAGCGCCAGGGCGGTGGCGGAAGCGGTGGGCATCGACGACTTCCGGGCGGAGGTGCTGCCGGCCGACAAGGCCAACGTCGTCGCTGCACTCAGGGACGGGGGCAGGAAAGTGGCGATGGTCGGCGACGGCATCAACGACGCGCCGGCGCTGGCGTCGGCCGATGTCGGCATCGCGATGTCGACCGGCACCGACGTCGCCATGCATACCGCCGGCATCACGCTGATGCGCGGCGACCCCGGACTGGTGGCGGACGCGATTGACATTTCCCGGCGCACCTACGGCAAGATACGCCAGAACCTGTTCTGGGCATTCATCTACAACCTGGTCGGCATTCCGCTGGCGGCGTTCGGCCTGCTCAACCCGGTGATCGCCGGCGCGGCCATGGCATTAAGCTCGGTCAGCGTGGTCAGCAATGCGCTGCTGCTGAAACGCTGGAAGCCGCACGGGCATACGGACAAACAGGGTCAACGGAGCAAGCCATGAACATAGGACAGGCAGCCGAAGCGGCGGGGGTCAACGCGAAGATGATTCGCTATTACGAGAGCATCGGCCTGATATCGGCGGCAAGCCGCACCGATGCCGGCTACCGGCAATACAGCGACAAGGACATCCGCACGCTGCGCTTCATCAAGCGTTCACGCGACCTCGGCTTTTCGATCGAGCGCATCAAGACGCTGCTGAGCCTGTGGGAAGACCGCGGCCGCAAGAGCGGCGACGTGAAGCAGCTGGCGGGCCAGTACATCGCGGAGCTGGACCGCGACATCGAAAAGCTGCAATCGATCCGCGACCAGTTGCAGCAGCTGGCCGACTGCTGCCATGGCGACAACAGGCCGGACTGCCCGATCATTGAAGATTTGGCGGCGGGGTTGCGGCATTGAGTGGGAGCTGATGTTGGGCCAGCCGGCGTTTAACTACAGGTAACGTGGCGCGTGCATGCGCTCGTGAAGGATGCGCATAATAGCAATGCCGTACTCTGTAATGCGAAAATAAATCATGTGCCGTTCAACGCTCCGGCGACGATAGCCTGGCCGAATATGGCTACATGACGGCGCTGCTTCGGGTAGCTGCGCCAATTCGGAAAAACTCGCGGTCAGGACATCGATATAACGATCGGCCTGATCGACGCCCCACTGCCGAAAGGTGTAAAGCCAGATTGTTTCAAGGTCGTGCCTGGCGGCTGACGCAAGGCGGTACTCAGCCATGCGTAGCGAGCATTCGCCGCTTGAATTCGGTGGCGTCAAACGATTCTGGCTCTCCACTGGCCTCGCCTTCAATCAAGGCAGTGCGGATTGCCTCGATTTCGCCGTTTCGTTCCTGCTCGCGTCGGATAAGGTCGCGGATGTATTCGCTGTCATCGGTATAGTGCCCGGCGTCGATTTGCGATTTGATCCAGGCAGCCTGCTTATTGGTCAAAGTAATGGTCTTGCGCACAGTTTCCATGATAAAGGCTCCAGAATAAGCGTCAATCGTATGAATTTATCACACGCGCCGTGCGGAGCAATCGTGCGCCAGTTTCGTGTGCATTGCTGTCCAGATACGCCGTGGCATGTTCATTTGCAAACATGCGTTGGTGCGCTCGGCCGGCCATCAAACCGCCGCGCCCGCCGTCACCTCATAACCCGCCTCGCTGATCGCAGCCTTCACCGCATCCAGCCCGGCCTGCGTGTCGACCCTGACCTTCTTCGACGCCAGGTCTACTTCGACTGTTGCATTGCCGTCGACCGATTGCACCGATTTCGTCACACTGCGCACGCATCCGCCGCAGGTCATGCCTTCCACTTGGAGTTCGTACATGATGGGTTTTCCTTGAATGATCGAATTTTCACTCTAGACCTTCCGGTGGCGGGAAGGTCAAGCGCCATGCGGGTCTGACGCGCGCATGGCGCTTCGGTTCAGCGTGTCATTCCTGCTTTTTAAGCTGGATGACAGTCAACTGGCCTCCAGCCTGCCCTGCAACAAAGCCGATGCGGTCGCCTGCCTTGACCTGGTCGAGCATCGCCGGATCCTGCACGCGGAACACCATCGTCATCGCATCCATGCCGAGGTTCTTCAGCGGTCCGTGCCGGATCGTCATCTTGCCGGCGGCCTTGTCGACTTTCCTGACTTCGCCGGCCGACATCTCGTCGGCCGCGGCCGGTTGTGCATGCACGGCCGGCGCAAATGCCAGCATCAGTGCCGCAGCAAACAAGGTATTACGCATTGCCTTCATGGTGATTCCTTTCCTCTTCGATCAATGATTGTGGCCGCTTGGCTTGCGCACGTTCAGCTCCACCCCCGGCACCGGCCTGCCAGAATCGGGCGCCTGCGCCGCCGCCGGCATGTCGCCGGTCCACTCGTAGGCCACCGTGCCCTGCGGATGCCGGTACCAGCCCGGGTCGCGATAGTCGCCCGGCTTCTGGTCGCGGCGGATCTTCACGGTGGTAAACATGCCGCCCATCTCGATGTTGCCGAACGGGCCGGCGCCGGTCATCATCGGCAGCGTGTTGTCGGGCAAGGGCATTTCCATGCTGCCCATGGAACCGCCACGCTCGCCCATGGCCATGTAGTCCGGGACCAGCCGATTGATCTTTTTGGCGATGTCCCTCTGCTCCACGCCTATCATGGTCGGCACGTCATGGCCCATTGCGTTCATCGTGTGATGCGACTTGTGGCAATGGAAGGGCCAGTCGCCGGGGTCGGTGGCGTCGAACTCGATCGCCCGCATCTGGCCGACGCCGACATCCACCGTCACTTCCGGAAAGCGCGCCTCCGGCCTGAGCCAGCCGCCGTCGGTGCCCGTGGTGACGAACTCGTGGCCGTGCAGGTGGAACGGGTGATTGGTCATGCTCAGGTTGCCGATGCGGATGCGCACCCGGTCGCCCTGGCGCACATTCATCGAATCGACGCCGGGGAAGACGCGGGTGTTGATGGTCCACAGGTTGAAGTCCAGCATGGTGCTGGTCTTGGGTGTATAGCTGCCCGGCGCGATGTCGTAATTGCCCAGCAAGAAAACGAAGTCGCGGTCGACCTTCATGAAGCCGGCATTCCTCGGGTGCGTGACCCAGAAGCCCATCATGCCCATGGCCATCTGCACCATCTCGTCGGCATGCGGGTGATACATGAAGGTGCCGGGCCGCCTGGCCTCGAACTCGTAGACGAAGGTCTTGCCGGGCGGGATGCCGGGCTGGGTCAGGCCCGCCACGCCGTCCATGCCGTTGGGCAGGCGCTGGCCGTGCCAGTGAATGCTGGTCTCTTCCGGCAGCCGGTTGGTGACGAAGATGCGGACCCGGTCGCCTTCCACCACCTCGATGGTAGGGCCGGGCGACTGGCCGTTGTAACCCCACAGGTTGGCCTTCATGCCCGGCGCCATCTCCCGCACCACCGGTTCGGCGACCAGGTGGAATTCCTTGACGCCGTTCTTCATGCGCCATGGCAGCGACCAGCCGTTCAGGGTAACGACCGGGTTGTAGGGACGGCCGGTGGACGGCAAGGACGGCGCCTGCGTGGCCGCGCTGTCCATGCTCGCCGCTTCGGGCAGGGTGGCGGCGCCCAGGCGGCTGACTGCCGTGGCGCCGGCCAGTGCGGCGGCGCCCGTGAAAAAATGTCTGCGTGTGACCATGGTCATTCCTTTCAATGTGCGCGGGCCGGGGTCGGGGCGGCGGCAGCGCTGCGCAATTCGGCAACGCCGCCGCCTGTGCCATGGATGGCGGCCTGCAGGCTGGTCTCGGCAATCCAGAAGTCCCGTTGGGCGTCGATGGCGGCATTGACGCTGCCGACCTGGTCGCGGGCGTCGGCCAGCAGTTCGAACACGCTGGCAAGCATGCCGTTGTAGCGCAGCAGGACCTCGTCGGAAATCTGCTTGCGCAACGGAACCACCTCGTCGCGGTAATGGCGGGCGATGTCGTGGCTGGTGCGGTAGGCCGAGTAGGCCTCGCGCACTTCCGAGCGCGCCCGGACCGCGATGTCTGCCGTGCGGTGGACTGCCTGCATATAGGTCGCTTCGGCGCGGGCGATGCGCGCGCCGCCCCAGTCGAACAGCGGCAGCTCCAGGGAAATCTCGTAGCCGTTCGAGCGCGGGCTGCCGGTCTCGCTCTTGTTGGCATAGCCGGCATCGAACACATTGATGACGCCGGTGGCGCGGCTCAGGCCCAGCGCGCTGGCCGTGGCTTCGGCATTGCGCCTGGCCATCTGCACATCGAGCCGCTGCGCCATCGCGCGCGACTCGATGCCGGCGGCGGCGTCCGGCGTTTTCGGCAGGTCGGGCAACCGCTCCGGAAGCGCGTAACCGGCGTCGGCGCCCCATATCCCCATGAGGCGGGATAACTGTTCACGCGCGGCAGTGGCCTGGTGGCGGGCGCGGGCCAGTTGCGCGGTGGCGTCCGCATGGAAAGCCTGTTCCCGCGCCTGGTCCAGCCGGCTCCAGTTGCCGACCCGGCGCAAGCGCTGCGCCAGCTCGGCGCCCGCTTCCGCGGCAGTGGCGACCTGGCCCGCGAATTCTTCGGACTGGCGCGCGGCCACGGCGGTAAACCAGGCCTTGCGGGTGTCCATGGCCAGTTGCACCGCCTGGCTCGCGGCGTGCAGCTTCGCCTGCTCGAAGCGCCGGCTTTCGATATTGCTGCGCAGCGGCAGGGTCAGGAGCCCGACCAAGTCGAACACGATGCTGCGCTCGATCTCGATGTCTTCGCCACCCCGCAGGCGACCGTAGGAAAACCCCGGGTTGCGCAAGCGGCCGGCCTGCACCAGGTCGGCCTCGGCCACGCCCAGTTCGGCGAGCGCGGCCTGCAGGCCCGGGTTGTTGGCCAGCGCGATGCGCACGGCGGACTCTGGCGTCAGAGGCCTTGCCAGCAATTCGGCAATGGCCGCGCGCGTGGTCTTGTCGTTGCCGTCGGGTGCCTGCCGCTGCACCGCATGGCCGGTGCGTTCCGTGGTCAGCGCGGAGACGGCATCCAGCCCGCCGTCTTGGGAAAATGTGGCGCACCCGCTCAGCACCAGTCCCGCCAGCGCGGCGCAGACGGGGCGCAGCCGCCTCGTTTTTGCGTTGATGTACATGGTCATTTTCCTTCTGGATGGCGATGCGCGCCGTGGCCCGCGTGCGGGTCCGGCGAGGGCGCTTCCGGCCGGTGGGCGCCATGCGGCGCCATCTGCATTCCGGGCACACCGGCATTGGCGACTTCCTGGTTGGCGGTACGCCAGACCTGTGTCGGCAATGCTGCCTCGTCGGCAAAGGACTTGTAGCCTGTGAAGGCGGATACGTAGCTAGTGAGCGGGACCGGCGCATCGGCGCCGGCCGGATGCGCCGGCCGGCCTTGTTGGGCGAGCGCAGCGGCGGGCAAGGCCAGCGCGGCCAGGCTGGCCCAGAGTGACAATGACATGATTACCTCGAAATCGATGGAAACAGGCGTGCAGGCGCACGCGGGCGCTGCCCGTGGCGGGCAGGTCGATCAGGCGGTAACGGGTTTGGGCGGACGTTCCAGGCCGCCCGGGATGAAATCGGCAGGAAGCGCAGGAGCAAGCGGAAAGGCGGGGACGGAGGCGCTGTAGACCGGCGCGATGGCGGCGCTGGCCGGTAGTGCGATGGCGCCGACGCAGCAGGCCGAACAGGCGCTGCACGATGACGTTGCGTGGCCGCTCATGGATGCATGGTCGGTCCCGGTTTCTTGCGTGGCAACAAGCGCGCCGGCATCCTGGTGATGGTCGTGCTGGTCATGGGACAGCGCGGCATGCTGTTTCGTCGTCCCGCACGACAGCTGCATGGCGGCGGCAAACCCTTGCAGGGGAAGCGCGGCCAGCAATAGCCAGAGCAGGAATGTGTTGACGAAACGGTGCATTGTGAAAGTTTAACATTGGGCCGCGATGGGTTCCGGGCAGCCAGGGCAGAAGCATGGTCCTTCCAGCGGTGGTAAGGTCAAGCCCCTGGCGCCGGATCTGCGCAAACCGGGGGCCGTTGCGCTTGACCTTCCTGCCGTGGGAAGCTGTAGTCTCGGACGCTGGAAAGCCACAACCTCAAGGAGCACCGTATGAAGAAATTTGCTTTCGCCGCCCTGCTGGCGGCCGTCTCGTCCCTTGCCCATGCCGCCGGCGAAGCCATCACCGTGTACAAGGATCCGAACTGCGGATGCTGCACGGCCTGGGTCGAGCACCTGCGCGAAGCCGGCTACAAGGTAAAAGCAGTCGATTCGGACAATATGGACGCGGTGAAAAAGCGCCTGGGCGTGCCGAAGGAAATGGAATCCTGCCACACCGGCGTGGTCGATGCGTCCGGCCAGGTGGTCGAGGGCCATGTCCCGGCCACCGCGCTGGCCAAGCTGCTGTCGACGCCGTCGGTCAAGGGCGTCGCCGTGCCCGGCATGCCGGTGAATTCGCCGGGCATGGGCAAGATGGACGGCACGCTCGTCACCGTCGATTTTGCCGGCAAGCCGTTTTCGAAGAACTGACGAAACCGGCTGGCGTCAGCCGGCCCGGCGCCATGTCATGCCGCCTTATGCCGCCTCACGCAGCCGGAATGTGCCGACCAGCGTCGACAGCCCGCCCGCCTGGTCCTGCAGAGATTCCGCGGCGGCGGCGGCTTCCTCGACCAGCGCGGCATTCTGCTGGGTGACCTGATCCATCTGCGCAATCGCCTGGTTGACCTGGCCGATGCCGGCGCTCTGCTCGCCGCTGGCTGCGCTGATCTCGGCCATGATGTCGGTCACCCGCTGCACGCTGGCGACCACGTCCTGCATCGTCGTGCCGGCCTGCGCCACCAGCCGTCCGCCGGTCTCGACCTTGTCCACCGAGTCGGCGATCAGTTCCTTGATCTCGCGCGCCGCTGCCGCGCTCTTCTGCGCCAGGCTGCGCACTTCGGTCGCCACCACCGCGAAGCCGCGGCCCTGTTCGCCGGCGCGGGCAGCTTCCACCGCCGCATTCAGCGCCAGGATATTGGTCTGGAAGGCAATGCCGTCGATGACGGAAATGATGTCGACGATCCGGCGCGAGGACGCATCGATCGCGCCCATGGTTTCCACCACTTGCGCCACGACGCTGCCGCCCTCGGTGGCGACGGCCGAGGCGGCGGCAGCCAGCTGCTCGGCCTGACGCGCATTGTCGGCATTTTGCCTGACGGTGGCGGTCAGTTCTTCCATCGAGGACGCGGTCTCCTCCAGCGACGACGCTTGCTGCTCGGTGCGCGAGGACAGGTCGAGGTTGCCGGTGGCGATCTCGCGCGCGGCGGTGGCGATGGTGTCGGCGCCCGAGCGGACCTGGCTGACCAGTCCGGCAAGATTGTCATTCATCCGGCCCAGCGCAGTGATCAGCGCGCCGGTCTCGTCGCGCGCCGTCGAGACGACGCGTGACGACAAGTCGCCGTCAGCCACCCGGTTCGCCAGTGCGACTGCCTCGGCCAGCGGCGTCGTCACGCTGCGGGTAATGCCGATGGAGAAGGCCACGCCGGCGAGCACGGCCAGCGCACTGACTGCGAGCAGCAGGGTGCGGCTCTGGTCGTACTGTCTTGCGATGGCAGCGGCCTCGGCGTCGATGGCGGCGGCCTGGCTCTCGGTCATTTTCTGGATCGCGCCTAGGTAGGCGGCCAGCTTGGGCCGGGTGTCGGCCTCGAAGTGGCGCAGCGCCTCGGCCTGGTCGCCGGCCTTCACCGCCTGCAGGGCCACCTTGCGCGAGTCGGTATAGGCTTTACGGGTTGCCATCAGCGTGTCGAGCAGGGCTTTCATCGCCGGGTCTTTCAGGCTGGCGACAAAACCGTTCTGGATTTCTTCGGCCCTGGCGCTGGAAGCGGTCATGTCTGCGCCGAGCGCCTTTTGCTGGACAGCGTCGGTGCTGCGCAGCGAAGCCACCGCGCGCACCGCATTGAGCTCGATCGCCTTGCGCCAGTCCGCCAGCAGCCGCTCGTCGCGCAGGCTGGACGCCACCAGCGTGTCGGTGGCCTGGGCTGCGGCATGCATGCGCCAGATGCCGGTGCCAGCCAGCACCAGGACCATGGCCAGTACGCAAGTGAAGCCAAGGGCAAGTCGGTGTCCTATTTTCAGCTTGTTCATGTCTCGGTGTCTTTTATAGTTGGACCAATGTGCAGTATTCTCCGAAACGCCGAATTTCCAAAAACAAATAAATGCTTTTGAGCAATTTGTAACCTGTAAGCAACAGTATGCTTGCAATCAGTCAAGTTTTTCGCCAGACCCCAAACTTGTGATCGGTTGCAATATTTCTACCTAGTTTACCGGTATATTCGAGCCCTCCCAACCTGTTGCGGCATCCCTATGGCCTTACGATTTTTATCCGGTGGCGGCATGATGGGCCAGATGATGCGTGCGCATGACTGGAGCACGTCGCCCCTCGGCTCGCCTCTCGACTGGCCGCTGCCGCTGCGCACCATCGCCGGCGTGATGCTGTCGGCCAACCAGCCGATGTTCGCGGTCTGGGGGCCCGAGCAGGCCATGATCTACAACGACGGCTATGCGGAGATCCTCGGCGGCCATCACCCGCGCGCGCTGGGCCGGCCATTTTTCGAAGCCTGGCATGAACTGGTGGACGAAGTCGGCCCGATCATGGCGCGCGGCTACGCCGGCGAGCCGACCGCCATGAACGACCTGATGCTGATCATGCAGCGTCGCGGCTATCCTGAGGAAACCCATTTCTCGTTCTTCTACGCGCCGCTGCGCGACGAGCTCGGCAATGTCGGCGGCGTGCTGTGCGGCTGCAGCGAGATTACCGCCCAGGTCTTCGCCGAACGCGCCCGGGTCGCCGAACTCGACCGCCTGCAGGTACTGTTCAGTCATTCCCCCAGCTTCCTCGCGCTGCTGCATGGCCCCGACCACGTGTACGAGATGGTCAACCCCAGCTACCTGCAGCTGATCGGCCATCGCGATGTGGTCGGCCTGCCGGTGCGCACGGTGCTGCCCGAAGTGGCGGAGCAGGGTTACCTGGTGCTGCTGGACCAGGTCTATCGCACCGGGGTGCCGTATTCCGCCAGCGCCGCCGCCGTCTACCTGCAGCGCACGCCCGACGCCGCGCCGGAGCTGCGCATGCTGGACCTGCTGTTCCAGCCCAGGCGCGACGCCGCCGGCAATGTCAGCGGCATCCTGGTCAACGGCAACGATGTCACCGAGACCCATGCCGCGCAGGAAAAACTGCGGCTCAGCGAAATGCGCAACCGCCAGATCCTGGACAGCGCGATCGACTACGCCATCATCGCCACCGATCTCGACGGCGTGGTGAGCCGCTGGAACAAGGGCGCCGAGCGCATCCTTGGCTGGCGCGAGGAAGAGATGATCGGGCAGGCGCTCGGCTGCATCTTCACGCAGCAGGACCAGGCCGGCAGCCAGCTGCAGCGCGACATGCAGGCTGCGCTGTGCGACGGCGTCGTACCCGACGAACGCTGGCACCTGCGCAAGTCGGGCGTATCCTTCCGCGCCAGGGGCGAGACCAATGCGCTGCGGGACGAGACAGGCGCCGTGACCGGCTTCGTCAAGGTGCTGCGCGACTGCACCGGCGAGCACATGGCTGCACAAGCGCTGGCCGCTTCGAACGACCAGCTGCAGCGGGCCCAGAGCGCCGGCGGCGTCGGCGTCTTCACGGTCGAGCTTGACACGGGGCGCGTCAGGGCCACACCGGCGTTCTGTCGCATCTTCGGCCTGCCGCCGACCGACACGCTGGACGCGAACGACGTCGAGGCAACGATTTTTCCCGAGGACCAGGGGCTGATGTCGAGTTCGACCAGCCGCAGGAACGGCACCGCGCCGACCCGTGCCCAATACAGGATCCGCCGCGCCGACACCGGCGAGGTGCGCTGGATTGCACGCAGCGCCGAATTCCAGTGCAATGCTGCGGGCCAGCCGGTCAGCATGGACGGCGTGGTGCAGGACGTCACCGAACGCCACCTCGCCGAAATCCAGCTGCGCAACAGCGAGGAAAAATTCCGTACGCTGGCCCAGGCGCTGCCCAACCACGTCTGGAGCGCGCGTCCGGATGGCCAGATCGACTGGTTCAACGAACAGGTGCGCGCCTATGCCGGCGAAGACAACGAGGCGCTGGCCGGGGCCGGCTGGCTTTCCATCGTGCACCCGGACGATGCCGAGCGCGCGCTGGCCGCCTGGCTGCATGCGCTGGCCAACCAGACCGTGTACGAAGTCGAGTTCCGCATTCGCCGGCACGACGGCGCCTACCGCTGGTTCCTGGCGCGCGCCTTGCCCATGCGCGACGCCGAGGGCCGGGTGACCCACTGGCTGGGCACCAACACCGACATGGAAGACCAGCGCGCAGCGAGGGAAATCCTGGTGAGCACCAATGCCGCGCTCGAGCAGCGGGTGGAAGCGCAGGCGCGCGAGCGTGACCGCATCTGGAACCTGTCGCAGGACCTGCTGGTCATCGTTGGCGCGGACGCTTACTTTCGTGATGTCAATCCGGCATGCATGCGCATCCTCGGGCTGCGTCCCGACGAGATCGTCGGCAGGCACATCGGCGAACTGGTTTATCCGCCCGACCGTGAACTGACGCTGCAGTCGCTGGCCCAGGCGGCGCACGAGCCGGTCAGCCAGTTCGAGAACCGTTACCTGCACAAGGACGGCAGCCCGCGCTGGTTTTCCTGGTCGGCCTCGCATGACAGCAACGGCGTGGTGTATGCGAACGGCCGCCACATCACGGCCGAGAAGGAAGCGGCGATTGCGCTCGCGCGCACCGAGGAAGCGCTGCGCCATGCGCAAAAGATGGACGCGGTCGGCCAGCTCACAGGCGGCATCGCGCATGACTTCAACAACCTGCTGCAGGGCATCACCGGTTCGCTCGAGCTGCTCCGGCTGCGCGTCGACGCCGGCCGTTTCGAGAACGTCGACCGCTTCGTCAGCGGCGCCATCAATTCCGCCAACCGCGCCGCTGCGCTGACGCACAGGCTGCTGGCGTTTTCGCGGCGGCAACCGCTGGACCCGAAGGCGGTCAAGGTCAACCCGCTGGTGGCGTCGATGGAAGACCTGCTGCGGCGCACGCTGGGCGAGCGCATCCGGATCGAACTGGTGCTGGCCGGCGGCCTGTGGCCCACGCTGTGCGACCCCAACCAGCTTGAAAACGCGATCCTGAACCTGTGCATCAATGCCCGCGACGCCATGCCCGACGGCGGCAAGCTGACGGTCGAGACCGGCAATGCGCATCTCGACGACCACTATGCCGCCAGCGTGCGCGGCCTCGCGCCCGGTCAGTACGCCTGCATCTGCGTGACCGACACCGGCACCGGCATGTCGCGCGACATCATCGACCGTGCATTCGAACCCTTCTTCACCACCAAGCCGCTGGGGCAGGGTACCGGCCTCGGGCTGTCGATGATCTACGGCTTCGCCCAGCAGTCGGAAGGCCATGTGCGGATCTACAGCGAGGTCGGGCAGGGCACCACCGTCAAGCTCTACCTGCCGCGTTTCCGCGGCACGATGCCCGGCGAGGAGGTTGTGCCCACACCGGGTGAAACCCAGCTCTCGCCGGACCGCGAGACGGTGCTGGTGGTGGAAGACGAACAGGTGGTGCGCTCGCTGATCGTGGACGTGCTGCACGAGCTGGGCTACTGCGCGCTGGAAGCCGAGGACGGACCGTCCGGCCTGGCCATCCTGCAGTCGAGCACCACGGTCGACCTGCTGGTCACCGACATCGGCCTGCCCGGCCTCAACGGCCGCCAGCTGGCCGACGCCGCGCGCCTGCTGCGGCCCAGCCTGAAGGTGCTGTTCATGACCGGCTACGCCGAGAACGCCGCGTTTGCGAACGGCTTCCTGGAACACGGCATGGAGATGATCACCAAGCCGTTCGCGATGGAGCGGCTGGCGGCCAGGGTGCGCGAGATCGTCGAGCGGAAGTAGGGGTGCGTGCCTCACTTTTTGCGGTCTTCGCCGAAGCGGTCGAAGCGGACAGCTAGAGCAATTTCGTGCTGACTTGCCCAAGTCAGCCTGTAAGCGATATCGCTTGTTCCGCGCAGCGACAGTTGCGGTTGCGGTTGCGGTTGCCGTTGCCGTTGCTGTTGCTGTTGACGCTGCCTTTGCCGTTGCCGTTGCCGTTGCCGTTGCCTTTGACGCTGCTTTTGACGTGGGTCCCCGTTGATGACGCCACGTCGCTGGTGCCGAAATCGGATAAAGAAGCGTCGGCTGTCTGAGCGCAGCGAGTTTCCGACGCTTCCCGATTTCGGTGCCAGCGGCGTGGGCACCCCGCGCAGCGGGGCGGCATCTCCGGGGTCGCCTTCTCTTGCCTACTTCTCTTGGCGACGCAAGAGAAGTAGGTCGGCTGCCGGGCCGAGACCCGGCTTGGTCGTCCGACAGGACATAAGTATTGCTTCACCCGCCAGCCGGGCTTAGCTGCGAAGCCGCTTTTGACGTTGGC
>CAUQYP010000062.1:0-20243 GCA_963522035.1 uncultured Noviherbaspirillum sp. | reverse complement strand
CGATTTCGGCACCAGCGACGTGTCGCCATCGACGGGGGCCCACGTCAAAAGCAACTGCAACTGCAACTGCAACTGCAACTGCAACTGCAACTGCAACTGCAACTGTCGCTGCGCGGGACGGCAACTGCAACTGTCGCTGCGCGAGGCCTAATGCAACGGCAACTGTCGCTGCGCGGAAGCGGCGCTGCTGGCGCAAGCCAGCATAAAAATGCTCTAGCCGGCTGCGCCCGGCCGGCTTCCTTCGAAGCGCTGGCGTATCGCCTCCAGCCGCTTGCGGTTGGCGCCGAAATCACGGCTCCCCAGGCGGGAAGCGGAACGCATCTGGATGACGCCGGCCGCCGGGTCGAGCAGGAATTCGACATCGTCGACGAACTTCAATGCCGGCGTCTGGAATTCGGCATACAGGTAGCCGGGTGTCGACGTCACGACATTCGCGCCCGGCGTCGCCTCGACGATGGCTGCCAGGCGGGTGAAGGCAGCCTTGCCGTCGTCCTGGTAACGCAGCGGAGCAATGGCGTGGTAATCGGTATGCGGATGGCGCGCCGCCTGGCTGGAAACAGAATTCCAGGCGGCGGCGGCCGGCGGCTTCAGCAGGCCGTTGCGCTCGCCGAGGTCCTGCGGGCGGCGGCCGGACAGGAAATTCATTTGCCCGGCGACCAGGGCGGCGGCGGGCAGGCCAACCACGATGACGGCGGCGACAAGACCGAGGGTTTTCAGCATGCGGGCTCCGGGACGAAAAGGGACGAGAGCGACCGATCATAGCAGGGCTGGCCCGCCGGGCCGGCGCTACATCTGCTTGAACAGGTGGGCGAAGACCCGGCTGACCGGCAGGGTTTCGCTGCGGCCGCGCAGGGTCAGCCTGAGCCGGCCGCTTTCGTCGCGCACCGCGGCGCTGACATGGTCGATGGCGACGACCGTGCCGCGGTGGACCTGCCAGAACCGGGCCGCATCGAGCTGGTCCTGCAGCTCGCGCAGGCTCATCCTGATCAGCGACTCGCTGTCGGCGGTGACGACGTTGACGTACTTGTCGGTCGCCTCGAAGTAGATTACATCGGCCACGCGTATCAACCGGACCTGGTTGCCGACCGCCGCGCGGATCACGTCCAGCCGCGGCGCGACGGTGGACGGCGCCGGCGCTGGCGCCAGGGCGCGTAACTGGCCCAGCACCTGTTCGAGCGCGTCGCCGCGTGCGGCCGGCTGCGCCAGCCTCGCCTGGAGCCGTGCCACTGTCTTCGCGAGGCGCGCGTCCGACACCGGCTTGAGCACATAGTCGGCGGCGGACTGGTCGAAGGCCTGCAGCGCATAGTCGTCGTAGGCCGTGACGAACACGACCAGCGGGAAGGGCTGGCCGTCCGGCCAGTCTTCGGCCAGGCGCTCGGCCGCTTCCAGGCCGCTGCGGCCGGGCATGCGGATGTCGAGGAACAGCACGTCCGGCTGCAGCGCCAGCGTCTGTTCGACCGCGGCGACGCCGTTGCCGACGCTGGCGACGATCTGCAGCGCCGGCCATAACCGCGCCAGCGCTTGCGCGAGAACTTGCGCCAGCACCGGTTCGTCTTCTGCAATCAGGGCACGGGGCGCGGTCGTGTTCATGGCTGTGGCATGGGGAAAGTAAGGGTGGCGACCGTGCCGCAGGGCTGATTACCGGCAAGAACCAGGCTCGCGCCAGGGCCGTACAGCGCCTGCAGCCGCTCACGGATATTGTCCAGCCCGAGGCCGGTGCCGTGGCTGGCGGGCGCGTCCAGGCCGAGGCCGGTGTCGCGCACTGTCAAAACCAGGTCGCTACCTTGCCGCACGGCGCTGACATCGAGGCGGCCGCCGTCGATCCTGGGTTCCAGCCCGTGCCGTATCGCGTTCTCCAGCAGGGGCTGCAGCAGCATCGGGGCAATCTGCACGTCGGCCAGTGCCGGCGGCAGGTCGAGCCGGTAGGCCAGGCGCTCGCCCATACGGATCGACATCAGGCCGAGGTAGGCGTCCATCAGGCTGAACTCCTCGGCCAGCGTGGTTGCCGCGGCGCGCGAGCTTTTCAGCGTGGCGCGCAGGTAGTCGATCAGCTGTTCGAGCAGCCGCTGCGCGCGTGGCGGATCGGTCGCGATCAGGCCCTGCAGGTTGGCCAGCGTATTGAACAGCATATGCGGCTCGACCTGGGCCTGCAGCATCTGCAACTGCGCCTGCATGGCCTGGCGTTCGATGCCGGCGACGCGCGCCTTCTCGGCTTCGGCCTGCGCCTGCAGGAAGGCCAGCTTGCCGCGGTTCCAGAAGAACCAGGTTGCGGCCAGCCCCGCCAGCACGGAAAACAGCAGGATGGAAGCGGCATGGCTGGACTCGGTTGCCAGCACAGGGTGGGCCGGCATGCCCAGCAGCCAGGCGGCCAGCGCGCTGCCGCCCATCTGCGCCAGCGGCAGCGCCAGCACCGTCATTGCGGCGAAGGGCAGGCCGGCCGGCTTGTCCTCGCCCCAGACCAGCATGCGGCCGCCGTCGATGAACAGCCAGGCCAGCGTCCCGATGCAGAAAGAGAACACCAGGTTGACGATGAACGAGCTGCCCATCTTCAACAGGTAGGTAATGGTCAGCGCACAGCCGACATTGAAAGCCATGACGATGGCCAGGCGCAGCAGCATGCGCCGGCCGCGCCCGGGGCGGACGTCGGTCATGGCTGGGTTGGCGCCGGTCATCATCTACGCCAGGCTGGCCGCCTGCCAGACCAGGTGGCCCAGCCGGCGCCACGGGGCGAGGGCGAACATGCCGGCGATTACCAGGCCGGTATAGGTGCCGATCACCAGGCGCTGGTGCAGGCGGATGTTGCGATCGCGAATTGCCAGCACCGCGCGCACCAGCATGACCAGCACGACCACCGACAGGATATGGATCCAGGTGAAGTGGCCGCGGCTCTGGATCGCGAAGGACACCAGCGCGGTGACTGCCATCAGCACTACCCAAAGGCGGCCGCTGAACCGGTGCTGCGCCGTGCCCTTTTTCATCAGGAACATGGCGCCGCCCACCAGCACCGATGCGATGGCGGTGGCCAGGTGGATCAGGATGACTGGGGTAAAAATCATGATCGCTCTCCGGAAACGGGTTTTGACGTACCCATTTTCCGGAGACACGGCGCGCCGGCCCAGCGCCATGCGACGAAACGCCGGCAGCATGACGCGAGTTGCCGCCAGCGCCGACGAGGCGTTCATCAGACCACGCCTTTTGCCCGCAGATCCGCGATCTGCTGGGCGCTCGCACCCAGCAACTCCGCAAGCACTTCCTCGGTATGCTGGCCCAGCATCGGCGGCGGCGCGTCGTGCCGCGGCGGCGTCGCCGACATCTTCATCGGGCTGCGCACCAGGTCGACATGGCCGGCAGCCGGGTGTGGCAGTTCGATCTTCATGCCGCGCGCCTGGACCTGCGGGTTGTCGAACACCTCGTCGAGACGGTTGATCGGGCCGCACGGCACGCCTGCCTGCTCCAGCAGGTCTATCCATTCCTGCTTGGTCTTGCCCTTGACCATGTGCGCCAGGAGCGGCACCAGTACGTCGCGGTTGCGCACCCGTTCCGGATTGGTCGCGAAACGCGGGTCGTCGGCCAGGTCGGGCCGGCCGCCGGCGTTGACGAACTTGCGGTACTGGCCGTCGTTGCCGACTGCTACGATGATATGGCCGTCCGCCGTCGGGAAGGTCTGGTAGGGCACGATATTCGGATGCGCATTGCCCCAGCGCGTGGGCGGATTGCCGCTGGCCAGGAAGTTGGTCGCCATATTGGCCATCATCGCCACCTGCACGTCGAGCAGCGCCATGTCGATGTACTGGCCCTCGCCGGTGCGGTCGCGATGCGTCAGCGCCGCCAGCACCGCGATGCTCGCGTACATGCCGGTCATCAGGTCGGAAATGGCGACGCCGGCCTTCTGCGGGCCGCCGCCCGGCAGGTCGTCGCGCTCGCCGGTGATCGACATGAAACCGCCCATGCCCTGGATGATGAAGTCATAGCCGGGCCGGTGCGCATACGGCCCGTCCTGGCCGAAACCGGTGACCGAGCAGAACACCAGGTCGGGACGGATGGCCCGCAGGGAGTCGTAGTCCAGCCCATACTTTTTCAGCTGGCCGACCTTGTAGTTTTCCAGCACCACGTCGCAGTGCCGGACCAGGTCGCGCACGATCTGCTGGCCTTCCGGCGACGAAATATCGAGGGTGATCGAGCGCTTGCCGCGATTGGCGGCCAAGTAGTAGGCGGCTTCGGTGGTGTCCTTGCCGTTTTCGTCCTTCAGGTAGGGCGGCCCCCAGGAACGGGTATCGTCGCCCGCGCCAGGCCGCTCGACCTTGATCACGTCGGCGCCGAGGTCGGCCAGGTTCTGCGCGCACCACGGGCCGGCGAGAACGCGGGTCAGGTCGAGCACGCGGATATGGCCGAGCGCGGTTTTGGGGGAAGGTGGGGTCATGGTGCCGGTCTCCTGCGGGATTTGTGGGTGGACAGGAGTGTAGGGCAAGGACGGGAGGATTGCATCCGGGAGTCTGGGCCGCTGCTATATTGCCGCGGTAGGGCCTTTTGCTTCCCGGCAGCAACGGGATGGTCGCAACGAGCCATAACGCCATCCCCGCGCCCGCAAGCCCCCCCGCCTTATCCCGTATAATCGGCCGTTTGCATTGCGCCGCCACCACGACACCGCCCCAGACCATGAACTCGTCCGACATCCGCGATAAATTCCTCAAGTTTTTTGAAACCAAAGGCCATACGGTCGTCCGTTCGTCCAGCCTGGTTCCGGGCAACGACCCGACGCTGCTGTTCACCAATTCCGGCATGGTGCAGTTCAAGGACGTGTTCCTCGGCACCGACAAGCGCAATTACGTGCGCGCCGCCTCGGTGCAGCGCTGCCTGCGGGCCGGCGGCAAGCACAACGACCTGGAAAACGTCGGCTACACCGCGCGCCATCACACCTTCTTCGAAATGCTGGGCAACTGGTCCTTCGGCGACTATTTCAAGCGCGACGCGCTGGTCTGGGCCTGGGAACTGCTGACGACCGTCTACCAGTTGCCGCCGGAAAAATTGTGGGCCACCGTGTACGAGACCGACGACGAGGCGTTCGACATCTGGGTCAACGTGATCGGCCTGCCGCCAGAGCGCGTGGTGCGCATCGGCGACAACAAGGGCGCGCCGTATGCGTCCGACAATTTCTGGCAGATGGCCGACACCGGCCCTTGCGGACCGTGCTCGGAAATCTTCTACGACCACGGCCCGGACGTCTGGGGCGGGCCGCCGGGCAGCCCGGAGCAGGACGGCGACCGCTATATAGAAATCTGGAACAACGTGTTCATGCAGTTCGACCGCCAGGTCGACGCCAACGGCGTTGCCACATTGACGCCCTTGCCCAAGCCCTGCGTCGACACCGGCATGGGCCTGGAGCGGCTGGCCGCGGTGCTGCAGCATGTGCACAGCAACTACGAGATCGACCTGTTTTCCCGCCTCATCGCCGCCGCTGCGCGCGAAACCGGCACTACCGACCTCGCCAACAACTCGCTGCGGGTCATCGCGGACCATATCCGCGCCTGCGCCTTCCTGATCGTCGACGGCGTGATTCCCGCCAGCGAGGGCCGCGGCTATGTGCTGCGCCGTATCATCCGGCGCGCGCTGCGCCACGGCCACAAGCTGGGCCAGACCAGGCCGTTCTTCTACAAGCTGGTGCCGGACCTGGTGCAGGAAATGGGCGCGGCTTATCCTGAACTGAAAGAGGCCGCGGCCCGCGTCGGGCAGGCGCTGAAGCTGGAAGAAGAGCGCTTCGGCGAGACGCTGGAAAACGGCATGAAGATCCTCGAGGCGGCGCTGGCGAAAGACCCGGCCCACCTCGACGGCAAGACCGCGTTCACGCTGTACGACACCTACGGCTTCCCGCTTGACCTGACCGCCGACATCTGCCGCGAACGCGACGTGACGCTGGACGAGGCAGGCTTCCAGGCTGCGATGGCGCACCAGAAGTCGACCGCGCGCGCGGCTGGCAAGTTCGAGATGGCGACCTCGGTCGAGTACAGCGGTCCGAAGACCCGCTTCGTCGGCTACGACGCGCTGCAGCTGGAAGGCGAAGTCCTGGCGCTGTACGTGAACGGCGCGCCGGTCGAGAAAGTGGAAGCCGGGCAGGAAGCCATCGTGGTGCTGGACAGCACCCCGTTCTACGCCGAGTCGGGCGGCCAGGCCGGCGACATCGGCACGCTGGAGTCGGAAGCCGGCGAGTTCCGGGTGCAGGACACCCGTAAGCTGCAGCCGGACGTGCACGGCCACCACGGCGTGCTGGAAACCGGCACGCTGGCGGTCGGCGACGTGCTCAGCGCCCGGGTCGATGCCCGCCACCGCGCGCAGACCATGCGCAACCATTCGGCCACGCACCTGATGCATGCGGCCTTGCGCAAGGTGCTGGGCGGCCACGTGTCGCAGAAAGGCTCGCTGGTCGACGCCGACAAGACCCGCTTCGACTTCAGCCACAATGCGCCGCTGACGCAGGACGAGATCCGCCGCGTCGAGGCGCTGGTCAACCATGAAATCCTGGAAAACCATGCAACCGAAGCGCAGCACATGGCCTACGACGAGGCCATTGGCCACGGCGCGATGGCGCTGTTCGGCGAGAAGTACGGCGACGAGGTCCGGGTGCTGGGCATCGGCACGTCGCGCGAACTGTGCGGCGGCACCCACGTGACCCGCACCGGCGACATCGGCTTGTTCAAGATCGTCTCCGAAGGCGGCGTCGCTTCGGGCATACGCCGGGTCGAAGCGGTGACCGGCGAGAACGCGCTGGCGCTGGTGCAGAAGCTGAGCGCGCAGGTCAACGAAGCGGCGGTGGCGCTGAAAGCCCAGCCCGACGAACTCGGCGCGCGCATCCAGCAGGTGCAGGACCAGGTGCGCCAGCTCGAGCGCGAGCTGAACGCAATGAAGGCGAAGGCCGCCGCCAGCAAGGGCGACGAGCTGGTCGGCCAGGCAGTCGACATCAATGGCCTGAAGGTGCTGGCGGCCACGCTCGACGGCGCCGACGTGGCGTCGCTGCGCAGCACGATGGACAAGCTGAAAGACAAGCTGAAGTCGGCAGCCATCGTGCTGGCGGCGGTCAACGACGGCAAGGTCACGCTGATCGCCGGCGTGACCGCGGACGCCACATCGCGCGTGAAGGCTGGCGAACTGGTGAACTTCGTCGCCCAGCAGGTTGGCGGCAAGGGCGGCGGACGCGCGGACATGGCGCAGGCCGGCGGCACCGACCCGAGCGGCTTGCCGCGTGCGCTGGAAGGCGTGGCGGAGTGGGTGCGCGCGAAGGCGTAAGGGCTTCCTGACGCGATGCGTCGATGCAAGGCGGGCGGCCCAGTGACTCGTAGGGTGTAATAAGCGATAGCGCATTACACCATGGCTGATAAACAAGCATCGCCTGTCAGCGACCAGTGGTGTAATGCCCTGCGGTTATTGCACCCTACGAATTTTGATGGCACGTTAGGACTTGGGATTGGTATAACGCGCCTTCCCTGTCACTCCCTGCGAAACGCCTACAAAGCCGCAATCAAGCCTTCCAGCTTTACCGCATCCGCACAGAACTGGCGTATGCCTTCCGCCAGCTTCTCCGTCGCCATCGCATCTTCATTCAGCAGGAAGCGGAACGTTTTCTCGTCCAGTTGCAGCTTCTGCAGGTCGCTGTCGCGCGCGCTTTCCGGGCTGAGCTTGCGCGTGACCGGCGTATCGCCGTCGGCCAGCTTCTGCAGCAGCTCCGGGCTGATGGTCAGCAGGTCGCAGCCGGCCAGCTCGATAATCTGGGACGTGTTGCGAAAGCTCGCGCCCATGACTTCGGTGTCGTGGCCGAACTTGCGGTAGTAGTTGTAGATGCGCTGGACCGACTGCACGCCGGGGTCGTCGGCGCCCTGGTATTCCTGGCCGCTGGCCTTCTTGTGCCAGTCGTAGATGCGGCCGACGAACGGCGAGATCAGCTGGGCGCCGGCGTCGGCGCAGGCGACAGCCTGCGGCAATGCGAACAGCAGCGTCATGTTGCAGCGTATGCCATCCTTCTGCAGCGCTTCGGCCGCGCGTATGCCTTCCCAGGTCGAGGCAATCTTGATCAGCACCCGTTCGCGCGGCACGCCGGCCGCTTCGTACAGCGCGATCAGCTCGCGGCCCTTGGCGATGGTCGCCTCGGTATCGAATGACAGGCGGGCGTCGACTTCGGTGGAAACCCGGCCGGGGATGATGTTCAAGATGCGCCGGCCGAAAGCCACCAGCAGCTGGTCGATGATGTGGGCCGCGCCGTGCGCGTTGAAGTCGCGCGCCGCCTGCTCCAGCAGCGGGCGGTACTCGTCCTTCTGCACGGCTTTGAGGATCAGCGAAGGGTTGGTTGTCGCGTCCTGCGGCGAGTAGGCCTCGATGGACTGGAAGTCGCCGGTGTCGGCGACGATGGTGGTGTATTGCTTGAGCTGTTCTAGCTGGTTCATGGTGTGTCCGCAGGTTGATGTTTGCCAGGCGCCGGCCGCGCCGCGCCGTCATGAAGATTATCGCCGCTCCGGTGTTTCCAGCAGCGAGTCGAACTGTATATCGATGCGCTGCAGCGCCTTTTGCGCAGACTGCATCTTGCGCCGGAATTCCGGGCCGCGCCGCAGCGCCAGCCCTACCGCGAGGATATCGATGACCACCAGGTGCGCGAGCCGCGCGGTGATCGGCCGGTACGGGTCGGTGTCGACCGGCAGGTCGACCGGCAGCAGCACCGTCGCCAGCGCCGCCAGCGGCGTGCCGGACGGCGCGATGGCGATGATGTCGGCGCCGGCGCGTTTTGCCAGCTGCACGCTGTGCAGCAGCGCCATGCTGCCGCCGCGCTGCGAAATGGCGACGACGGCGTCGCCGGGTTCCAGCAGCGCCGCCGAGATCGCATGCGTGTGCGGGTCGGAGTAGGCCACCGTCGGCACGCCGGAGCGGAAAAACTTGTGCTGCGCATCGGCTGCCACCAGCCCCGAGCTGCCCTGGCCGTAGAACTCGATCTTGGACGCCTGCGCCAGGATGTCGAGCGCGCGCTGCACGGCCTGCGGGTCGAGGCTGCCGCGCAGGTCGAGCAGGGTATTGACCGAGCGGCCGCAGATCTTGGCGATCAGGTCGCCGGCCAGGTCGTCCTGCAGCGGCGCCTGGTCGCCGCCGGTGGGCGCCAGCGCCAGCCCCTGCGCCAGCCTGAGCTTGAACTCGTGCCAGCCGTCGCAGCCGACCGCGCGGCAGAAACGCACCACGGTCGGCTCCGACACCTGGGCGCTCTTCGCCAGCGCGGTAATGTTTTCCGCAAGCGTCAGTTCCGGGTTGTCCAGCACTGCGGCCGCCACCTTGCGCTCGGACTTGGACAAGGCATCGAACCGGGTGCGGATCGCATCCAGCAGCATGATGGTCCCTATTCCTCGGGCAGCGCTTCTTCGCGCCATTGCAGGCCGTCGCGGCCTATCAGCGCGCTGGCCGCGCCCGGGCCCCAGGAGCCGGCGGTATAAAACAGCGGGTCGTTGTCTTCCTGGTCCCAGAAATGCAGGATGGGTTCGACCCATTCCCAGGCCGCTTCAAGTTCATCGCTGCGCATGAAGAGCGTGAGCTGGCCGCGCAGCACGTCCATCAGCAGCCGCTCGTAGGCTTCCATGCGCGGCTTCTTGAAGGTTTCGCGGAAGTCCAGCTCCAGGTCGACCAGCTTCAGGCGCATGCCGTCGCCCGGGGTCTTGGCCATCAGGTTCAGGTTCAGGCCTTCGTCCGGCTGCAGCCGGATCACCAGCGAATTGGGCTGGAAGCTGCTGATGGGCTGGTTGAAGATCGAATGCGGGATCGACTTGAAGCGCACCACGATTTCTGCCAGCTGGTCGGCCATGCGCTTGCCGGTGCGCAGGTAGAAGGGCACGCCGGACCAGCGCCAGGTGTCGATCTCGGCCTTGACCGCGACGAAGGTCTCGGTGCGCGACTGGGTGTTGGCGTCCGGCTCCTTGCGGTAGCCCGGCACCGCCACGCCGTTCACGTGGCCGCTCTTGTACTGGCCGCGCACCACGTTCTGCACCAGGCTGTTGGGCGTGAAGCGCTTCAGCGCCCGCAGCACCTTGAGCTTCTCGTCGCGCACCGCGTCCGGCGTGCCGTCCACCGGCGGCTCCATGGCGACAATGCACAGCAGTTGCAGCAGGTGGTTCTGCAGCATGTCGCGCAGCGCGCCCGAGCTTTCGTAGTAGCCCATGCGGTTGCCCACGCCCAGTTCCTCGGCGATGGTGATCTGCACGTCGGAGATCCACTCGCGCCGCCACAAGGGTTCGAACAAAATATTCCCGAAGCGCAGCGCCAGCAGGTTCTGCACCGCTTCCTTGCCCAGGTAATGGTCGATGCGGAAGATCTGCGACTCGGAAAACACCTTGCCGACATGCGCGTTGATCTGGCGCGCGCCTTCGAGGTCGCGGCCCAGTGGCTTTTCCAGCACGACGCGGGCATTGGGGGTGGCGAGCCCGGCCTCGGCCAGGTTCTCGCAGATGCCGGCGAACAGGTTGGGCGGCACCGCCAGGTAGTACACGCGCGTCAGTTTCTCGTCGTCCCGCAGCGCGTCCTTCAAAGGCTGGTAGGTGCCGGCGTCGGTCGCATTCAGCGACACGTAGTTGATTCGTTCGCAGAACGCGTTCCACGCGCCTTCATCCAGCCTTTCCTCTTCGATGTTCGGCTTGGCCTGCTTGTCGAGTTCTTCCAGGTAGGCCTCGCGGCTCCAGTCATGCCGGCCCACCGCGATGATGCGGCCGCCCTGCGGAAAGCCCTTGCCGCGGCTCAGCGCATACAGCGCCGGGATCAGCTTGCGCATGGCGAGGTCGCCGCCGCCGCCAAAAAGGACGAAATCGAAATCGGTAAGTGCCATAGATTCAGGATTCCCTGGAAAGTTGCGCCTGCAGCGCTGCGCGGGCGCGCGCGATCAGGCCGTTGGTGGACGCGTCATGGGCATCGACATCGGGCGCGGTCATCAGTTCGTTCTGGATCGCGCGGGCCAGCACCTTGCCCAGCTCCACCCCCCACTGGTCGAAGCTGTTGACGCCCCAAATGACGCCCTGGACGAAGACCTTGTGCTCGTACAGCGCAATCAGCGCGCCCAGGCTGGCCGGCGTCAGCGCCTGCAGCAGCAGGGTGTTGCTGGGCCGGTTGCCGGGAAAGGTGCGGTGCGGCGCCAGCGCGGCGATGCGTTCCGGCGCCAGGCCCTGCGCCTCCAGTTCGGCGCCGACTTCCCCGGCGGTCTTGCCGCGCATGAGCGCCTCGCTCTGCGCGAAACAGTTGGCCAGCAGCGCTGCCTGGTGGCCCGGCAGCGCATGGGACGGCTGTAGCGCGGCGATGAAGTCCACCGGCACCGGGTCGGTCCCCTGGTGCAGCATCTGGAAATACGCATGCTGGCCGTTGGTGCCGGTGTCGCCCCAGATGACCGGGCAGGTGGCGACGGAAACCGGCGCGCCGTCGCGGTCGACGCGCTTGCCGTTGCTCTCCATTTCCAGCTGCTCGAGGTAGCCGGGAAAGCTGGCCAGGTCCTGGTGGTAGGGCGCAATCGAGATCGAGGTGCTGCCCAGGAAGTTGCGGTTCCAGATGCCGACCAGCGCCAGGATGGCCGGCAGGTTGCGCTCCAGCGGCGCGCTGCAGAAATGCTGGTCCATGCCGTGGGCGCCAGCCAGGAATTCGCGGAAACCGTCGAAGCCGACGGCAATCGCCACCGGCAGCCCGATCGCGGACCACACCGAATAGCGGCCGCCGACCCAGTCCCAGAAGCCGAACATGTTGGCCGGGTCGATGCCGAAGTCGGTGACGGCTTGCGTGTTGGTCGACACCGCGACGAAATGCCGGGCGAGGTCGGCTTCCTCGCCGCTCTTCAGGAACCAGGCGCGCGCGGACTGCGCATTCATCATGGTTTCCTGGGTGGTGAAGGTCTTCGAGGCGACGATGAACAGCGTGGTTTCCGGCTTGACCCGCGCCAGCAGCGCGTCGAGGTCGTGGCCGTCGACATTCGAGACGAAATGCATGGCGATGCGCGGGTGGGCACTGCTGCGCAGCGCTTCGCACACCATCTTCGGGCCAAGGTAGGAGCCGCCGATGCCGATGTTGACGACGTCGGTAATCGCTTGCCCGGTGTAGCCGGTCCAGTCGCCGGAACGCACGCGCTCGGCGCATTGTCCAAGCCGTTCCAGCACGGCGTGAACCTCGGCATTGATGTCTTGTCCATCCAGCACCAGCCTGTCGCCGCGCGGCGCGCGCAGGGCCGTGTGCAGCACGGCGCGCTCCTCGGTGTTGTTGATGCGCTCGCCGGCGAACAGCGCGGCGCGCTGCGACTCGACGCCGCGCTCCCGCGCCAGCGCGCACAGCAGGTCCATGGTGTCGCGGGTGAGGAGGTTCTTGGAGTAGTCGAGGAAGATGCCCGCGGCTTCTTCGGAAAGTGCATGAAAACGCTGCGGGTCGGTTTCGAACAGCTGCCGCATCTGCCGGTCGCGGACTTCGGCGTAGTGGTCTTGCAGGGCAGTCCAGGCAGCAGTGCAACGCAGGTCGTTAGCGGGCATGATGGGGTCAGCGTGTGAATTTAATGGAATTATGCCAAGTATATAGGATGCGGAAGTAATTTCACTACAAGTTATCGGATGCTTATTTGATAGACGCCCAGTCTTCTGCCTCCAGCCCGGCAGATGCTAGAGCGGATGATGGCTGAATGTGCAGCCTGATTGCGTCCGATCAAGTGTTCAAGCGCCACGCGCAGTGAAATTGGCACTAGAGTTTTGTAGTATAATTTCAAGACCATTTTTAGCAAGGAATTTTTATGCCCCTCCATCTCGTCGTCGAGTCGGTAACGGCTCGCATCATCGAGCGCAGCCAGCCTTACCGCAGCGCCTACCTGGCTCGCCTCGAACTGGCGCGCCGGCAGGGTGTGCAGCGCGGCGCGCTCGGCTGTACCAACTTGGCCCATGGTTTTGCCGCCTTCCCGGCCAATGACAAGCTGGTCCTGAAAGAGCAGAAGAAGCCATCGGTCGCCATCGTGTCGTCGTACAACGACATGCTGTCGGCGCATCAGCCATTCGAATATTTCCCCAGGCAGATCAAGGATGCAGTGCGCGCGGTCGGCGGCGTCGCCCAGTTTGCCGGCGGCACGCCCGCCATGTGCGACGGCGTGACCCAGGGCCAGCCGGGCATGGAGCTGTCGCTGTTCTCGCGCGACACGATCGCCATGGCGACCGCAGTGGCGCTGTCGCACAATATGTTCGACGCTGCCGTCTACCTCGGCATCTGCGACAAGATCGTGCCTGGCCTGCTGATCGGTGCGCTGCATTACTCGCATTTGCCGGCGGTGTTCATTCCGGGCGGGCCGATGAGCACCGGCATGGCCAACTCCGAGAAAGCCCGCATCCGCCAGTTGTACGCACAGGGCAAGCTGAGCCGGGAAGAGCTGCTCGAAGCCGAGTCGCGCTCCTATCATTCGGCCGGCACCTGCACCTTCTACGGCACTGCCAACAGCAACCAGATGCTGATGGAAGTCATGGGCCTGCACCTGCCGGGCGCCGCCTTCATCACGCCCGGCACGCCGCTGCGCGATGCGCTCACCGCTGCCGCCGCCCAGCGCGCGGTGCAGATTACCGACCAGACCGGCGACTACCTGCCGGTGGGCCACGTGGTCGACGAGAAGGCCATCGTCAATGCCATCGTCGCGCTGCTCACTACCGGCGGTTCCACCAACCACACCATGCACCTGGTGGCGATTGCGCGGGCGGCCGGCGTCGTCATCGACTGGAACGATTTCAATGACCTGTCGGCCGTGGTGCCGCTGCTGGCGCGCATCTATCCGAACGGCGAGGCGGACGTGAACCATTTCCATGCGGCCGGCGGCACCGGTTTCGTCATTCGCGAACTGCTGGATGCCGGGCTACTGCACGAGGACGTGAAGACCATCCTCGGCCAGGGCCTGCGCAAGCATGCAGCCGAGCCGCTGCTGATCGACGACAAGCTGGTCTGGCGCGAAGCGCCGGCGGCAAGCGGCGACGAGAACGTCGTGCGGCCGGCGTCCAATCCCTTTTCCGCGGACGGCGGGCTGCGCCTGATGTCGGGCAACCTGGGCCGCTCGGTGATCAAGGTATCGGCGGTCAAGCCGCAATACCGGGTCATCAAGGCGCCCGCCATCGTGTTCGACTCGCAGGAAGACTTCCTGCATGCGTTCAGCGAAGGCAAGCTCGACCGCGACTTCGTCGCCGTGGTGCGTTTCCAGGGGCCGCGCGCGAACGGCATGCCCGAGTTGCATTCGCTGACGCCGGCGCTGGGCGTGCTGCAGGACGCCGGCCGCCACGTGGCGCTGGTGACCGACGGCCGCATGTCGGGCGCGTCGGGCAAGGTGCCGGCCGCCATCCACGTGTCGCCGGAAGTGCTGGCCGGCGGGCCGCTGGGCCGGGTCCGCACCGGCGACATGATTTTGCTGGACGCGGAGCAGGGCGTGCTGCAGGCGCTGGTGCCGGACGCCGACTGGGACGCGCGCAGCAACCCGGTGCCGCACCTGGCGTCGAATGAAGTCGGCCATGGCCGCGAACTGTTTGCGATGTTCCGCAACGCCGTCAGCACTGCCGAGGAGGGCGCAGCCACCTTCGGGCTGCCGCCGCTGATCAAGCGGGTCGACACTGAAATCAACCAGCCGGGCGGCAACAATGAAGCCAAGGAATTCAGCGATGAAGACACGCTGATCAGGCAAAAACCGCAAGCCGTGGAAAAGGAAAACCGCTAATGCAGAATCTCTCCGTACTCGACATCATGCGCACCTCGGTGGTGATCCCGGTGATCGCCATCGACGACATTGCGCACGCGGTGCCGCTGGCGCGCGCGCTGGTCGCCGGTGGCATCCGCGTGCTGGAAGTCACGCTGCGCACCGCGCACGGGCTGCCGGCGATCCGCGCCATCGCCGAGCAGGTGCCGGACGCCATCGTCGGCGTCGGCACCCTGACGCAGCCGCACGAGTTTGCAGCCTCGCGCGACGCCGGCGCGGTGTTCGGCGTGTCGCCTGGCTTGACGCCGGCGCTGATCGCTGCGGCCAAGAGCAGCGGTCTGCCGCTATTGCCAGGGGTCATGACGCCGTCCGAAGTCATGGCCGCGCGCGAAGCCGGCTTCCGCCAGCTGAAGCTGTTTCCCGCGGTGCCGGCGGGCGGCATCGGCATGCTTAACGCGCTGGCCGGACCGCTGGGCGATGTGATGTTCTGTCCGACCGGCGGCGTTTCCCAGGACAACGCGGCGCAATTCCTCGCCTGCCGCAACGTCGCCTGTGTCGGCGGCTCGTGGCTCACGCCGAGGGACGCGCTGGATGCCGGTGACTGGGACCGCATCACCGCGCTGGCGCGCGCGGCGTCGGCGTTGCGCCAGCTCGCGACTTCGTGATTGGGTAGAAGCATGTGAAGGGCGGCGCGTTGCCCTTGTTCCCCTGATTACCCTTGCCGGGTTCGATGCCATGAGGTCGAAGCCGGCGAGCACGCCTTCTGTCTATTCCATCTGCCCCCTTCATCCCGCCGTGGGAATGCGCGTCGCCATCGACTTGACGCCTGGTTAAACTTTTTTTGCGTTTTGGTCACCATAACAAGAGGAAACAAGCATCACGCATGTTTCTTCAAACAGGAGACCATCATGTCATTGGCGTTTTTTTCTTGGCTCGGCAGGCTTTCCAGGCCTTTTGTGGTCCTGGTTTTCCTTTGCACTGGTGCCGGCATCGCGTCTGCACAGATCTTTACCCCTGCCGAGCGACCCAATTCGCTATACAGGATTACAGACGGAATTGCCGGGCCGGCAGGAATCGTCAGGAAAAGTGCGCAACTGTGGGTCGTTTCCGAGGACAGCCACCGCATTGTCGTACTCTCCCAAAAAGGACGAGAGCTCTACACCATCGGGATTAGCTGCGGCACGAAATTTTGTTTTCCAGTCGGCATTGCTCTCGATTCGCAAGGTTCGGCCTATATCGGCGATTCCAACAATGCCGTTATCCGCAAAGTGTCATTGAGCTCGGAGCTGGGCAGCCTGGTAGAGACGATCGCTGGAACTATGTACAGTTGCGGCTCCGAGACCGCCATCAAAGGAAATGCGCTGTGCCATCCGGCAGGTGTCGTCGTCGATGCCAATGGCAACCTGTATGTCGTCGACACGAACCTGCATGTTGTCCGGAAGGTCACGTTTTCCACTGGCGAAGTGAAAACAGTCGCCGGAAACTATAGTTGCGGAGGGGCAGACGGCATCGGCATGGACGCGCGCTTGTGCCGGCCGCGCGGCATCGCCATCGATGCGGCTAACAATCTCTATGTTGCCGACACCGGCAATTCCACTATCCGCAAGATAACGCCGGAGGGGGTGGTAAGCACCGTCGCAGGCATGGCGGGCGTATGCGGATACGTCGACGGTGGACGAGCGCCCGACGGCACCAGCACTGCGCGATTCTGCCAACCCGGTGGCATCGCCATCGATAACCTGACAGGCAGTCTTTATGTTGCCGACACGGACAACAACACAATCCGCAAGATCACGCCGGATGGACAGGTGAGCACTGTAGCGGGGAAAGCGGGTAGTACAAGAACCGCCCTCGGCTCCTTGCCCGGAACAATTGCCAAGCCTAGAGGCATTGCGGTGATCGGCCCCAACCAGCTCGCGATCGGTACCGAAGGCAATGAAGTACTCGGCATTAACTTCTGAACTGCTTTCAACGGAGACATCGATGAACACTTTTCCCTACGCTTTAATCAGTCGCTGCTTGCGGTGCTTCGTCTTCGGGATAGCCATGTTGATTTTGGCCGCATGCAATGGCGGCGGCACGTCAAATGAACTATCCCCTTCGACACTTTCGATTACCGATGCCCGATCGGGCGCAGCGCTTGCACCGGATGCGACCCTTTTCGGACTGAGCAAGATCGCCATAGCCGGGGTGGAGCCATCCACTGCGCGGGTGGAGTTCAACACCGAACAAAATGCCACTCGGTCGCTCATCCCCGATCCTGCCAATCCCGGTGAATTCTGGATGCCTGTTGTCCTGGCAAGCACGAATGGCACATTATCCATTTCTCCGCCGGAAGGGGCGCCGCATACATTGCCCGTGACCCTAATGCCATTCAAGACATCCGGTGCGCCGGGGGCGGAAACCCAAGCCTTCCTGCAATCCAGTTTGTCCACCACGAATGCTGCGATCAATGATCTGCGTCTGTCCCGGCCCTTGCCGGATCTGCTGCAAGCGCTGCAGTCAGCCACCGATCTCACGCAACAGGCGCTGACATGGGTAACGAACACCGCACAAAATGGCCGATCATCCATAGCCCGGCGCAAGGACGGCAGTCCGGTCGAATTAAGCACCAAAGACTTGCAAGTGCTGGACCAAATGGTTTTATACACAGATGCATTGAGGATTAATGGCGGGGCATTGCCGGCAGTCGCGCATTTGTCGCGATGGATTAAGCTGGTCGATTACCTGGTGCCAAGCGCATTTGCGCAAACGACTGACAAGGAAGGGTTTATAGGCGGTGCAAAGGCTACCGGTGACGCACTCGGGCTGACTGGAAATATTGGACAACAGGACGCCGAGGCGGGAATCGGCGCTTTCTATCCAGGCGCCGATGTCCAGGTCATATCGCTTACCATGCGTGCTCTTTATGCAACGTATTATGGCACTGCGTTGGCGACCATCCAGACATTGCCAAACCTTACTTTCGTTCAGCCTGTCGACCAGGTACAGGTCGCTGCCGGCCAGCTTTTTGCTGGCGCTGTCAACGAAATCACGAAGCTCGACATGGCAGGACTGACGGACGATGCGATGCGTCAACCAATCCGGAACTTCACCGATTCAATCGACCGGCCAGAGGTGGAAAACATCCTGAAGGATATGATGGCAATTTTTCGAACAGCGACGATCGGAATTTCACTTTGCCCCGCCGGAGAAATAGCAGTAGCCGACCCGGAAGTCGACTCTGTCAGGTGCCAGTAGCCAGCGTGCCAGGCAAGCAGGCGGACATGAAGGCAGCAGCGCGATGTGCAAGCCGCATACATTGAAAAAGCGAGGCATCCGGTTCCTGGATTCCTCGCCATCCAGGCCAGCGCATTTCCGGCACACGCGGCCAATCTCCCCGATAATGCGCTTTCGTCAACAACGAACCTTGTAATGAATAACCTTTTGCTGGTCGTTCTCGCCTTCTTCCTTGTGGCGCTGAACGGTTTTTTCGTTGCAGCCGAATTCGGCCTGGTCAAATTGCGGCAGACCCGCATCCGTGCAATAGCCAAGACGCAAGGGCTGCGTGGCCGCATGCTGGCCAAGGTGCATGGCCAGCTCGACGCCTACCTGTCGGCCTGCCAGCTGGGCATTACGCTCGCTTCCCTCGGCCTGGGCTGGGTCGGAGAACCGGCATTCGCCAGCCTGCTGGAGCCGGTTTTCGCCTTGCTGGGCGTCACTTCGCCCGAGATTATTCACGGCGTCTCGTTTTTCTTCGCCTTCTTCCTGATTTCCTTCCTGCACATCGTCATCGGCGAACTCGCGCCGAAGTCGATGGCGATCCGCTTCCCGGAGCGTGTCGGCCTCTGGACCGCGACGCCGCTCTACGGCTTCTACTGGCTGATGTATCCGATTATCTGGGTGCTCAACGGCAGCGCCAACGCCGTGCTGCGCATGGCCGGACTAGACGCGCAGGGCGGGCACGAT
This sequence comes from uncultured Noviherbaspirillum sp., assembly GCA_963522035.1. Lineage (GTDB taxonomy): Bacteria > Pseudomonadota > Gammaproteobacteria > Burkholderiales > Burkholderiaceae_D > Noviherbaspirillum_A. The sequence continues at coordinate 1,609 of CAUQYP010000062.1, read as the reverse complement.
GCGCATTATTCGGCGGACGAACTGAAGCTGATCCTGCGCAGCAGCCGCAGCAGCAGCAAGTTCAGCACCGACGAGTGGAACGTGCTGGCGCAGACACTGGACTTTGGCGAACTGGAAGTGTCCGACCTGATGCGACCCATCCATGAAATTGCCGCGCTGGAACGCGGCCGCACGCTCGAGGAAAATCTCGCCACCGTTTACCGCACCCGCTATAGCCGTTACCCGTATTTTGCCGAGGACGGCATTGAAGTGCTGGGCGTGATCCATTTGAAAGACCTGTTCCTCGCCGAGCAGAGCGGCAAGAAGATTACCGACCTGGCACCGTTCCTGCGGCCGGTTTCCCACGTGTCCCCGCGCATGCCCGCGGTCGAACTGATGCGCCGCTTTCGCACCGGTGCGCCGCACTTTGCCGTGGTCGGCAAGAAGGCGCACAAGCCCATGGGCTTCCTGACGCTCGACAACCTGCTCGGCGCGCTGGTGGGCGAGATACGCGACGAATTCCGGCAGAGCGACAACGACTGGACCCGGCTCGACGACGGTACGCTGATCGGCAAGGGCAGCCTGCCCATCTTCACGCTGGAACGGGCGCTGGGCATCGACGTCGAGAACGAGGAAATGGACCTGGAAGACACCGAATCGGTCGGCGGCCTGGTGATGGAAAAGCTGGGCGAGATTCCACGTGAGGGCCAGAAGATACCGTTCGCGCAGTTCGACGTGGTGGTCAAGAAAATGAACGGGCCGCGCATCGTGCTGTTGCGGGTCTATCCGCGCCGCGGCGCGGTCGACGAAACCGGCGTCTGAGCGCCGACTCCGCGTAAAATGCGGCTTTCCCTTTTTCAGCCCGCATCATGACCCAGGACGAACAAAAGCAGGCGGTCGCCCGCGCTGCGCTGCAGTACGTGGTGGATGGCGCCATCATCGGCGTCGGCACCGGCTCCACCGCCAATTTCTTCATCGACGAACTGGCCGGCATCAGGGACCGCATCCAGGGCGCGGTCGCCTCCTCGGACGCCACGGCCGCGCGGCTGCGCTCGCACGGCATCCGGGTAGTCGACCTGAACGACGTCACCTCGCTGCCGGTGTATATCGACGGCGCCGACGAGATCACGGCGCAGGGCGCGATGATCAAGGGCGGCGGCGCTGCGTTGACCCGCGAAAAGATCGTTACCTCGGCTGCTGACAAGTTCATCTGCATCGCCGACGGCTCCAAGCTGGTGGCGACGCTGGGCCGCTTCCCGCTGCCGGTGGAAGTCATCCCGATGGCGCACGGAATTGTCAGCCGCAAGCTCGCCGCGCTGGGCGGCGAGCCGACGCTCCGCCTGAAAGATGGGCAGCCGCTGGTCACCGACAACGGCTGCTACATCCTCGACGTGGCCGGGCTGCAGATCGCCGAGCCGGCGCAGTTCGAAGCCATGGTCAACAATATCGTCGGCGTGGTGACGGTGGGGTTGTTCGCGCAGCGCTGCGCCGATGTGGCGCTGCTGGGCAGCCCGGACGGGGTGAAGACGCTGGTGTTCTAGGCATTTTCATGCTGGCTTGCGCCAGCTTCGCCACTTCCGCGCAGCGACAGTTGCAGTTGCAGTTGCAGTTGCAGTTGCAGTTGCAGTTG
>CAUQYP010000061.1:0-20259 GCA_963522035.1 uncultured Noviherbaspirillum sp. | reverse complement strand
CGATTTCGGCACCAGCGACGTGGCGTCATCAACGGGGACCCACGGCAACGGCCACGGCCACGTCAAAAGCAACCGCAACGGCAACTGTCGCTGCGCGGAAGTGGCGCTGCTGGTGCAAGCCAGCCTGAAACCGCGCTAGCGGCGGCAGGTCAGCACGGCCTGCGTATCTTCCCGCAGCGCCGTACGCAGCATGCGGCCATTACCGCAGCGATAGGTGATTTCCAGGGTCTTGCCGCGCCGTGGCGCCGGATCGCCGCAGAGGCGATTGTCCGCCCGCACCAGCGGCTCCCTTTGCCGGTCCACCATGGCCTGCACGGCCGGCCGCGCGTCGCATACACCTTCCCGGTCGCCATAGACCGCGTCCTCGATGATGATGCGGTGGCGTCCACCGCCGGACTCGGTCACCTCGGGGCCGCGCATGTTTCCGCCGCGCGCGGCATCCACACCGGCGCGGTAGCCGTCATCGTAGCCGCGCCGGTATTCCATGCTTTGCGCCTGCGCCGCGCCCACCGGCGCAAGCAGGGCGATCATGGCTACGGTCGACAGCAGTGGGCGGGCAGCCCTGGTGATTGCAGGCTTGTTCATGTTGGTCTCCCGATAGGTAATAACCGCAGCTTAACGTAGCGGCAAACCCTGGTCTGTGCGCTAAACCGCAATGGGGTGGCAGCGACAGTCGTCGGCTGTGAACGTTACGGACTACAATCTGCGCTTTTCGGCTTTCAAAGCCTGCACTGATTTCCCTGACAACCATGTTGATTCCGCCCGACCGCTTCCTACTTTCCTTCTTGTTGCCGGCACTGGCCTTGGGCACGAGCCACGCCGCCGGCGATATGGCAGGCTGTGCCGCGATCGAGCCCGACGGCGAGCGGCTGGCCTGCTACGACCGTGCAAGCGGCAGACTGGCGCCGCAATCGACCGCGGTCCTTGTCCAGCCGCAGGCCGCTGAACCGGCGCCTCCGGCTGCGGACGACAGCTTCCTGTCCCGCCACTGGGAGCTGGACGACGCCGACAAGCGCGGCACGTTCCGCTTTCGTCCGCACAACGACAATTACCTGCTGCTCGCCAACCTGAATTCCTCGCCCAACGGCGCGCCGTTCCGGCCGACCAATCCGTTGTCCTCACGTTCGGCGGTTGGTCCCAGCCATGTCGAACTGGCTTTCCAGCTGGGCTTCAAGACCAAGCTGGTCGAGCGCGCTGCCGGCAGCCGCGGCGACCTGTGGTTCGGCTACACCCAGCAAAGCTACTGGCAGGCCTACAACGCGGCTGCATCGAGGCCGTTCCGCGAGACGAATTACCAGCCCGAACTGATGGCGGTGCTGCCGCTGGACATGACCATCGGCGGCCTGCGTGCCCGCTTCGTCAATATCGGCCTGGTCCACCAGTCCAACGGCCAGTCCGGCACGCAGTCGCGCAGCTGGAACCGGCTATATGCGCAGCTCGGCGTGGAGCGCGGCGCGCTCGCGCTCAGCGCGCGGCTGTGGCGGCGCCTGGATGGCGGCGGCGACGATGATGACAACCCGGACATCCTCGACTACATGGGCCGCGGCGACATCAGCGCAAGCTGGCGCCAGGAAGGCCATGAAGTTTCGCTGACTGCGCGCCGCAATTTCGGCACCCGGCATGGCGCGCTGCAGGCGAGCTGGGCGTTTCCGGTGGCGGCGGGACTGAAAGGGTATGTGCAGCTGTTTTCAGGCTATGGACAAAGCCTGATCGACTACAACTATGCGCAGAAGGCGCTGGGGCTGGGGTTCCTGATCGACTTCTGACGTCCATGCATTGCTGCGCGGGACTAATACTAATCCCGGGGCATAACGTGCTAAAAAATTCGTAGGGTGTAATAAGCGCCAGCGCATTACACCATCGGCGCAAGCGAAAGGCGGTGGTTAATCTACCAATGGTGTAATGCGCTTCGCTTATTACACCCTACGCGTCAAGGTGATGCGTCGGCGCCATCGATTTCATTCGGTACCCAATGACTTGGGACTGGTATAAATACCCGGCGGAACAGCCGTCCTGCGATTTCTTCGGAACGCCTGCCTACTGGTGGAAGATGAAACCGGCGCCGTCCGGATTGTGCCCGGCGACCCGGTCGCGCCCTGCATGCTTGGCCGCATACAGTGCGTCGTCGGCCGCCTTGACGAAGGCGTCAGGCGTCTCGAAGCGATGCGCGCCATCGCCATGCGACGCCATGCCGAACGAGGCAGTGACCGTGATCAGGCGTTGTTCGTGCCTGACCATCAGTCCCGAGACCACGTTCTTCAGGCGCAGCAGGAGCTTGCCGGCCGCGGCCAGCGATGTGCCCGGCAGCACCAGCGCGAATTCCTCGCCGCCGAAACGGGCAAACAGGTCTTCCTGGCGCAGCTCCTTCATGATCGTTCGCACCAGGGCGATGAGCACCATGTCGCCGGCCTGGTGGCCGTAGGTGTCGTTGACCGATTTGAAATGGTCGATGTCGAGCAGCGCAACGGTCAGGGGCCAGCCGTGGCGGTTCGACAGTTCTAATTCGCGCCGCACCACTTCCTCGAAATGGCGCCGGTTATGCGCGCCCGTCAGCGCGTCGCGCTGCGCCCGCGCTTCCATTTCGCGCATTTCGTGGATCTGCTGTGTCACCAGCAGTTCCTGCGCCCGCGCCAGGATGGACGCCGCCTCGGACTGCCGCAGCAGCGTGATGTCGAACAGTTCCTCCATCGCCGGCGCTTCGCTGGCCAGTTTTTTCAGCGCGTCGGAGATGGCCGCGGCGTCCAGCCCGAGGCGGCCGGCGGCGATCACGGCGCGGCTGGCAATCGCGGGGTTGCCGGGGTAGAGCACGAGGTCGGCCACCGGGCCGGATGCGGCGATGCAGGCATGCATGCCCGGCTCCGGCTCGGGCTGCAGCGCATGGCTGGCCAGGCAGGCCTGCGCCAGGTAGTCCGGCAGTTTCCAGCGCGCCAGCAGCCAGTGTCCGGCCTCGTCGTGCCCGCAGTCGAAGGCGGCGCGTTCGGCGTCCAGCAGCGCGTCGTTATCGCTTGCCGTTGTATACAGTGGCGCGTACTCGTCCGGCATCATGCTGGCGAAGGCCAGCACGCCCACGTCCTGCAGCAGCGCCGCAGTGAACAGGTCGTCGACATGTTCCAGGCCGCGGCGCGCGCCCAAGGCCCGGGCGGCAAGCGCCGACAGCAGCGCGCGCCGCCAGAACAGCGCCATGTCCAGCGGCCCGCCGGACTGGCTGCGGAAGGCATTGGCCAGCGAGAACGACAGCGCGATCATGATGGAGGCCCGCATTCCCATCAGCCCGACCGCCTCGCGCACATTGCCGGGCTTGCGCCGGCTCTGGTAGAACGCCGAGTTCGAGACCTTGAGCAGCTTGGCGGTCAGCGCCGGATCACGCGCGACCGTGTCGCACAGTTCGCTCATGTGGACATCGGGCGAATTGGCCAGCACGATCACCTGCAACGCCACGGCCGGAAGTGTCGGCAGGGTGCTGCAGTGCTGAAGTCGCTGGGTGATCAGAGGGTTCAAGATGGCGCAATGGGCAAATAAATTGTTATAGATATTAACATATTGCGCCTTGGAAATTTTAGGGCCGGCTTGCCAGCCTGCTTACCAGTTCAAAAAAACAACTATCCTGGTGCATTCAGCGCCGCGGTCACCTTCAGGACTTCTTCCGCCGTAGTGAGCCCCTCGGCGACCTTCTGCGCGCCGGCCACCCTGAGCGGCGTCATGCCGTCGGCCAGGCCCTGGCGCAGCAACTGCTGGTTATCGGTGCGGCCGCTGATGAGCCTTGAAAACGCCGGGGTCACGCTCAGCAGCTCGTACAGCCCGGTGCGGCCGCGGTAGCCGGTCTGCCGGCATTCCGGGCAGCCGACCGGACGGTACACCCGCGCCGGCCTGGGCACGGCGGCGCCATGTGTCAGGCTGGTCCAGGCCTCGTCCGACAGGTGGCCGTCGTCGGCCTTGCAATGCGGGCACAGCAGCCGCACCAGCCTTTGCGCCAGCACGCCGGCCAGCGTGGCTTCCAGCAGGTAATGCGGTACGCCCAGCTCCAGCAGGCGCATCACGGCCGACGGCGCGTCGTTGGTATGCAGCGTCGACAGCACCAGGTGGCCGGTGAGGGCAGCCTGGATCGCCATTTCCGCGGTTGCCAGGTCGCGTATCTCGCCCACCATGATGATGTCCGGGTCCTGCCGCATCAGCGCCCGCACGCCGTCGGCAAAGGACAGGTCGATGCCGTTCTGCACCTGCATCTGGTTGAAGGCCGGCTCCACCATCTCGATCGGGTCTTCCACCGTGCAGACATTCACCTCGGCGGTGGCCAGCGCCTTGAGCGTTGTATACAGTGTGCTGGTCTTGCCGGAGCCGGTCGGGCCGGTCACCAGCAGGATGCCGTTGGGCCGCGAAGTCAGCGCGTCCCAGCGCTCGGCGTCGGCCGGCGGGAAGCCGAGGTCGGCCAGGGACTTGACGACCACGTCCGGGTCGAAGATGCGCATCACCAGCTTTTCGCCGAAGGCCGTAGGCAGGGTGGACAGGCGCAGCTCGATTTCCTGGCCGTTGGCGGCGCGGGTCTTGACGCGGCCGTCCTGCGGGCGCCGCTTTTCCACCACGTCCATGCGGCCCAGCAGCTTGATGCGCGAAGTCATCGCCAGCAGCACCGTCGGCGGCACCTGGTAGACCTGGTGCAGCAGGCCGTCGATGCGGAAGCGCACCAGCCCGGCCTCGCGTTTCGGTTCGAGGTGGATGTCCGAGGCGCGCTGCTCGAACGCGTACTGCCACAGCCAGTCGACGATGTTGATGATGTGCTGGTCGTTGGCGTCGAGCTGGCGGTTGCCGCGGCCCAGCTCCACCAGTTGCTCCAGGTTGTTGCGCAGCGCCAGGTCCTGCCCGTTTTGGCGGCTGGCGCCCTTGATCGACTTGGCCAGCGCGAAGAACTGCGCGGTGTACTGGGAAATGTCGAGCGGGCTGGCCATCACCAGCTTCACCTCGCGCCGGCTGACCTTGGCGATTTCAGGCATCCAGTCGACCTGCAGCGGGTCGGCGGTGGCAATGGTCAGCTCGGTAGCGGTCATTTCGACCGGCAGGATGCCGAAGCGCGATGCGTAGGTGGCAGACATGACGTCGGCCACGCGGGTGAAGTCGATCTTGAGCGGATCTATCCGGTAGAAGGGCAGGCCGCTGCGGCCTGCCACCCACTCGGTCAGCCAGTCCAGCGTCAGCGGCCGGTGCGGCGGCTTGGCCGACTGCAGCTTGGCCTGCGCCACCGCTACCAGCGGATGCATCGCCATCGCGCTCGATTTCTGCAAACCCAGGACCTGGTTGTACAGCGCCCGCGCATCGGCCTGCGCCACGATGCGGTCGGCCACCAGCCAGGTGAACAGCTGGTGCAGGTCGAGCGGCTTGGGCGGCTGGCTGCTCATGGCCTCAGGCCTTGCGCGTGGACTGGATGCCGTCGACCCAGGTCCGGGCCGGCAGTTTCGTCGCGGCGCGGATCGCAGCGGACCGCTCGTGCAGCAGCGCAAAGTCCAGCACCGGCTTGTCCTTGAACGCCAGCGCGACGACGTTGCCGTCGTGGACCTCGGGCAGCGCGATCACGTCGGCGAATGCGTGCTTCATCGCCTTCAGGTTCCTGGCATAGCTCGGATGGTCGCCGAACAGGTTCACGGTCACCATGCCGCCCGGCGCCAGGCAGGCTGCGCAGTCGGCATAGAACTCGGGCGTGTCCAGCACCGGCCCGCGGGCCGTGGCGTCGTACAGGTCGATCTGCAGCACGTCGAAGGCGCCGCGCCGGGCCGGTTCGGCGACGAACTCGCCGGCATCCATTTCCAGCACCGTCAGCCGGTCGTCCTCCGGCGGCAGCTTGAACATCGACTCGCAGATGGCGACCACGGAAGGGTTGAGTTCCACCGCCGTCACCCGGGCGCGTGGAAACTGCCGGTAGCTGAACTTGGACAGCGCGCCGGTGCCCAGGCCAAGCTGCACGATATGCGCAGGTTCGGGGATGAACAGCATCCAGGCCATCATCTGCTGCGCATATTCCAGCTCGATCCAGTCGGGCTTCCTGAGCCGCATCGCACCTTGCACCCATTCGGTGCCGAAGTGCAGGTAGCGCACCCCGGCTTCCTCGGACAGGGTGACAGGCGCGAACTTCGGCTTCCGGGGCGGGCGGGCGCTGGCAGCGGGACGGGAGCCGCGCAGCGACTCTTCCTTTTCGATGGACTTGCGTTTGATGAGCATGCCGGATTATCGGTCGATGGCGTGCCACAGCGCAAGCTTGGCGGAAAATCATTACGCGTCTTGGTCCGACGCGCTAAAAAGCAGCATTGGTGCTTGGCTACCGGCAACTTAAAGGCGATTTTTAACCGTGTAATCTTTCCATCGAAGTGATGAATTACACGGTTGTACATAGGATTAGTTAAAAAAATTTCAGCCTTATTGGCCGGGTTCTCGGCTGTCGTTCTGCTTAACCCGCGCCAGGCCGGCAAGACCATGCTTGCCCGCGCGTAAATTGCAGGCGCTAACTAACAATGCGTTCCGGGATCGTCGATGCTCGCAGTGCCGCCTGGATGCAGGTTTATCGGTTGATGGCCTGCCACAGCGCAAGCTTGGCGGCAAAAGACAGCTGGGCGTTGGCGGGTGAGCTCGACGGCAGCACCAGCGTCTCGTAGCCCGCCTGCGCATAAACCGGCGCACACCGGCCAGCGGCCTTGCCGTTGAAGCAGACCAGGCGGAGTTGCGGGCACAGGTCTTTCAGCAACAGGTGGTCGTTCGCCTGCGGCCGGCGTATGGCCGAGTCCAGGCTGCCTTCCCGCTCGCAGCCTTCCAGCGCGTCCCACAGGCCGACCCCGCGCGCCAGCATCCTTTCAAGCCGGGCCTCATAGGCCATGTCGGCCAGCGGCTCGTCCAGCACCGTGCCGAGCAGCCGCCAGAACTGGTTGCGCGGATGAGCGTAGTAGCGTTGCGCCTGCAGCGAGGCGACGCCGGGAAAGCTGCCGAGGATGAGGGTATGGATGGCAGGGCCGAGGACCGGGGCAAGGCCGGAAAGTGCGGCGTGGCCTACCAGAGGCACTTGATGTCGTACTGGGTCATGGCTGCATCGGCAGTCACCAGCGTCAACTTTGGCTTCCGAGATGTTGTACTGATTCATAATTCCTCCCGGATGGTCATTTTAGATGACCATCAGCAGTCATGCGAAAATTCCCCGCAAAATCAATGCTTGTCTTTCGTAACCAGAAAATGCGCCAGCGCCACCACCGGCAGCGCAAATCCCGCCCAACATGCCAGCGTCCAGCCGCCGTTGGCATACGCCCAGGCGCCCAGCGCCGAACAGGCGGCGCCGCCCAGGAAGAAGCTTGCCATGTACAGGCCGTTGAGCCGGCTGCGGTACTCGGCGCCGAGTGCAAATACGGCGCGCTGGCCGGTAATCAGGTTTGCAGTGACGCCGTAGTCCAGCACGATGGCGGCCAGGGTCAGCAAGGCCAGCGACAGCGTCGATCCGTCCTGGGCGACGAGGCTGACGAGGAAGCCGCCGGCGACCAGCATCATCGCCACGATGCTGACCATCCGGCCGTGTCCGCGGTCGGCCAGGCGGCCGCTGATCGGCGCCGCAATCGCACCGGCGACGCCGGCCAGCGCAAACAGCGCAATACCGCGCTGGCCCAGTCCGAAGGCGGGGCTGGCGAGGAACAGGGGGACGGTGGTCCAGAACAGGCTGAACGCGCCGAACAGGCAGGCCTGATGCAGCGCGCGCCGCTGCAGCACCGGCTGCGTGCGCGCCAGCCACCAGAGCGAGGCCAGCAATCTTGCATAGGGCAGCTTGGCTTCCGGACGGCGTGCAGGAAGGATAGCCAGCAGCAGCATCGCCAGTCCCGCCATCATCGCCGCGGATAGCAGGTAGATGGCATGCCATCCCCAGATCGACGCGACAAAGCTGGCGACCGGCCGCGCCAGCATGATGCCCATCAGCAGGCCGCTCATCACGTTGCCGACCACGCGGCCGCGGTTGGCCTCGCTGGCCAGGTGCGCGGACCAGGGCACCAGGATCTGCACGGTGACAGAGGTAAAGCCGATCGCCGCGGCTGCCGCGAGGAATACCGGCGCGCTGCGCACCATGGCTGCCAACGCCAGCGCCAGCGCGCAGCAGGTGACGAGGGTCAGCACCAGCTTGCGGTTTTCCAGTATGTCGCCGAGCGGCACGATGAACAGCAGGCCCAGGCCGTAGCCGACCTGCGTCAGCGTCACCAGCAGCCCGGCGGCTGCCGGCGACAAACCCAGTTCGGCGGCGATCGGCCCGACCAGCGGCTGGCCGTAGTACAGGTTGGCGACGATCAGGCCGCAGGCGATGGCGAACAGCATCGGCAGCCAAGCAGGGGCGTGGACTGCGGGTTCGGCCGCGATCGTGCTGTTCGGTAACGGAGGTTTCATGGGAGGCGGGCAAAGGTCGCCATGATACCTCCTCGGAACAGTCGATGCCGCCGAGGGGCTCGCTATACTTCTCCGTTCAAAACGTCTGTCGATAATCAGGGAGGCTTATTTCATGGGCAGTGAAAAATACATGGACCGTTGTGGCCTGAACAAGCCGCGCTGGAGCAAGGCATGAGCGGATCGCGCATCGCCATCTTTGGCGCTGGTTCCATAGGCGCCTATGTCGGGGGCGCGCTGATCGCCGCCGGCGCCGAAGTGGCATTGATCGGCCGCGCCAGCATGCGCGAGCGGATCGCATCGCATGGCCTGACGGTTAGCGATATGGATGGCCGCAACACACAGCTTGCCGCCGCGCAGGTGCATTACAGCGAGGATCCATCCGCACTGGCAGGCGCCGCGCTGGTGCTGGTCACCGTCAAGAGCGCCGACACCGAAAGCGCAGCGCAATTGCTGGCACGGCATGCCGCGCCGGATGCGCTGGTCATCAGTTTGCAGAATGGCATAGGCAATGCGGATGTGCTGAGACGCGCTTTACCGGGGTTTACGGTGTTGGCCGGCATGGTGCCGTTCAACGTCGTCCAGCTTCCGGAAAGCCGCTTTCATCGCGGCACCGAAGGCAGCCTGATGGTCGAAGCATCGCCGGCGCTGGCGCCATGGCTGCCCATGTTCGAAGCGGCCGGCCTGCCGCTGGTGCAGCGCAGCGATTTCGTCGCGGTACAGTGGGGCAAGCTGCTGCTGAACCTGAACAACCCGGTCAACGCGCTATCCGGCATACCGCTGCAGGCGCAGCTCTCGGACCGCAACTACCGGCGTTGCCTGGCGCTGCTGATCGATGAGGCACTGCATGCCCTTGCCGAAGCCCGCATCGCGCCGGCGCAAATCGGCAAGGTGCCGCCTTCGCGGCTGCCGCGGCTGATGCGCCTGCCGGACTTGCTGTTCAGGCGCGTTGCCGCGGCGGCGCTGCGCATAGCCCCGGAAGCGCGCTCGTCGATGTGGGAAGACCTGCAGGCAGGCCGGCGTACGGAGATCGATTACCTGAACGGCGCGGTGGTGGCGTTGGCGGAAAAGGCGGGGCTGGATGCGCCGGCGAACCGCCGCATCGTCGCGCTGGTGCATGAAGCGGAGCAGGGAAAGGGCGGTGGGATGAACGGGAAGGACTTGCTGGCGGCGTTACGGGAATAGGACCGAACGGTTTAGGCCACAGGCAAGTACGTCCTGGAGTGGGCCTCATGCCGTACTTATTGGCCTTAGCCTTTGCTCAAGGATTGAGGCGCAGCGTATTACCTGTTCGCAGAGATCTTCCGTGACTTCGTCGCTTCCTTCATATTCGAAGCCATTGCGCACATCATGCGCGACGGCCAGCACACGCCACACTTCCGGTCCCAGGCCCAGTGAATAGGGAAGAGCCTGAAAAACCACGTATCGGTTTGCCGGTCTGTATCCGAGCGCGCGCAGTGCAGCAAGCGAGTAGGCGTAGGCGGCCCCGTAGGCAAGCAGGAATTTTCCTGACAGTGAAATTTGCGTCGAACTGGCATCCGGCAAACGCTCGCCACCGCTACGGACGGTCGTGTCGAACTCGGCCTGAGAAAAAGCCTCATGTTTGAGCTGGCCGACCTTCACCAGATTTTCAATCTCTTTGCTTTGCATCGGCTTCCCCTATCAGTTCAATAACCGGTCCGCTCAGGATGGAAACCAGGAAGTGGTTTCCGGCTTCAAGTTTTCGCCGATATTCTCCAGTTTTGTAGACGGTCAGCGATACCTTGCGTTCGATCTTCTTTTCAAGGGCAGTCAGTACTGGATAGAGGTCGGCGCTTCCTATCGTGTCGGAAATGACGAGCACGTCGATATCGCTGCGCGACGTATCCTCTTTCTTGGCCACCGAGCCGTAAATAAAGGCACGCGTAATATCGCCAGCATAGGGAAGCAAGGCATCCCGCAACTGCGGCGCGAGCCCCTCGGTTTTCTGCAGTAACGAGTACAACTCTGCATAGACCGGTGAACTGGCATTAGGCTTGTACAACAACACCTTGCCGACTTCTTCCTTTATCAGAATGCCGGCTTCAGTCAGTTTTTTTAGCTCCCGTTGCGCCGAGGCAGACCCTAGTCCGGTCTTGTTCATCAGCGCGCGCAGATGTACACCCTGCGCATGACCGAATGTCATGTTCAGGACCGCCTTGGTGGCCTTTGAAAATAATGCGTCGGTGATAATACTCATGTGCCAAATTTTAGCGCATTTGAGCCAAAATTTGGCGCAGCTAAAATTTAACGCATTTTGTCCGGCTTCCGGCGCGTTGCCGAAACGGGCAACACGCCGGACAAGAAGCCCGTTACTTCGACGCCATCCCCAGCAGCATCTCGTTCAAGCGCTTCACGAACCCGGCCGGGTCCGCCAGCGTCCCGCCTTCGGCCAGCGCGGCCTGGTCGAACAGGATGTTGGCCCAGTCGTCGAACTTGCCGTCCTCGTACTTCAGCCGCTGCACCAGCGGGTGGTCAGGGTTGATCTCGAGGATGGGCTTGGACTCCGGCGCATCCTGTCCGGCCGCCTTCAGCATGCGCACCAGGTTGCCGGACAGCTCGTTCTCGTCGGCCACCAGGCAGGCCGGCGAGTCGGTCAGGCGGAAGGTCACGCGCACTTCCTTGGCCTTGTCGGCCAGCGCGGTCTTCATCTTCTCGACCAGGTCCTTGTATTGCGCCTCGGTTTCCTCGTGCTGCTTCTTCTCGGCTTCGTCCTCCAGCTTGCCGAGGTCGAGGTCGCCCTTGGCCACCGACACCAGTTCCTTGCCATCGAAGTCCTGCAGGAAGGACAGCATCCACTCGTCGACGCGGTCGGTCAGCAGCAGCACTTCCACGCCTTTCTTGCGGAAGATTTCCAGGTGCGGGCTGTTCTTCGCGGCGGCATAGCTGTCGGCGGTCACGTAGTAGATCTTGTCCTGGCCTTCCTTCATGCGCGAGACATATTCCTCGAACGACACGGTCTGGGCATCGCTATCGTTCTGCGTCGATGCGAAGCGCAGCAGCTTGGCGATGCGCTCCTTGTTGTTGCTGTCTTCGCCGATGCCTTCCTTCAGCACCTGGCCGAACTCTTTCCAGAAGCTGGCGTACTTGTCCTTCTTTTCCTGCTCGTCGGCATTGGCCAGTTCTTCCAGCATGCCGAGCACGCGCTTGGTCGAGCCTTCGCGGATGACCTTGACGTCGCGCGACTCCTGCAAAATTTCGCGGGACACGTTGAGCGGCAGGTCGCTGGAGTCGATCACGCCCTTGACGAAGCGCAGGTAGACCGGCATCAGCTGCTCGGCGTCGTCCATGATGAAGACCCGCTTCACGTACAGCTTGATGCCGCCACGCTTGTTGCGATCCCACAGGTCGAACGGCGCATGCGACGGGATGTACAGCAGCTGCGTGTATTCGCTGCGGCCCTCGACCCGGTTATGGGTATAGGTGAGCGGTTCCTGGAAGTCATGCGACACGTGCTTGTAGAACTCGCTGTACTGCTCCGGCGTGATGTCGGCGCGGTTGCGGGCCCACAGCGCGCTGGCCTGGTTGATGGTTTCCAGCTCGTCGCTGATGACCATTTCCTTCTTTTCCTCGTTCCACTCTTCCTTCTTCATCTGGATCGGCAGCGAGATATGGTCGGAGTACTTGCGGATCACCGACTTCAGCTTCCACGACGACAGGAACTCGTCCTCGCCTTCGCGCAGGTGCAGCGTGATGCTGGTGCCGCGGTCGGCCTTCTCGATGGCTTCCACGGTGAAGTCGCCTTCGCCGCCGGATTCCCAGCGCACGCCTTCGCTGGCCGGCAGGCCTGCGCGCCGCGATTCGACGGTAATGCGGTCGGCCACGATGAAGGCGGAGTAGAAGCCGACGCCGAACTGGCCGATCAGCGCAGCATCCTTCTGCTGGTCACCGGACAGTTTGGAAAAGAATTCACGGGTGCCCGACTTTGCGATCGTGCCCAGGTGCTCGACCGCGTCGTCGCGGCTCATGCCGATGCCGTTGTCGGCAATGGTGATGGTGCGTGCTTCCTTGTCGAAGTCCACACGGATTTTGAGGTCGGGGTCGTTCTCGAACAGCGCACCGTTGTTGATCGCTTCGAAGCGCAGCTTGTCTGCGGCGTCGGAAGCGTTCGAGATCAGCTCGCGCAGGAAGATTTCCTTGTTGGAGTACAGGGAATGAATCATCAGCTGCAGCAGCTGTTTGACTTCTGCTTGAAAGCCCAGGGTTTGCTTTTCGGTTACGGCCATTTTTTTCCTCGGAAGTGGATTGATCGATGCCGTCGCTACGTAGCGCGTGCGACGGCTGGCATGCTTCTGCGGCTGCCGGGGCTGCCGCAAGGTGTCCGGAACATGGGGCCGCCGGTTTGGCATTTCAAGGCTGCAGTGTGGCAACTTGCCGGCCCGGACAGCGCGTCTTGGGAGTAAAATCGCTGGTTTCGCCGACGCTTTCCGCTGTTTACCAGTGTCCTTCGTCCATTTTTTCCGGAGTCGCGCATGTCCATCGAAGAAAAACTGCTAGCCCTGGGCATTACCCTGCCGACCGTCGCCGCGCCTGCCGCGGCCTATGTCATGTACGTTCAGAGCGGCAACCAGGTCTTCCTGTCGGGCCACATCGCAAAAAAAGACGGCAAGCCGTGGGTCGGCCAACTGGGCCGCGACCTTGGCACCGAGCAGGGCAAGGAGGCTGCACGCGCCATCGCAATCGACCTTCTATCGACGTTGAAAGCCGCCTGCGGCGGTGATCTTGGCCGGGTGCGCCGCATCGTGAAAGTCATGAGCCTGGTCAATTCCACGCCGGACTATACCGAGCAGCACCTGGTGACCAACGGCGCCTCCGAACTCTTCGTCGAGGTGTTCGGCGACGCCGGCCGCCATGCCCGTTCCGCCTTCGGCGTCGCGCAGATTCCCTTGGGCGCCTGCGTCGAAATCGAACTGATCGCCGAAATCGCCTGAACGACGGCTTCCCTACCGCATTTCAATGTCCAGAGCATGAAAATAGAAAACCCCAACCCCATCCAGTGGCAGTTCTCGCAACGCGCCGAGCAGCTGCAAAGCTCCGCCATCCGTGAAATCCTCAAGATCACGATGCGCCCGGAGATCATCTCCTTCGCCGGCGGCCTGCCGTCGCCTGCGACGTTTCCGGTCGAGCGCATGCGCGAGGCGTACGACGCGGTGCTTTCCCGCGCCGGCAAGGTGGCGCTCCAGTACGGCCCCAGCGACGGCTATGCGCCGTTGCGCGAATGGATCGCCGACTCGCTGTCGACGTCCGACTGCCGCATCGTCCCTGAACAGGTGCTGATGCTGTCCGGTTCGCAGCAGGGCCTGGACTTGCTAGGCAAGGTGCTGGTCGACGAAGGCAGCAAGGTGCTGGTCGAGACGCCCAGCTATCTGGGTGCGTTGCAGGCGTTTTCCGTCTATCGGCCGGAATTCGTTTCGGTCGCGACCGACGACGACGGCCTGGTGCCGGAAGCGCTGGACGCGGTCGGGCAGGGCGCACGCCTGCTGTACTCGCTGCCCAACTTCCAGAACCCGACCGGCCGCAGCATGACGCTTGCGCGCCGCGTGGCGCTGGTCGAAGCCTGCGCCCGGCTGCGCGTGCCGCTGATCGAGGACGACCCGTACGGCGCGCTCAGCTACAACGGCGAGCCGCTGCCCAAGCTGCTGAACATGAACCCGGCCGGCGTGGTCTACATGGGTTCGTTCTCCAAGGTGCTCACGCCCGGCATCCGCCTCGGCTACGCGGTCGCGCCGGTGCCGCTGGCGCGCAAGATGGAGCAGGCGAAGCAGGCAACCGACCTGCATACCGCCCAGCTGACGCAGATGGTGGTGCATGAAGTGGTGAAGGACGGCTTCCTGACCGGGCATATTCCGACCATACGCAAGCTCTATGCTGCGCAGTGCCAGGCCATGCTGGACGCGCTGCAGGAATTCTTCCCGGCTGGCGCCAGCTGGACCCGTCCGCAGGGCGGCATGTTCATCTGGGTGACGCTGCCTGCGCATATCAACAGCATGGAGCTGCTGGAAGCGGCGGTCGCGCAAAATGTGGCATTCGTGCCGGGTGCGCCGTTCTATGCGAACACGCCGGCGCCGAATACGCTGCGCCTGAGCTTCGTCACGGTGCCGCCGGAACAGATACGCATCGGCGTGGAAAAGCTGGGCCGGCTGATCGCGCAGCGGATGTAGGGGACCTTATTTGTCGTTCGTAGGGTGTAATAAGCAAAGCGCATTACACCATTCGGCGATAGACAAGGTCGGCCATTTGCAACGAATGGTGTAATGCGCTGGCGCTTATTACACCCTACGATTCATCCGGTATCGAAGCCGGCTTCCCCGCCTATTGCGCGATCAGCGCCGCGGCCTTGATCCGCGACTCAAGTGCTTTTCCCTTACGCGCCCGTTTGCCGATGTGCGGGGCAAGACCGCTGGCCGACAGCGCCACTTCCTGCGCCTTGCCGCCGCGACCGATGCCGGTGACCACGACGCCGCGCTGGCTGACGGGCTGCGCCGCCAGCAGTTTCTCCTTGGGTTCCAGGTCCATCAGGATCACGCCGCGGCCAGCCGACAGGACCTTGAGTTCGTCGAGGCCGAACACCAGCAGCCGGCCCTGCCCCGACAGGCAGGCGAGGGCGCTGGCTTTCTCTGCAATGACTTTCGGCGGCAGCGGTTCGTCGCCGTCTTCCAGCGTCATGAAGGCCTTGCCGTTGCGGTTACGGCTGACCAGGTCACCGGCCTTGGCGATGAAGCCGAAGCCGGCGGTGGACGCCACCAGCAGCGGCGTTGCCGCCGGTCCGGCGAAGTAATGCAGCAAACGGCTGCCGCTGGCCACATCGACCAGTGTAGTGACCGGCACGCCGTCGCCACGCGCGTTGGGCAGGGCGGCCACCGGCACTGAATAGGCGCGGCCATTGGAGCCCAGCGCCACCATGTTGTCGACCGTGCGGCACTCGAATGCCGCATACAGCGCGTCGCCGGACTTGAACGTGAACTGGCCGGCGTCATGGCCGTGGCCGCCGCGGGCGCGCACCCAGCCGCGCTGCGAGATGATGACGGTAACCGGCTCGTCGATCAGCTTCTGCTCGGCGCTCGCGCGCTCGGCTTCCTCGATCAGCGTACGCCGCGCATCGCCGAACTGCTTGCCGTCGGCCTCGATCTCGCGGATGACCAGGCGCTTCATCGACGACGGGTTTTCCAGCAGGTCCTGCAGCGAGGACTTTTCCTTGCGCAGTTCGGCCAGCTCCTGCTGGATCTTGATCGCTTCCAGCCGCGCCAGCTGGCGCAGGCGGATTTCCAGGATGTCGTCGGCCTGCCGCTCCGACAGGCTGAACGCCGTCATCAGCGCCGGTTTCGGCTCGTCGGACTGGCGGATGATGCGGATGACTTCATCGATATTGAGCAGCACCGCCTCGCGGCCTTCGAGGATGTGGATGCGGTCGTCGACCTTCTGCAGCCGGAAGCTCGAGCGGCGGGTGATGGTGGTGAAGCGGAAGGCGATCCATTCGTTCAGGATATTGAGCAGCGACTTTTGCCGCGGCCGGCCGTCGCCGCCTATCATCACCAGGTTGATTGCCGCGCCCGACTCCAGCGAGGTGTGCGCGAGCAGCGTCTGCATGAACTCGGCCTGGTCCTGGTTCTTGGACTTCGGTTCGAACACAAGGCGCACCGGCGCCTCGCGCCCCGACTCGTCGCGTACTGTATCGAGCATCGACAGCACGGTCTGCTTCAGCGCCAGCTGCTCCGGCGACAGCGCCTTCTTGCCCAGCTTGACCTTGGGATTGGTCAGCTCTTCGATTTCCTCGAGCACGCGCTGCGTCGACGCGCCCGGCGGCAACTCGGTAACGACCGCCTGCCACTGGCCGCGGGCCAGTTCCTCGATCTTCCAGCGTGCTCGCACCTTGAGGCTGCCACGGCCGCTGGCGTAGATGTCGGCAATCGCCGCGGGCGAACTGATGATCTGCCCGCCGCCCGGATAGTCAGGGCCAGGCATCAGGGCCATCAGTTCGGCATGGGTCAGCTTGGGGTTGCGGATCAGCGCGACCGCCGCCTGTGCGACTTCGCGCAGGTTGTGCGACGGGATCTCGGTTGCCATGCCGACTGCAATGCCCGACGCCCCGTTCAGCAGCAGGAAGGGCAGGCGCGCCGGCAGCAGCCGCGGCTCCTCGGTGGAACCGTCGTAGTTGGGCTGGAAGTCGACGGTGCCCATGCCGATCTCGTCGAGCAGCAGCCGGGATATCGGCGTCAGCCGGGCTTCGGTATAGCGCATCGCCGCCGCGCCGTCGCCGTCGCGCGAGCCGAAATTGCCCTGGCCGTCGATCAGCGGGTAGCGCAGCGAAAAGTCCTGCGCCATGCGCACCAGCGCGTCATACACCGACTGGTCGCCATGCGGATGCAGCTTGCCCAGCACGTCGCCGACCACCGCCGCCGACTTGCGCGGCTTCGCAGCCGCACTCAAGCCCAGCTCGCTCATCGCGTACAGGATGCGGCGCTGCACCGGCTTCTGGCCGTCGCACACGTCGGGCAGGGCGCGGCCCTTCACTACCGAGACCGCATAGTCGAGATAGGCGCGTTCGGCGAAGGTGGCCAGGGTCAGCGATTCGCCGTCGCCGGACGGCGCGGCATCAAACAGGTTGGCTTGTTCAGTCATGGAAGTTCAGTGTCATTGTTCGGGTACGGGCCGCGTCGGCAGGTTGGCGCGGCCCGGCAGGGTCAGGGTGACCCGGCCGTTTGCAGCGCCAGCCTGCGCCGGAATGGCCGGCGGCGCCGGCTTGTAGAGCTGGTAGAACTGGGTCACCAGCTTTACGTAGTTCTGGGTCTCGGGGTAGGGCGGCACACTGTTGCGATACTTTTGTACCGCGCCTTCCCCGGCGTTGTACGACGCCAGCACCAGGGTCAGCTGGTTGGGGAACAGCCGCATCAGGTCGCGCAGGTAGCGCGCGCCGAGACGGATATTCGTCTTTGGGTCAGTCAGCTTGTCGCTGATGCTCCTGCGCTTGTCCGCCTGCAGGCCGTAACGCTCGGCAGTGGCGGGCATGACCTGCATCAGGCCTACGGCGCCCTTGGGCGAGACCGCGTCCGCGTTGAAGCCGGACTCGGCCGCCATGACCGCCTTGAGCAAGGGCAGTTCTACCGCATAGTCGTGGGCAGCCTGCGTCATCAGCGGCTCGTATTTCTTCAGGTTCGGATGCTGCGCCAGGTAGCGCTGCAGCGCGCCTTGCGGCACAACGGCATCCGCAGGTGCGGGCGCGGTGAGCTTGTCGGAATCGAACGCGCCGTCGCCGCGCATGAAGAGCTGGTAGCGTTCGTCGAGCTTCTCGGCGGCGAAATGGGCATTGCCTTCGGCGTCGATATAGCCGTAGATGTCGGCCCGCGCGAGTTGCGTCGCGCAGGCCAGCGCCAGTCCCGCAAGAAGCACGGCGAGTCGCATCAGATGTCGGCCTCCGCTTCGTTGCCATGCTCTTCCAGCCACAGGCGGCGGGCCGAGGCTTCGCCCTTGCCCATCAGCATGTTGAAACGCGCTTCGGACGCGGCCAGGTCGAAGTCGCCCAGCGTCACCGGCAGCAGGCGCCGGGTGTCCGGGTTCATCGTGGTTTCCCACAGCTGCTCGGCATTCATCTCGCCCAGGCCCTTGAAGCGCGAGATCGCCCAGCCGCCGTCCTTGATGCCGTCCTTGCGCAGCTTGTCCTCGATGGCGACGAGTTCGCCGTCGTCCAGCGCATAAAGCTTCTGCACCGGCTTCTTGCCGCGCGCGGGTGCATCGACCCGGTACAGCGGCGGACGGGCAATGCAGATATGGCCGTTGTCCAGCAGCTTGGGGAAATGGCGGAAGAACAGCGTCAGCAGCAGCACCTGGATATGCGAGCCGTCGACATCGGCGTCGGACAGGATGCAGATGCGGCCATAGCGCAGGCCCGACAGGTCGGGCGTGTCGTTCTTGCCATGCGGGTCGACGCCGATGGCCACAGCGATGTCATGGATTTCGTTATTGGCGAACAGCCGGTCGCGCTCGGTTTCCCAGGCGTTCAGCACCTTGCCGCGCAAGGGCAGGATGGCCTGGAACTCCTTGTCGCGGCCCATCTTGGCCGAGCCGCCGGCGGAGTCGCCCTCGACCAGGAAAATCTCGTTGCGGCTGATGTCGTTCGACTCGCAGTCGGTCAGCTTGCCCGGCAGGACCGCGACGCCGGACGACTTCTTCTTTTCGACCTTCTGCGCCGAACGCAGCCGCGTCTGGGCCTGGCGTATCACCAGTTCGGCCAGGCGCTTGCCGTAGTCCACGTGCTGGTTCAGCCACAGTTCCAGCGGCGGGCGGCAAAAGCCGGCGACCAGGCGCACCGCGTCGCGCGAATTCAGCCTTTCCTTGATCTGGCCTTGGAACTGCGGGTCCAGCACCTTGGCCGAGAGCACGAAGGAGGTGCGAGCGAACACGTCTTCCGGCAGCAGCTTGACGCCCTTGGGCAGCAGCGCATGCATCTCGACGAAATTTTTCACCGCGCCGAACAGGCCTTCGCGCAGGCCGGACTCGTGGGTGCCGCCCGCCGGGGTCGGGATCAGGTTCACATAGGACTCGCGCACCACGTTGCCGTCCTCGGTCCAGGCCACCACCCATGCCGCGCCTTCGCCTTCGGCGAAGCCTTCTGCGTCGCGGCCGGCGTATTGCTCGCCTTCGAACAGTGGAATGACCAGGTCGGCATTCGAGCCCTGCGCCAGCGACTCGGTCAGGTAGCCGCGCAGGCCCTGCTCGTACTGCCAGGTCTGGGTTTCACCCGTGCGTTCATGCACCAGCGTGACCTTGACGCCGGGCAGCAGCACGGCCTTGGAACGCAGCAGGCGTTGCAGGTCGGCCTGCGGGATGACCGAGGAATCGAAATATTTCGGGTTGGGCCACGCGGTCACGCGAGTGCCGGACTTCTTGTCCTCGCGGGTAGGGGAACGCGAGCTGAGCGGTTCGACCAGGTCGCCATCGGCAAAGGCCAGTTGATGCACGCGGCCCTCACGCCAGACCGTGATTTCCAGGCGCGAGGCCAGCGCATTGGTCACCGACACGCCGACGCCGTGCAGGCCGCCGGAAAACGCATAAGCGCCGCCGCTGCCCTTGTCGAACTTGCCGCCGGCATGCAGCCGGGTAAACACGATTTCCACCGTTGGAATCTTTTCCTCCGGATGCAGCCCGACCGGGATGCCGCGCCCGTCGTCGTCGACGCTGACACCGCCATCGGTGCGCAGGGTAACCACGATGTTGCGGCAGTGGCCGCCGAGCGCTTCGTCGGACGCGTTGTCGATCACTTCCTGGATGATGTGCAGCGGGTTCTCGGTACGCGTGTACATGCCAGGCCGTTGCTTGACCGGCTCCAGGCCCTTCAGGACACGGATCGATGACTCGCTGTAGTCGGAGATTTGATTCTTTTTGGTTGCCATACGATGGTGAACAGGTGGAAAACCGTTGAATGCCCCGCAGGTGACGACAGTCGGGCGGGCCAAAGTGCATGCATTCTAATGAAAATGCGGCAGCGAGGGCGAACTTCAAGTCTGCTGGGAGCCGCCGGCAGGGGAGGATTGTAGCAAAATACTGTATATAAATACAGTCTAAATGCCGGGTGCCCGAGCTGGCTTTTCCAGAATGCAGGGTGAAGCAAGCCGTTTCATGCCGCCATGCCTGTGGTCAAAAACGTTCACAGGGCCTGGGTTCGAAGTGTGCCACTTGCGTGTGTTTGCTCGCGCAGCGACCGTTTGTGTTGATGTTGACGTTCCGCGCAGCGACAGTTGCCGTTGCCGTTCCGCGCAGCGACCGTTGCGGTTGCGGTTGCTTTTGACCTGGCCGTTGCTGTTGCTTTTGCTTTTGACGCTGCCTTTGACGTGGATCCCCGTTAGACGGCGACGC
>CAUQYP010000060.1:0-20263 GCA_963522035.1 uncultured Noviherbaspirillum sp. | reverse complement strand
CAGCGACGTGTCGCCATCGACGGGGGCCCACGTCAAAAGCCGCGTCAAAAGCAACTGCAACTGCAACTGCAACTGCAACTGCAACTGCAACTGCAACTGCAACTGTCGCTGCGCGGAGCTTAATGCAACGGCGACTGTCGCTGCGCGAAGGTGGTGCTTCTGGTGCAAGCCAGCATAAAAATGCTTTAGCGCCAGCTGCGCGATGGTTTTCCGCCTTGTCGTAGAATGCACCCCTCCCATTCAGGCCGTATCGCGCAGCACACCCATGACCCAGCAGCTGATCCACTTCGTCCATGCCAACAGCTACCCGGCCGACACCTACCGCGTTTTCCTCAACCACCTGCGCGCCCATTACGACATCGCGGCGCTGCCGCTGCATGCGCATGACCCGGCGTATCCGATTACCAATGGCTGGCAGGCCCTGGTCAGGGAACTGATCGCCACGCTGGACGCGCGCCGGCCGGCCATCCTGGTCGGGCATTCGATGGGCGGCATGCTGAGTTTGATGGCGGCGCGCGCCCGGCCCGACCTGGTGCGCGGCGTGGTGCTGCTGGACGCGCCGGTGGTGGCCGGCTGGCGCGCCGTGCTGCTGCGGCTTGCCAAGGCGGCGGGCGTCGACCGCAAGCTGTCGCCGGCGCGGTTTTCCGAGAAGCGGCGCAATGTCTGGCCGGACCGCGACGCCGCCTACGCCCATTACGCGGCCAAGCCCTTGTTTGCCGCCTGGCCGCCGGCGGTGCTGCGCGACTATGTCGAGCATGGCACGGTGCCGACGGAAGACGGCGTGACGCTGCGTTTCACGCGCGAGGCGGAAACCGCGGTCTATCGCAGCCTGCCGCATCATCTCGGCTCGCTGGTGCGCGGCAACTTTCCGGTGCCGGTCGGGTTTATCGGCGGCGCCGAGTCGGTCGAATGCCGCCGCGCCGGCCTGTGCGCGACGCGCCGCCTGGTCGGACGGCATTTCCGCAAGATTCCGGGCAGCCACCTGTTCCCGCTCGAGCATCCGGCCGCGGCGGCGACGGCGGTGCACCAGATGACGCAGGCCCTGCTGCACGCCTGAGCCGCTTTTCGTCCCGGCAGGCTTTAGCGGGATCAAGCCTGCGGACGGATCCGGCGGCGGATCAAAAGAGGGTTTGCGGTATAATTTCCATTTCCCGCACGTGCCGTTCGGCACCTTCTGTAATGACCAAGTTTGTATTCGTCACTGGCGGCGTCGTGTCTTCCCTGGGCAAGGGAATCGCCGCCGCCTCCCTGGCTGCGATCCTCGAATCCCGCGGCCTCAAAGTCACCATGCTGAAGCTGGATCCGTACATCAACGTCGATCCCGGCACCATGAGCCCGTTCCAGCATGGCGAGGTTTTCGTCACCGACGACGGCGCCGAGACCGACCTCGACCTTGGCCACTATGAGCGTTTCATCACGCCCAAGATGAAGAAGGTGAACAATTTCACCACCGGCCAGATCTACGAGTCCGTGATCCGCAAGGAACGCCGCGGCGAATACCTCGGCAAGACGGTGCAGGTGATTCCGCACATCACCAATGAAATCCAGGACTACATCCACCGCGGCGCCGAAGGCTACGAAGTGGCCATCGTCGAGATCGGCGGCACGGTTGGCGACATCGAGTCGCTGCCTTTCCTGGAAGCTGCGCGCCAGCTCGCGCTGCGCGCCGGCCGCAATTCCACCGCTTTCGTCCACCTGACGCTGGTGCCTTACCTGGCCTCGGCCGGCGAGCTGAAGACCAAGCCGACCCAGCACAGCGTGCAGAAACTGCGCGAGATCGGCATTTCGCCGGACGCGCTGCTGTGCCGCGCCGACCGCCGCATTCCGGACGAC
The DNA here is from genome assembly GCA_963522035.1 of uncultured Noviherbaspirillum sp. Lineage (GTDB taxonomy): Bacteria > Pseudomonadota > Gammaproteobacteria > Burkholderiales > Burkholderiaceae_D > Noviherbaspirillum_A. The sequence goes on along the minus strand of CAUQYP010000060.1, from coordinate 18,430 downwards.
GAGCGCGCCAAGATTTCGCTGTTCTCCAATGTGCGCGAGGAGGGCGTCATCTCCGTGTGGGACGCCGACACCATCTACAAGATTCCGCAGATGCTGCACGACCAGGGCCTGGACGCCATCGTCTGCGACTGCCTGGCGTTGGCGCCGAAACCGGCCGACCTCACCGTCTGGAACAAGCTGGTCTACGCGCTGGAAAACCCGAAGGCGGACGTGACCATCGGCATGGTCGGCAAGTACGTCGACCTGACCGAGTCGTACAAGTCGCTGACCGAGGCGCTGCGGCATGCCGGCATCCATACCGAGAGCCGGGTCAACATCGAATACGTCGACTCCGAGGAAATCGAGCAGCACGGCACCGGCCAGCTGAACAAGTTCGACGCCATCCTGGTGCCGGGCGGCTTCGGCAAGCGCGGCGTCGAAGGCAAGATCGCCGCGGCCCGCTATGCCCGCGAAAACAAGATTCCCTATCTTGGCATCTGCCTCGGCATGCAGGTTGCGCTGATCGAGTACGCGCGCAACAAGGCTGGCCTGGTGCACGCCAACTCCACCGAGTTCGACGACGGCACCGAGCACCCGGTGGTGGCATTGATCAACGAATGGCAAAACCACGACGGCAAGGTCGAGAAGCGCGATGTCAATTCCGACCTCGGCGGCACCATGCGCCTGGGCGCGCAGACCTGTGAAGTCAAACCGGGCACGTTGGCAGCCGAAATCTACGGCGCGGTCGTGACCGAGCGCCACCGGCACCGCTATGAAGCCAACAACCATTACCTGGGCCGGGTCGAGGACGCCGGCCTGGTGGTGGCGGCCCGCACGCCGACCGAGTCGCTGTGCGAGATCATGGAATTGCCGCGCTCTGGCGACAACGCGCACCCGTGGTACATGGGCGTGCAGTACCACCCGGAATTCAAGTCCACCCCGCGCGACGGCCATCCGCTGTTCATCTCCTTCATCAAGGCCGCGCTGGCGCACAAGCAGTCTGTATCGGAAAGGAAGGCGGCATGAAGCTCTGCGGATACGATGTCGGGCTGGACCAGCCCTTTTTCCTGATCGCCGGTCCCTGCGTGATCGAGTCGCGCCAGATGGCGCATGACACCGCCGGCCAGTTGAAGGAAATCACGTCGGCCCTGGGCATACCCTTCATCTACAAGTCGTCCTTCGACAAGGCCAACCGCTCGTCCGGCACCTCGTTTCGCGGGCTGGGCATGGAGCAGGGGCTGGACATCCTGGCCGACGTGAAGAAGACGCTGGGCGTGCCGGTGCTGACCGACATTCACTCGATCGACGAAATCGCGCCGGTTGCCTCGGTGGTCGACGTGCTGCAGACGCCGGCCTTCCTGTGCCGCCAGACCGACTTTATCCAGGCCTGCGGCCGTTCCGGCAAGCCGGTCAATATCAAGAAGGGCCAGTTCCTCGCGCCGCACGACATGAAGAACGTGATCGACAAGGCGCGGGCGGCGGCACGCGACGCCGGCCTGGACGAAGACAACTTCATGGCCTGCGAGCGCGGCGTGTCCTTCGGCTATAACAACCTGGTCTCGGACATGCGTTCGCTGGCCATCATGCGCGAAACCGGCTGTCCGGTCGTGTTCGACGCCACCCATTCGGTGCAGCTGCCAGGCGGGCAGGGCACCTCGTCCGGCGGCCAGCGCGAGTTCGTGCCGGTGCTGGCGCGGGCCGCGGTTGCGGTCGGCATCGCCGGCCTGTTCATGGAAACCCATCCGAACCCGGCGGAAGCGATGTCGGACGGCCCGAACGCGGTGCCGCTGGGCCGCATGAAGGAACTGCTGGCCACGCTGCAGGACCTGGACCGGGTCGTCAAGCGCGCCGGCTTCCTGGAAAACGGCTTCGCCTGAAGCCGCCCGGCTTCACAGACCACGGGCGCCCCAAGAGGCGGCCCGTAACCCTTACGACCACTCTGGAGAGAATGAATGAGCGCTATTGTTGACATTATCGGCCGCGAAATAATCGATTCCCGCGGCAACCCGACCGTCGAATGCGACGTGCTGCTGGAGTCCGGCGTAATGGGCCGGGCCGCGGTGCCGTCCGGCGCGTCGACCGGCTCGCGCGAGGCCATCGAGCTGCGCGACGGCGACAGCAGCCGCTATTTCGGCAAGGGCGTGCTGCGCGCGTGCGAAAACATCAATACCGAAATTTCCGAAGCCATCATGGGCCTGGACGCCAATGAGCAGGCCTTCCTCGACCGCACCCTGATCGACCTCGACGGCACCGAGAACAAGGCGCGCCTGGGCGCCAACGCCACGCTGGCCGTGTCGATGGCCGTCGCCAAGGCGGCAGCGGAAGAGTCCGGCCTGCCGCTGTACCGCTACTTCGGCGGCTCGGGCGCGATGCAGATGCCGGTGCCGATGATGAACGTGATCAACGGCGGCGCGCATGCCGACAACAACCTCGACCTGCAGGAGTTCATGATCATCCCGGTCGGCGCGCCCAGCTTCCGCGAGGCGATCCGCTACGGCGCCGAGGTGTTCCACACGCTGAAGAAGATTTTGCACGAAAACAAGCTGACCACCGCGGTCGGCGACGAAGGCGGTTTTGCGCCGTCGGTGGCCAACCATGAAGCGGCGATCAAGCTGATCCTGCAAGCCATCGAGCAGGCCGGCTACGAGCCGGGCACGCAGATCGCGCTGGGGCTGGACTGCGCCGCGTCCGAGTTCTACAAGGACGGCAAGTACCGCCTGAACGGCGAGGGCCTGGCCCTGTCGTCCGCCGACTTCACCAACCTGCTGGCGACCTGGTGCGACAAGTACCCGATCATCTCGATCGAGGACGGCATGGCCGAGAACGACTGGGACGGCTGGGCCACGCTGACCCAGACGCTGGGCAAGCGCATCCAGCTGGTGGGCGACGACCTGTTCGTAACCAACACCAAGATCCTGAAGGAAGGCATCCAGAAGAACATCGCCAATTCCATCCTGATCAAGATCAACCAGATCGGCACGCTGACCGAGACCTTCGCCGCCATCGAGATGGCCAAGCGCGCCGGCTACACCGCGGTCATCTCGCACCGTTCCGGCGAGACCGAGGACTCGACCATCGCCGACATCGCGGTCGGCATGAACGCGTTGCAGATCAAGACCGGCTCGATGTCGCGCTCGGACCGGATGGCCAAGTACAACCAGTTGCTGCGCATCGAGGAAGACCTGGGCGACATCGCCAGCTATCCTGGCCGCGACGCGTTCTACAACCTGAAGTAATCGGCCGCCGGCGGCAGGCGCCGCCGGTTCATTCTTGCAAAGCGTTCCATGCGTCTGATCCTGCTTAGTCTTACGGCCTTGCTCCTGCTGGTACAGTTTCCGCTATGGCTGGGCAAGGGCGGCTGGCTCAAGGTCTGGGACCTGGACCAGCAGGTCTACGCGGCGCAGCGCAAGAACGACGAGCTGCGCGCCCGCAACAGCAAGCTGGCCTCCGAGGTGCAGGACCTGAAGGACGGCACCGGCGCGGTCGAGGAGCGGGCCCGTTATGAACTGGGCATGATCAAGGACAACGAGATCTTCGTGCAGATTTTGGACCCCAACACCAGCCCGCCGCTTCAGGAAGTAGCGCCGCCGGTCAAGCCGGTGCCCAAGGCGAAGGCGCCGCCGCAGAAAAAGAAACCGCAGTGACAGGAGGCGCCGTAGAGGCGCTTTTTAATTGGATGTTTTAGCTTTAAGGCTTGGTGCCCTGATGGATGACATTGGCAGTGTTATAGGCGTCCGGGCGGGTTCGACATATCGATTGCCGCGCCTGCTCTGCCGAGGCAATCCACTTTTTGGAATGCGCATATTCCAGGAAGGCTTCCGTACTTAAAAGGATGCAGGGTTTCGCCAGGCCGGGTGCATTGTTGATGAACCAGGCGTCTTCGAAAAGTACAACGGGCGCTTCGCCGTTTCCGCCCAGTTGCAGGTCGATCAATAAACTCTGGATCGAGAGTTCGCCGACATTTCGCGGCATTCGATACGCCGGATCGACAGCGCGCTTTGCCTTGATCGCCGTCCCTACCTGGGTTGTGAAGGTCTGGATGTTTGCCGAATTGGCATTGTAGTAATCCAGCAGGCGCTGTGCCTCGACTGACGCATTCGGCAAGAGGCCGCGGTCTATGGTTTCTTCACGGACGATATCGGAAATTCCGACGTGGAACCGCGACAGCAAATGCAATAAATCGCCTGCAGCGAGTGAAAACAGGGGGCCAGCATCCGGGATGAGTATCCGGCTCATGCGGAAGTTGCTTGGCCGCGGGACTTCCTGCTTCTACTGTTTTCTACGGAAACTGGTTCTATCAGGCAAGCATCCAGCGCATTTCTGGCCTCGGCAAGCTGCCGGTTGACTTCTTCTTTCGAAAGACGCGGCAGGGGCAAGCCTGCATCCTCAAGCCGGAGAAAAAGGTGGCCGGCGTCCTGAAGTTCGAGCTGGCGCGCCCCTTCCATGATGGAGATTTTTCCGATGCTTACGTTGAGCAAGACCCGCATGGCCGGATCAATCGCAGGTGAGCGCATTGCTTCGTCCTTGCCTAAAGAAGCGAACAGGGCCGATACGAGTTTATTAAGCGATCCACCGTGCCGTGCAACAAAGGCCTTGGCATTGGCCAGATCATCTTCGTCCACCTCGAAACCGATTTTTGCCTTGCCCATGTGCGTCTCCTGTTTCGCCAAAATTCCCCAATAATCATGGGGAATTAAGACGTGGACGTCAAGGCATTCTTACCTAATGCCGGCTCGGCCCCGGCGTCTGCAAAGCATCCACCGGAATCTCGGCGGCAAAAAGCTGCGCGCAGTCGACCTTGTCGAAGTCGTAATGCTGGCCGCAGAAGTCGCAGTCGATGCCCAGGTGCCCGAGTTCGGCGATGGCCGAGTCGATCTCTTCCTGCCCCAGCATTTTCAGCATGTTGCCGACCCGTTCGCGGTTGCAGCTGCAATGGAAAGTGGGATGCAGCGGGTCGAACACCCGTATTGTTTCTTCCCAGAACAGCCGGCGCATCACGGTCTGGATGTCGGTGCTCAGCAGCTCGTCGGGCCGCAGCGTGGAAGCCAGCATCACGGTGCGGTCCCAGGCTTCCAGCGTGTCTTCGGACGGCGCATGCGTGCCGCCGACGCCAGGCAGCTTTTGCAGCAGCAGGCCGCGCGAGACCTGGTCGTCGGCGGCCAGCCACATCCGGGTGTCGAGCTGTTCGGAGCGCATCATGTAGTTTTCGATGACGACTGCGACCGAAGCGCCGTCGAGCGGCACGATGCCCTGGTAGGCCTGCTGGCCGGGCAACTTGTCCTTCGGGTCCAGCGTGATGGCGAAGCGCCCTCCGCCGTTGCGGTTGACCAGCTCGGTCAGCGTTGCGTCGTCGGCAACGACCGCGTCTTCGGCCAGCTTGGCGGTGGCGCGCATTTTAAGGTCGGCATCGCATTCGACCACCAGCAGGGACACGGGGCCATCGCCGTGGATCTGCATCACCAGCGCGCCATTGAACTTGAGATTGGCGGACAGCAGCGCCGCCGCCGACAGCATTTCGCCCAGCAGGGAACGCACCGCACGCGGGTAGTCGCGGCGCGACAGGATCTCGCGCCAGGTGTCGGACATCTCGACCAGCTCGCCGCGCACCGGCGTATTGTCGAACATGAATTTCTGCAGGGTATCTGTCATCAGTCGATTCGTTTCAGGGAAGTCTTGAAGTCCTGGCCGCGCTGTACATAGGAAGCGGCGGCCCGCTGGAGATTGGCCACCTCGTCATCTGTCAGCAGGCGGACCATTTTGGCCGGCGTACCGATAATCAGCGCATTGTCCGGAAATTCCTTGCCTTCCGTCACCAATGCGCCGGCGCCAACCAGGCAATTGCGGCCGATCTTCGCATTATTCAAGACCACGGCCTGGATGCCGATCAGGCTGCCGTCGCCGACCGTGCATCCGTGCAGCATCACCTGGTGGCCGACCGTCACCCCGCGGCCCAGCGTCAGCAGGTAGCCCGGATCGGTGTGCAGCACCGCCGATTCCTGGATGTTGCTGTTCTCGCCTATCGTGATCTGGTCGTTGTCGCCGCGTATCGTCACGTTCGACCAGACAGTGGTATTGGCTTCGAGTTTCACGCGGCCGATCACGGTGGCGGTTTCGGCGACATAGGCGCTTGGATGTACGTCGGGGACGAGATCGCCCAATTGATAGATGGCCATGGATTTTTCGTAGAATGGGTGGTTTTGACGGACTTCATTTTACCGCTGCCTCCATGAATCCATTGATGACCGAACAATCCGCGCTCCATGAGTTAAGGCGCAGCGCGCAGGCCTGGCTGCTGGAATGCGACCCGGCCGCCAAGGCTGCCGGCGTCACGGCCTTGTACAAGGCGTGGCAGCAAGGCGCGATCGGGCTGGCTGCCGGCGACGCGCTTGCCGCGCCTGGTGGTATACCCGGCCGGCCGCCGCTGCCGGCGCTGGTGCCGCCGCTGGCCGTGCAGCGCCGCTCCATGCGCACGGTCGAGGGCAGGGCGGCGTTGCTGCACGCGCTCGCGCATATCGAGTTCAATGCGATCAACCTGGCGCTGGATGCGCTCTGGCGGTTTCCTTCGATGCCCGAGGCCTACTACGCCGACTGGCTGCAGGTGGCCGCCGAGGAAGCCCATCATTTCACGCTGCTGGCCGCGCACCTGAAGACCCAGGGCTATGCGTACGGCGACTTCGATGCCCATAACAGCCTGTGGGACATGGTTGAAAAAACCTCGGGCGATGTGCTGGCGCGCATGGCGCTGGTGCCGCGCACGCTGGAGGCGCGCGGGCTGGACGCGTCGCCGCCGGTGCGGGCCAAGCTGGCCCAGGCCGGCGACATGGCGGCCGCCGACATCCTCGACATCATCCTGCGCGACGAGATCGGCCACGTGGCCATCGGCAACCGCTGGTTCGGCTGGCTGTGCGCGCAGCGCGGGCTGGAACCGGTCGCTGCCTACGCCGATCTTGCCCTGCGCTACAAGGCGCCGCCCCTGCGCGGCCCGTTCAACCTGGAAGCGCGCCGCGCCGCCGGCTTCAGCGAATTGGAGTTGGCGCAACTGGGCTGCTGATACGGTGCCGCCGGCCCGGCACTGGCGCTACACTTGCCATTCCCATCACAGGCATGCAGGAGCAACAGATGAAAACCACACTGAAATCCGCACTTGCACTCGGCATGGCGCTGGCCGCACTTGCCGGCTGCCAGCGCGACGACCCGGCCCGTACCGAGGGCCCGGCCGAGCAGGTCGGTCAGAAGCTGGACCAGGCAGCGGTCAAGGCCGCCGAAGGCATCAACAGGCTGGCCGAGAAAGCGGGTCAGGGTATGGAGAAGGCGGGCGAGAACATGCAGGAAGCTGCGCGGGATGCGAAGGCGCGCAACGGCGAGAAGTAGTCCCGGGAGCCGAGATTTTCGTAGGGTGTAATAAGCTGCGCGCATTACACCAATGGCCGATTACGGCAGGCGTCCGGATTTTTCGACGGCCATGGTGTAATGCGCTGCGCTTATTACACCCTACGAATTCCTAAGCTTGGCGCTCTGCCTCCCGCTCCCGCAACACCCTTCGCTGCACCTTGCCCGTGGTCGTCATTGGCAACGCATCCAGGAACTCGATTTCCTTCGGATATTCGTAAGGTGCAAGCTTGCCCCGCACATGTTCCTGCAGTTCCGCGATCAGGCGCAGTCCGGCCTCGCCGTCGCCGCTGACGCCGCTGGCCAGCACGATGAAGGCCTTCACCACGTTGCCGCGCTCCGCATCCGGCTTCGGAATCACAGCCGCATTGACCACTGCCGGATGCTTGACCAGGCAGTTTTCAATTTCCGATGGTCCGATCCGGTATCCGGCCGCCTTGAACATGTCATCCGCCCGGCCCTGGTACCACAGGTAGCCGTCGGCATCCTGCACCGCCAGGTCGCCGGTGCGGCACCAGTCGCCGCTGTACTTGGCCTCGGTCGCCGCCGGATTATTCCAGTAGCCCAGGAAGAACACCGGGTCGGGATGGCCGTGGATGTCGGTGCGGTGGAGCGCGACCTCGCCCATTTCGCCGGGCGCAGCCAGCTTGCCTTCGTCGTCGATCACCGCGACCCGGTGGCCGGGGTAGGGGCGGCCCATGCTGCCCGGACGCGCCGGCCAGCGTCCGGCGCTGTTGCCGACGATGTAGTTCATCTCGGTCTGGCCGAACATCTCGTTGATGGTGACGCCCAGCGCGGTCTGGCCCCAGCCGAACACCGCATCGCCGACCGCCTCGCCGGCGCTCATGATGGCGCGCAGTTTTAGCTGGTACTGCGCGCGCGGCGCCGGCACCGCCTTCATCATCATCTTGAGCGCGGTCGGGAACAGGAAGGTATTGGTGACGCCATATTTTTCCATCAGCCGAAAAGCCGTTTCCGCTGAAAAACGGCCACGGTAGCCGACGATCGGCATGCCGAAGTACAGCGACGGCAGCAGCGCATCCATCAGCCCGCCGGTCCAGGCCCAGTCCGCCGGCGACCAGAACACGTCGCCCTGCTGCGGGAACCAGTTTTGCGACGCAACGAAGCCGGTCAGGTTGCCCAGCAGCGCCGACTGCGGCAGCAAGGCGCCCTTGGGTGCGCCAGTGGTGCCGCTGGTGTAGATCAGGATGGCCGGGTCGCCCGCCTTCGTGGCGACTGCGCCGATCGTGCCGTCCGACTGCGCCAGCTCCGCATCCCAGTCCAGCTCGCTGTCGCAGCCGATGCCCAGCACCCGTTTCAGCGCAGCGCAGTCGGCGCGAATGCCGGCAAGCGCGGCGGCGGCGGCCTGGTCGACGATGGCCAGCACCGCCGCGCTGTCCTGCAGCCGGTAGGCCAGCGCGTCCGGCCCGAACAGGATGGACAGCGGCATCGCCACGGCGCCCAGCAGGTGGCAGGCGATGTGCGCAACCGCGGTTTCCGGACGCTGCGGCAGGACGATGGCGACCCGGTCGCCGCGTGCCACGCCGTGCCGGCGCAGCGCCTGGGCCAGGCAGCGGGCGTCGCGCCAGAGATCGGCGTAGGTGGTGCTGCTGGACTGGCCGGTGTCGTCCTCGTACAGGATGGCGACGCGCCCGGCGTCGCCGGCCCAGCGCTCGGCGCACAGATGGGCGATGTTGAAGTCCGGCGGTACGTGCCAGTGAAAGCCCTGGTATAGCGCGTCGTAGTCGTCGGCCGTGCCGGGAGCATTGCTGGTGGATATCATGGGGTCTCCATTATAATTATCGAACGATCGTTCGTTTTGCGGCTGTTCGCGCCAGCTTGTCCATGGCGCAAGGACTGCATTATCGCGCGCTGCACGCCTCTTCACCAGACAACACACGATGACGCCGATGAAAGCCTCCCGTTCCGAATTCCTGACCATCCGCGGTTTGCGCTACCACGTGCGCCATTGGGGCAGCGCCGACGCGCCCAAGCTGTTCATGCTGCATGGCTGGATGGACGTGTCCGCGTCCTTCCAGTTCGTGGTCGACTGCCTGCAGCGGGAATGGCATGTGATCGCGCCCGACTGGCGCGGCTTCGGCCTGACCGACTGTTCCGGCGCCGACACCTACTGGTTTGCCGACTATATCGGCGACCTCGAAGCCATCGTCGACCATTACTCGCCCGACGAGGCCATCCGGCTGGTCGGCCACAGCATGGGCGCGAATGTCGGCACCAGCTACGCCGGCGTGCGGCCGCAGCGCATCGGCCAGCTCGTCAACCTGGAAGGCGTGGGCATGGCGGCCAGCCGGTCCGAGCAGGCGCCGCGGCGCATCGCGAAGTGGCTGGACGAACTCCGCTCGCCGCCGGCAATGCGCGCGTATGCGTCGCAGGCCGAAGTGGCAGCCAGGCTGCAGAAGACCAACCCGCGCCTGACCGACGAGCGCGCCGCCTACCTCTCCGGCCACTGGGCCAGCGAGACAGCGCCCGGCCACTGGAAAATCCTGGGCGACCCGGCGCACAAGGGCATCAGCCCGCACCTGTACCGGCTCGACGAAGTGCTCGCCTGCTGGGCGCAGATCACGGCGCCGACGCTGTATGTCGAGGCCACCGAGACCGACATGGCGCGCTGGATGGGTGCAAAGGACAGTGCCCGCCTTGAAATCGACCGCCGCATCGCCACCATTCCCGGTGTGACGACGCGCATGGTGGAAAACGCCGGCCACATGCTGCACCATGACCAGCCGGAAGCGCTGGCCAGGATCATCGAGGATTTCCTGGCCCAGGCGCCTGCGCGGTAGAAAGCCGAAAGCCGCACAAGCTGCTGGGATGCCAGGCTCGGGCCAGCGTACAATCATGCCTTCCCTGGAAGAACGTTTACCGGCTATCGCATGCGCAACTTTGATCTTCACTGTCATTCGAACGTTTCCGACGGCATGCTCGCACCAGCGACGGTTGCCGCACGCGCCAAGGCGCGCGGCGTCGATGTCTGGGCGCTGACCGACCATGATGAAGTCAGCGGCATTGCCGAGGCACGCGCCGCGGCGGCGGCGCTGGGGCTGGCCTTCATTCCCGGCGTCGAGATTTCCATTACCTGGGCCGGGCAGACCGTCCATATCGTCGGCTTGCAGATCGACGAGCGCAACGCGGAACTGCAGCGCGGCCTGGCCAGTACCCGTTCCGGCCGCGAATTGCGCGCCCGTGAGATGGCCGGGCAGCTGGCGGCGGCCGGCATTCCCGACGCGTACGAAGGCGCGCTGCGCTATGCCGGCAACCCGGACCTCATTTCACGCACCCACTTTGCCCGCTACATCATCGACCGCGGCGTCTGCCATGACGTGCCGTCGGTCTTTCGCAACTACCTGATCGAGGGCAAGCCCGGCTATGTGCCGCATCGTTGGGCCACGCTGCAGCAGGCGGTCGGCTGGATCAGGGGCGCCGGTGGTGTGGCGGTGATCGCCCACCCTGGCCGCTACAAGTTCGACGCGATGGCCTATGACGCACTGTTCGATGAATTCAAGCGCCTGGGCGGCACCGCCATCGAGGTCATCACCGGCAGCCACACGCCCGACCAGTACGACGAATATGCGAAGGTCGCGCAGCGCTACGGCTTCCTGGCCTCGCGCGGGTCGGACTTCCATGGCCCGGGCGAGTCCCGTGTCGACCTTGGCGAACTGCCGGCCCTGCCGGCCAGCGTGAAGCCGGTCTGGCACGACTGGGTTATCTGAAGTATCGCAACACCCGGCAGCAAGTCTTGAAGAGCGCGGCCTGCGGCCGCATATGCAGCACGTTCCAACGGGAGAACTATCCATGAAAAGAATTTTTTTGTTCCTGGCGACGAACGTTGCTGTTCTCGCCGTCATGTCCATCGTGCTGTCGCTGCTGGGCGTGGACCGCTTCCTGACGGGCGCCGGGCTCAACCTGCCGATGCTGCTGGTGTTCTCGGCCGTGGTCGGCTTTACCGGCTCCATTTTTTCGCTGCTGATCAGCAAGCCGATGGCCAAGTGGTCGACCGGCGCACACGTGATCGAAGCGCCGTCCAACTCGACCGAGCTGTGGCTGCTCGACACCGTGCAGAAGCTGTCCGACCGCGCCGGCATCCGCATGCCCGAGGTGGCCGTGTATGAAGGCGAGCCGAATGCGTTCGCCACCGGCGCGTTCAAGAACTCGGCGCTGGTGGCGGTGTCCACCGGCCTGCTGCAGGGCATGACCCGCGATGAAGTCGAAGCTGTGCTCGGCCACGAAATCGCCCATATCGCCAATGGCGACATGGTCACCATGACGCTGGTGCAGGGCGTGGTCAACACCTTCGTGGTGTTCCTGTCGCGCGTGGTCGGCTACGTGGTCGACCGTGCAATCTCGCGCGACAGCAACAGCGGCCCGGGCATCGGCTACATGGTCACAGTGATGGTCTGCCAGGTGGTGTTCGGCATCGCTGCGTCGATGATCGTGGCCTGGTTCTCGCGCCACCGCGAGTTCCGCGCCGACGCCGGCTCGGCCAGGCTGCTGGGCAGCCCGCAGCCCATGGTGAAGGCGCTGGCCCGCCTCGGCGGCGTCGAGCCCAGCCATCTGCCGGAGTCGGTGGCGACGCTGGGCATCCATGACAAGCCAGGTTTCCTCGACCTGTTCTCTACCCACCCGCCGATCGAGCAGCGCATCGCCGCGTTGCGCGACATGCGCTGAGTTCCGTCCATTTTTCAGGAGCCAAAGGCGGCGGCGTAGTGCTTCCGCCTTTTTTATTCGATGAGCCAGTTCTTTCAGATCCATCCGGAAAATCCCCAGCTGCGCCTGATCAGGCAGGCCGCGCAGATCATCCAGTCGGGCGGCATCGTCGCGCTGCCCACCGACGCCTGTTACGCGCTGGTCGCGCGCCTCGACGACAAGGCGGCAGTGGAGCGCCTGCGCCGCATCCGCGGCATCGATGAAAAACATCACCTGACGCTGCTGTGCCGCGACCTGAGCGAAATTGCGCTCTACTCGCGCGTGGACAATGCGCGCTATCGCCTGCTCAAGTCGGCCACGCCGGGCGCCTACACCTTCATCCTGGAGGCGACCAAGGAAGTGCCGCGCCGCCTGAGCCACCCATCGCGCAAGACCATCGGCCTGCGGGTGCCGGACAATGCGATCGCGCAGGCGCTGCTGGAGGAGCTCGGCCAGCCGCTGCTGGGCACCACGCTGATCCTGCCCGGCGCAGAGCATCCGCTTTCCGACCCCGAGGAAATCCGCGACGGGCTGGAGAAGCAGATCGACCTCGTGATCGACGGCGGCGCCTGCCGGCTGGAACCGACGACGGTCATCGACCTGACCGGTCCGGAACCCGAGCTGATACGGCAGGGGCTGGGCGACACCGCGCCGTTCGGGCTGTGAAAACAGCCCGCCGGATGCCCCTTTCCCCTCTGTTAGAATCCCCCCGATGAATAATATGATCCAGACCTTCGCGGTCTACGCGCTGCCCATTCTGTTCGCGATCACGCTGCACGAAGCGGCGCATGCATACGCGGCGCGGCACTTCGGCGACAACACCGCGTTCATGCTGGGCCGCATGAGCCTGAACCCGGTCAAGCATATCGACCCGGTCGGCACGCTGCTGATCCCCATCGTGCTGTTCTTCGTCGGCAGTCCCTTCCTGTTCGGCTACGCGAAGCCGGTGCCGGTCGAATATCGCAACCTGCGCAACCCGAAGCGCGACATGGCCTGGGTTGCGCTGGCCGGGCCGGCCGCCAACCTGGTGATGGCCCTGATGTGGATGATAGGCGTGATCCTGATGAGTGGTGCCCAGTCGCCGGACGACTTCTTCATGCGCATGGCGCAGGCCGGCATCCTGACCAACCTCGTCATCTTCGCCTTCAACCTGTTCCCGGTGCCGCCGCTCGACGGCGGCCGCATCATGACCAGCCTGCTGCCGCCGCGCTACGCGTACAAGTACGGCCAACTGGAAAACTACGGCTTTTTCATCGTGATGGGCCTGGCCATGCTGGGCTTCCTGAAGTACTGGATGACGCCGGTCATGCTGGCTGCCAATACCGCCCTGATGGCGCTGATTTCCCCCCTGACTTATCTCCTGAGCTGAACCACCATGTACCCTGACCGCGTAGTCTCCGGCATGCGTCCGACCGGCGTAATGCACCTTGGCCATTTCCACGGCGCCCTGAAAAACTGGGTGACGCTGCAAAACACGCATGAATGCCTGTTTTTCGTCGCCGACTGGCATGCGCTGACCACGCACTACGACGACCCCAGCATCATTGAAAAGAGCACCTGGGACATGGTGATCGACTGGCTGGCCGCTGGCATCGACCCGGCGAAGGCCACGCTGTTCATCCAGTCCAAGGTGCCGGAACATGCCGAACTGCACCTGCTGCTGTCGATGACGACGCCGCTGGGCTGGCTGGAGCGGGTGCCGACCTACAAGGACCAGCAGGAAAAGCTGGCCGACCGCGACCTCGCCACCTACGGCTTCCTCGGCTATCCGCTGCTGCAGGCGGCCGACGTGCTGATCTACCGCGCCAGCATGGTGCCGGTCGGCGAGGACCAGGTGCCGCACGTGGAAATGATGCGCGAGCTGTCGCGCCGCTTCAACCATATCTACGGCCGCGAAAAGGATTTCGAGGAAAAGGCGCGCGAGGCGGTGAAGAAGCTGGGCGGCAAACGTGCCCGCACTTATGACGAACTGCGCACCGCCTACCAGCAGGACGGCAGCGCCGACGCGCTCGCGCAGGCGAAGGCCATGCTGGAGCAATCGCAAAGCCTGTCGACCGTCGACCGCGAGCGCCTGTTCGGCTACCTCGAAGGCAAGCGCAAGATGATCCTGGTCGAGCCGCGCGCGCTGCTGACCGAATCGTCGCGCCTGCCCGGGCTGGACGGCCAGAAGATGTCCAAGAGCTACGGCAACTCGATCGGCCTGCGCGAGGACCGCGAGTCGGTCACCAAGAAAATGCGCACCATGCCGACCGACCCGGCGCGCGTGCGCCGCACCGACCCCGGCGAGCCGGAGCGCTGCCCGGTCTGGCAACTGCACAAGGTGTATTCCGACGAGCCGACCAGGGCATGGGCGGCAGCCGGTTGCCGCAGCGCCGGCATCGGCTGCCTCGAATGCAAGCAGCCGGTGATCGACGCCGTGTTGAAAGAGCAGGAGCCGATGCGCGAACGCGCGCAGCAATACCTGGACGACCCGACACTGGTCCGCGCCATCATCGCCGACGGCTGCGAGAAGGCCAGGCAGCTGGCGAGCGAGACCATGCGCGACGTGCGCGAGGTCATGGGCTTGTCCTACCGCTGATGGCAGCGCACGCGCCGCTGGCAGCGCCATCGCTGTGGGTGCAGCGCTTCGCGCCGCTGGCGCCGGCCGGCGACGTGCTCGACCTGGCCTGCGGCAGCGGCCGCCATGTCCGCCTGCTGGCGGCGCTGGGCCACCCGGTGCTGGCGGTAGACCGCGACCCGCAGGCGCTGGCCGCATGCGCAGCACCCGGCGTGCAGACTGAGCAGCATGACCTTGAAAACGGTGCGCCGTGGCCGTACCCCGGGCGCGCGTTCGCGGGCATCGTGGTCACCAATTATTTGCACCGGCCGCTTTTCGAACACTTGTTCAGAGCGCTCGCGCCCGGCGGCGTGCTGATCTATGAAACCTTCGCGGCCGGCAACGGCCGCTTCGGCAAGCCGTCGAATCCCGACTTCCTGCTGCGTCCAGGCGAACTGATCGACCGGGCCAGGCTGGCCGGCGGCTTGCGCATCGTCGCCTTCGAGGACGGCTACCTGAGCCGGCCCAAGCCCGCGATGGTCCAGCGCATCTGCGTGGTCCGGCCGGCGAACGGCGAGGAAGACGGGCAAGCCTGGCCGCTGCAAGGCGAATAGCGCCGCCGAAGCGCCAGCGGGCCGGGTATCCGCTACAATCGTCCCCTTAACCAATTCCGCCATACAACATCATGATCCAGGGCAGCATCGTAGCAATCGTTACTCCCATGCACGCTGACGGCAGTCTCGACCTGCCCGGCCTGAAGAAACTCATCGACTGGCATATTGCCGAGGGAACCGACGGCATCGTCATCGTCGGCACCACCGGCGAATCGCCGACCGTCACCGTGGACGAGCACTGCGAACTGATCAAGGTGGCGGTGGAGCACACGGCCAGGCGCATCCCCATCATCGCCGGCACCGGCGGCAACTCGACCGTCGAGGCGATCGAACTGACGCGCTACGCCAAGGAAGTCGGCGCCGACGCCTCGCTGCAGGTCGTGCCTTATTACAACCGTCCGACGCAGGAAGGCATGTACCGGCACTTCCGCAAGATTGCCGAATCGGTCGACCTGCCGGTCATCCTGTACAACGTGCCGGGCCGCACGGTGGCCGATATGTCCAACGACACCATGCTGCGCCTGGCGCAGGTGCCGGGCATCGTCGGCGTCAAGGAAGCCACCGGCAATATCGCCCGCGACACCGACCTGCTGCGCCTGGCGCCGCCGTCGTTCGCCGTGTATTCCGGCGACGACGCGACCGCGATGGCGCTGATGCTGTGCGGCGGCAAGGGCAATATCTCGGTCACCGCCAACGTCGCGCCGCGTGCGATGCATGAACTGTGCGTGGCGGCGATGGCAGGCAACGTGGCCGAAGCGGTCCGCATCAACAACACCATGCTGCCGCTGCACAACAAGCTTTTCGTCGAACCCAACCCGGTCCCGGTCAAATGGGCAATGGCGGAAATGGGGCTGATGTCGCACGGCTTGCGCCTCCCTCTCGCGCCGCTCGGCGACGACTGGCACGAGACCGTGCGTGCGGCGCTGCGCGAGTCCGGTGTATTACAATAGTCCGCTTTGGCCGGGGCGGCAGAGCCGCCCATTCCATCGTATCAGCATGACCATGACCTTACGGAAGATCACCCACATGGCAGAACGCAGCACCGTGCAGCGCGGCATCCTTACCGCGCTCGCCCTGGCCAGCCTCGCTGGCTGCGGCTCCATCAATTCCTCTTTCGGCACCCTGCTGGAACCGAGCCGCATCGATTACAAGAGCGCGTCGACTTCGACCGGCAAGACCAAGTCGCTGGAAGTGCCGCCCGACCTGACCCAGTTGCAGCGCGACAGCCGTTACGCGTTGCCGGACAGCGCCAATCGCGGCGTTGCCACCGCGTCGGGCTTCAATGCGCAAGCCGCGGTGCCGGCAGCGGCCGCCGCCAACACCGCGGCGCCGGTCGCCGCCAAGGTCACCGACGAAGCACGGGTGGTGCGCGATGGCAGCCAGCGCTGGCTGGTCGTGAAGCTGGCGCCCGAGGTGCTGTGGCCGCAGGTCAAGGAATTCTGGCAGGACTCCGGATTCCTGATCGCCACGGAAAACCAGGAAACCGGCGTAATGGAAACCGACTGGGCCGAAAACCGCGCCAAGATCCCCGAGGGCTTCCTGCGCAATACGCTGGGCAGGGCACTGGACTCGTTCTACTCGACCGGCGAACGCGACAAGTTCCGTACCCGCCTCGAGCGCGGTGCGGATGGCACCACTGAGGTCTACATCAGCCACCGCGGCGCCCAGGAAGTGCTGACCGGCCTGGAAAAGGAAAGAACCGTCTGGACCCCGCGTCCGGCCGACCCGGAACTCGAAGCCGAATTCCTGTCCCGCCTGTTGACGAGGCTGGGCGTGGAAAAGACCCGGGCCCAGGCGGTCGTCGCAAACGCGGCGCCGGTCGAACAGTCGCGCGCCAGGCTTGCCCGCGCCGGCACCAGCGGCGTGGTCGAAGTCGACGAGCCGTTCGAACGCGCATGGCGCCGGGTCGGCCTCGCGCTGGACCGCGTTGGCTTCACGGTCGAGGACCGTGACCGTACCAAGGGCGTCTATTACGTCCGTTACGTCGACCAGAACCAGGACGCGAACGGCAAGGCGGCCGAGCAGGGCTTCTTCAGCCGGATGTTCTCCAGTTCCAAGGATGACAAGGCCAAGGCGGCGCAGCGCTACCAGATTGCCGTCAGGAGCGCGACGGCGGGCAGCCAGGTCACCGTGCTCAACAGCGACGGCGCGCCGGAAACCTCGCAAACTGCCAACCGTATCCTGAGCCTGCTGACGGAACAGCTGAAATAAGCAGAGTGCCAGGGTAATTTAGGTAATCAGGGTAATCAGGAAGAGGGCAGGGTCGTGAGATTTGCCAGTCTGGGCAGCGGCAGCGAAGGCAACGCGCTGCTGATTTCGGGAGGCGCCGGCGCTGCCCGCACCACGGTCATGCTCGACTGCGGCTTCGGCGTTCGTGAAACCGAACGCCGTCTGGCGCGGCTGGGCATGCTGCCCGGCGACCTCGACGGCATCGTCGTCACCCACGAACATTCCGACCATGTCGGTGGCGTTTTCAAATTTGCCCGGCGGCACCGGGTGCCGGTCTGGCTCAGCTTCGGCACCTGGCAGGCAGTCCAGCGCGACTGCCACGGGGTGGACGTCGCGCTGTGCCGCGATGGCGACCGGCTTGCCATCGGCGAGCTAGAACTTTTACCGTACACCGTGCCGCACGATGCGCGTGAACCCATCCAGTATGTCATCAGCGACGGCCGGGTACGCCTGGGGGTGCTGACCGATGCCGGCCAGTCGACGCCGCATCTGGTGCAGTCGCTCGGCGGCTGCGACGCACTGGTGCTTGAGTGCAACCACGACCGGGCAATGCTGGCTGCGTCTTCCTATCCTTATGCGCTGAAGCGGCGCATCGGCGGCGCTTATGGCCACCTGTCCAATGAGACGGCCGGCGAGATCCTCTCCATGCTGGACCGCAGCCGCTTGCAGCGCATCGTCGGCGCGCATCTCAGCCAGCAGAACAATACTCCCGAGCTGGCGCGCCAGGCGCTGGAAGGCGCATTGGGCGGTTCAGGCCCGGAAATCATGATTGCCTGCCAGGCGGAAGGTTTTGACTGGCTGGAGATTGCATCCTAGAGCAATTTTTATGCTGGCTTGCGCCAGAAGCGCCACGTCCGCGCAGCGACAGTTGCAGTTGCAGTTGCTCTTGACGTTCCGCGCAGCGACAGTTGCCGTTGCCGTTGAATCTGCTTTTGACGTGGGTCCCCGTCGATGGCGACACGTCGCTGGTGCCGAAATCGGA
>CAUQYP010000059.1:0-20584 GCA_963522035.1 uncultured Noviherbaspirillum sp. | reverse complement strand
CTGCTGCTGCCGCCGCTGGCCCGGGTGCTGCCGCGCCTTCCGTTTCCAGCATCAGCATCAGCGACCCCTCAGCCACCTTGTCGCCGACCTTGACCTTGATTTCCTTGACCACGCCTGCCTGGCTGGACGGAATTTCCATGCTGGCCTTGTCGGACTCCACCGTGATCAGCGACTGGTCCACCGCCACCGTGTCGCCTGGCTTGACCAGCAGTTCGATGACCTCCACTTCCTTGAAATCGCCGATGTCCGGGACCTTGACTTCAACCATGCTCATCTTTTAGCTCCGTTTATTTCCCGCCACATCCAGGGAAGTCCGCATGGCGCGGGCACGGCGACGGCCTGTCGCGATGCCCGCGCTGAACGGGCCCTGTCGGTCATGACAAGGAGTTTGTTAGTCTTCTTTACACTGTGACCGGATTCGGCTTGTTCGGATTGATGCCGTACTTTTCAATGGCCTGGGTTACCACGCCCGCCGACAGCGTGCCCTCGTCGGCCAGGGCCTTGAGCGCGGCGATGACCACGAAATGGCGATTCACTTCGAAGAATTCCCGCAGCCTGGCCCGGGTGTCGGAGCGGCCAAAGCCATCCGTGCCCAGCACCTTGTAGGTGCGCCCGCTCGGGATATACGCCCTTACCTGCTCGGCGAACACACGCATGTAGTCGGTCGACACCACGATCGGGCCGGTGCTCGCCGCCAGGCACTGCGTGATGTGCGGCATGCGCGGCGGCTCGGACGGATGCAGCAGGTTCCAGCGGTCGGCGTCGGCACCGTCGCGGGCCAGCAGGTTGAAGGACGGCGCGGACCAGACGTCGGACTCGATGCCCCAGTCGTTGCGCAGCAATTCGCCGGCAGCGATGACCACGAAATGGCGATTCACTTCGAAGAATTCCCGCAGCCTGGCCCGGGTGTCGGAGCGGCCAAAGCCATCCGTGCCCAGCACCTTGTAGGTGCGCCCGCTCGGGATATACGCCCTTACCTGCTCGGCGAACACACGCATGTAGTCGGTCGACACCACGATCGGGCCGGTGCTCGCCGCCAGGCACTGCGTGATGTGCGGCATGCGCGGCGGCTCGGACGGATGCAGCAGGTTCCAGCGGTCGGCGTCGGCACCGTCGCGGGCCAGCAGGTTGAAGGACGGCGCGGACCAGACGTCGGACTCGATGCCCCAGTCGTTGCGCAGCAATTCGCCGGCAGCGATGACCTCGCGCAGGATGGTGCCCGAGCCCATCAGCTGAACGCGGTGCTTCGATTCCTTGCCACCTTCCTGGAGCAGGTAAAGGCCCTTCAGGATGCCTTCCTCCTGCCCCGGCTTCAGGCCGGGGTGCGGATAGTTCTCGTTCATCAGGGTGATGTAGTAGAACACGTCCTCCTGCTTCTCGATCATGCGGCGCAGGCCATCATGCATGATCACCGCGACTTCATGCGCGAAGGTCGGGTCGTAGGACAGGCAGTTCGGTATGGTCGAGGCCAGCACGTGGCTGTGTCCGTCCTCGTGCTGCAGGCCTTCGCCGTTGAGCGTGGTGCGCCCGGCCGTGCCGCCAAGCAGGAAGCCGCGTGCCCGCATGTCGCCGGCAGCCCATGCCAGGTCGCCGATGCGCTGCAGGCCGAACATCGAGTAGAACGTGTAGAACGGGATCATGACCGTGTTGTTGGTCGAGTACGACGTTGCCGCCGCGATCCAGGAGCTCATCGCGCCCGCTTCGTTGATGCCTTCCTGCAGGATCTGGCCAGCCTTGTCTTCGCGGTAGTAGCTGACCTGGTCCTTGTCGACCGGTTCGTAGAGCTGGCCGCGCTGGTTGAAGATGCCGATCTGGCGGAACAGGCCTTCCATGCCGAAGGTGCGCGCCTCGTCCACCAGGATGGGCACCACGCGCTTGCCCAGCGAGGCGTCGCGCAGCAGCACCGTGATCACGCGTACATACGCCTGTGTGGTGGAGATTTCGCGGCCTTCGGCGGTGGGGTCGAGGATGGCCTTGAAGGCTTCCAGCGGCGGCACCACCAGGGTTTCGTCGGCCTTCATGCGGCGCTGCGGCAGGTAGCCGCCCAGCGCCTTGCGGCGCTCGTGCAGGTAGATCATTTCCGGCGCGTCGTCGGCCGGCTTGAAGAACGGCACCTCGGCCAGCTTGTCGTCGGGGATGGGGATGGCGAAGCGGTCGCGCATTTCGCGGATGGCGTCGTCGTCGAGTTTCTTGGTCTGGTGCGCGGTGTTGCGCGCCTCGCCCGACTTGCCCATGCCGAAACCCTTGACGGTCTTCACCAGCAGCACGGTCGGCGTGCCCTTGTTTTCCACCGCCATCTTGAAGCCGGCGTAGATCTTGTGCGGATCATGCCCGCCGCGGGTCAGGCGCCAGATGTCGCCGTCGGTCATGTTGGCGACCATCTCCAGCAGCTTCGGATGCTTGCCGAAGAAATGCTTGCGCACGTAGGCGCCGTCCTTGGCCTTGTAGTTCTGGTACTCGCCGTCCACGGTTTCCATCATCACGCGCTGCAGGATGCCGTCCTTGTCGCGCGCCAGCAGCTCGTCCCAGCCGGGACCCCAGACCACCTTGATGACGTTCCAGCCGGCGCCGCGGAAGTCGGCTTCCAGTTCCTGGATGATCTTGCCATTGCCGCGCACCGGGCCGTCGAGGCGCTGCAGGTTGCAGTTGACCACCATGATCAGGTTGTCGAGCATCTCGCGGCCGGCCATGCCGATCGCGCCCATCGATTCAGGCTCGTCCATCTCGCCGTCGCCGCAGAAGACCCAGACCTTGCGGTTGGCCGTGTCGGCCAGGCCGCGCGCATGCAGGTACTTCAGGAAGCGCGCCTGGTAGATGGCCATCAGCGGGCCCAGGCCCATCGACACGGTCGGGAACTGCCAGTAGTCCGGCATCAGCTTCGGATGCGGGTAGGAAGACAGGCCCTTGCCGTCGACCTCGCGGCGGAAATTCAGCAGCTGGTCTTCGGACAGGCGGCCTTCCAGGAAAGAGCGGGCATAGATGCCGGGAGAGGAATGTCCCTGCAGATACAGCAGGTCGCCGCCATGGCCTTCGCTCGGCGCATGCCAGAAGTGGTTGAAGCCGATGCCCAGCATGTTGGCCAGCGACGCGAAGCTGGAAATATGGCCGCCAAGGTCGCCGTCGACCCGGTTGGCCTTGACCACCATGGCCATGGCGTTCCAGCGCATCCAGGAGCGCAGGCGCTCTTCGTATTCGAGGTTGCCCGGGCAGTGCGCGCCAAGGTGGTTGGGAATGGTGTTGACGTAGGCGGTATTGCCGGAAAACGGGATCTGGGCGCCGCGCCGGCGCGCCAGGTCGAGCATGCGCTCCATCAGGTAGTGGGCGCGCTCCGGACCCTCGTTTTCGATGACGGCTTCGAGCGCGTCGAGCCATTCCTTGGTTTCCATTACATCGGGGTCGTTGGCGGCTTGCGCCAGTACCTGGTCGAGCTGGGCAGACATCGTGCGTCTCCTTATCGTTGCCGGATTAATTTGGACATCGCGGATCCCGGTTTGTTACAGGGTACAACTTGCGCGAAAAACAACCAACGCATTCTAGCAGCGAATTTCAAGATTTCATACTACGATCTATGATTTCATAATGCGGTATTTTGTGTGCAGCGCAGCATGTCGACATGCGCGGCCCCGCTGCGCCCCGCGTCCGGAAGCGCCCGTATAATCCGGTTTTCCATCCGCATCGCTTCCATCACCATGTCTGCACAAATCATCAGTGGCACCCTGCTCTCCCAAAACCTGCGCGCCGATGTGGCCCGCCGCGCCGCTGCACTCACCGAAAAAGGGCGCCAGCCCGGGCTGGCCGTGGTGCTGGTGGGCGACAGTCCGGCGTCCCAGGTCTATGTGCGCAACAAGGTCAAGGCCTGCGAGGACAGCGGCTTTTATTCCGTGCTGGAAAAATACGACGCCACGCTGTCGGAAGCGCAGCTGCTCGAACGGGTCGCCGCGCTCAACGCCGACCCGAAGATACACGGCATCCTGGTGCAGCTGCCGCTGCCCGCGCATATCGACGCCTTCAAGGTGATCGAGGCGATCGCGCCGGAAAAGGACGTCGACGGCTTCCATGTCAGCAACGCCGGCATGCTGATGACCGGGCAGCCGCTGTTTCGCCCCTGCACGCCGTATGGCGTGATGAAGATGCTGGAGTCCATAGCCTATCCGGTGCGCGGCGCGCATGCGGTCGTGGTGGGCGCGTCCAACATCGTCGGCAAGCCGCAGGCGATGCTGCTCTTGCAGGCCGGCGCGACTGTCACCATCTGCAACTCCAAGACCCGCGACCTGGGGTATCACACGCGCCATGCGGACATCCTGGTGGTCGCCACGGGCAAGCGCAACATCGTCACCGCCGACATGGTCAAGCCGGGCGCCGTCGTCATCGACGTCGGCATGAACCGGGACGACAACGGGAAGCTGTGCGGCGATGTCGACTTCGACAACGCGAAAGAGGTGGCCGGCTGGATCACGCCGGTGCCCGGCGGCGTCGGCCCGATGACCATCACCATGCTGCTGGTAAACACCATAGAAGCTGCCGAGAGAAACGACCGATGAATGCACAGACCAATCCCCTGCTCGACTTTTCCGACCTGCCGCGCTTCGACGCGTTCACGCCGGCCTGCGTTACCCCTGCCATCGACATGCTGCTGGCCGAATGCCGCGAGGTCGTCGCCCGGCTCGAAGCGCCGATGGACACGGTTACCTGGAAAAATTTCGTCGAGCCGCTGGAACAGGCCACCGAGAAGCTGGGCCGGGCCTGGGGCGTGGTCG
Source organism: uncultured Noviherbaspirillum sp. (assembly GCA_963522035.1). Lineage (GTDB taxonomy): Bacteria > Pseudomonadota > Gammaproteobacteria > Burkholderiales > Burkholderiaceae_D > Noviherbaspirillum_A. Next base: position 15,827 of record CAUQYP010000059.1, on the reverse strand, counting down.
GCCACCTGAACGCGGTTGTCGACACGCCCGAACTGCGCGCTGCGTATAACGAAAACCAGCCCAAGGTCACCGAGTTCTGGACCGCGCTGGGGCAGAACCTGGCGCTGTTCGAGAAATACAAGGCGCTGAAGGCCGACGCCGGCTATGCGGCGCTGACGCCGCAGCGCAGGCGAATCGTCGACAACGCGCTGCGCGACTTCCACCTTGGCGGCGCCGACCTGTCCGACGACAAGAAGACCCGCTTTGCCGCGATCCAGGAGCGCCAGGCCGAACTGAGCACGCGCTTTTCGGAAAACGTGCTCGACGCGACAAATGACTACGAACTGATCGTCGAGGACGAAGCACGGCTGGCGGGCCTGCCGGAAGACGTGCGCCAGGCGGCACGCGCGTCGGCTGAAAAGGCCGGCAAGCCGGGTTACCGCTTCACGCTGCATTTCCCGTCCTATTTCCCGGTGCTGCAGTACGCCGACGACCGCGCGCTGCGCGAGACCATCTACCGCGCCAACGCGACCAAGGCGTCCGAGCTGGGCGCGAAGCCCGAGTGGGACAACACCGCCATCATCGTCGAGAAGCTGCAGTTGCGGCAGGAAGAGGCGCTGCTGCTGGGCTACCGCAACTATGCGGAAGTGTCGCTGGTGCCGAAAATGGCGGAAACGCCGCAGCATGTGATCAGCTTCCTCGAAGACCTGGCGCTGAAGGCCAAACCCTACGCGGCGAAGGACCTGGAGGAAGTGCGCCAGTTTGCCAAAGAGGAACTGGGCATGCAGTCGGTGGAAGCATGGGACCTGGCCTACGTGTCCGAGAAGCTGCGCGAGCGCCGTTATGCGTTTTCCGAGCAGGAAGTGAAGCAGTACTTTCCCGAACACAAGGTGGTGGACGGCCTGTTCCGCCTGGTCGAGACACTGTTCACGGTAAAGATCGCACCCGACACGGCCCCGGTCTGGCACAAGGACGTGAAGTTCTTCCGCATCGAGCGTGACGGCAAGCTCATCGGCCAGTTCTACCTCGACCTGTACGCCCGCAGCGGCAAGCGCGGCGGCGCATGGATGAACGACGCCCGCGGCCGCCGCCTGCAGGACGAGCGGGTGCAGACGCCGGTGGCCTACCTCACCTGCAACTTCACCGAACCGGCCGTGGTCGGCGGTGTCGCTAGGCCGGCGCTGTTCACCCACGACGAAGTCAACACCCTGTTCCACGAGTTCGGCCACGGCCTGCACCACATGCTGACGCTGGTGGACGAACTGGGCGTTTCCGGCATTGCCGGCGTCGAATGGGACGCCGTCGAATTGCCGTCCCAGTTCATGGAAAACTTCTGCTGGGAATGGGACGTGCTGCAGCAGATGAGCGCGCATGCCGAGACCGGCCAGCCGCTGCCGCGCGCGCTGTTCGACAAGATGACGGCCGCCAAGAACTTCCAGTCCGGCCTCCAGATGCTGCGCCAGGTGGAATTCTCGCTGTTCGACATGCACTTGCACTTCGACTACGACCCGCAGGGCGGCGGCAGTGTGCAGGGCGTGCTCGACGCGGTGCGCGCGAAATTCGCGGTCATGCTGCCGCCGCCGTTCAACCGCTTCCAGAATTCGTTCGGCCACATCTTCTCGGGTGGCTACGCAGCCGGCTACTACAGCTACAAGTGGGCCGAGGTGCTGTCCGCCGACGCCTACAGCGCGTTCGAGGAAGCCAGCGCCAGCGGCGACGACGAACGCCTGGCCGAAGCCGGCCGCCGCTTCCTTGAAGAGATCCTGTCGGTGGGCGGCTCGCGCCCGGCGCTGGAATCGTTCAAGGCCTTCCGCGGCCGCGAGCCTGCCATCGACGCGCTGCTGCGCCACAGCGGCATGACGGCCGAGCCGCAGGCCTGACCTACAGGGAGGCGCATCATGAAAAAGCCCTTTACATTGTCGGCGGTTGCGCTGCTGTGCTGCGCCACGCTGGCGCATGCCCAACTGTACAAGTCGATCGGGCCGGACGGGCGGGTAACCTACAGCGACACGCCGCCGGCGTCGGCAAGGCAGGTCGAGACCCGCCCGCTGCCGTCGGGCGCCGCGAGCACGGCGCCGCTGCCCTATGAACTTGCCCAGGTCGCGAAGGCGCAGCCGGTCATCTTGTATACCGGCGACAAGTGCGCGCCTTGCGACGCCGCCCGTGCGCTGCTGGCCGCGCGCGGCGTGCCTTACACCGAAAAGACAGTCAGCAGCAACGAAGACATTGCCGCACTGCGCTCGGCCGGCGGCGACGCGCAACTTCCGTTCCTGACCATAGGCCGCAGCAGGGAAAAGGGTTTCGAGGAAGGCGCATGGCACGCCGCGCTGAGCGCCGCCGGCTATCCTAAAACCAGCCAGCTGCCCGCCAGCTGGCGCAATCCGGCGCCGCAGGCCGCAGCCCCGCGCAGCGCGCCCAAGGTTGCCGACACTGTCGAAATGGCGCCCCCGGCCGTTGCACCAGCCAGCCCCGGCGCGGCGTCCGAAGCGCCGCCGGCGACTGGCAAGGCGCCGCCGGGATTCCGCTTTTGAACGGGCAGGCGGACATGACGCGCATCGACTTCCACAGCAATGTGCCGGACAAGCTGGCCTATGCCTGCCGCCTTGTGCGCAAGGCCCGCTCGCAGAACCTGCGGGTCGTCATGATGGCGGAAAACGCCGCCCAGCTGCAGCGGCTGGACGAGATGCTGTGGACTTTTTCCGACCTCGACTTCCTGCCCCATGTGCCGGTCGACAGTCCGCTGGCCGCGCAGACGCCCATCCTGCTGATGGACATCGGCAACGACAGCGCCGAGTTGCCGCACCACCAGGTGCTGGTGAATCTGGCGCAGCAGCCACCGGGCAATTTCGCCCGTTTCGAACGCATGTTTGAAATCGTGTCCGCCGAAGATGAAGACCGGCTGGCCGGGCGCGAGCGTTACCGCCACTACCAGCAGCGCGGTTATCCCCTCACCCATTACGACGCCGAGAAAGCATGAGCACACCCCCGCGCGACGCCGGCATCCCGATGCTGACCGAAGTCATCGAAGAAGACGAAACGGCGCTGGCCGGTCCGCTGGCAACGGAAAACGCTGCCCGGGAGCAGGCCGCGGCCGAGGAGCAGCCTGCCGTGCTGCTGGATCCGGCAACGGCGCCGACTCCCGTTGCCCCGGCTCTGCCGGTAGCGCCAGCGGATGGCAGCTACGTCCAGGCCCCGGCTGTCGGCAGTCAGTACGGCCCACCCCCACAATACGTGCCGTCCTATCCGTTGCCGCTGAAGCCGGCTGCCTCGTCCACGCCTGCGCCTGCGCCTGCATCCGCGCCCGTCACAGTGCAGCGGGAAACGCCGCAGGCTGACCTGGCTGCGCCGCTGCACGCGGCCATGGACGACGAGGAGTGGCTGCGCATGGAGCGCCGCCTGCGGGAACGCATACTGGGCCAGCTGCTCTCGCGGACCGACGCCATGCTGGAAGAACGTATCCGCAACAGCGTTGCAGGCGTGCTGGAACAGGCCGTCGATGGATTGGCCGCCACCTTGCGCGCCAGCCTGCACAAGACCCTGGAGGATGTCGTCTCGCGCGCAGTCGCGCAGGAAATTACACGACTGCAATCGACGATAAAATAAAATAATCCGGCATATTTTTTGTTTTTCAAACAGGCTAGCCATTCAGCTTGTTTGAAATGAAAAATTATCCACTTAATTTATCGACTCGGAAAAACGGGATTTTCATACAATTCTGCTATTGCAACGCGTTACGGAGAGCAGGATGAAAGTGATCGTTTTGGGTTCGGGCATCATCGGCACTTCCTCCGCCTGGTTCCTGCGGCAATCCGGCCATGAAGTCACCGTCATCGACCGCCAGCCCGGCGCGGCGCAGGAAACCAGTTTTGCCAACGGTTGCCAGATCTCGGTGTCTCACGCCGAACCCTGGGCCAACCCGGCAGCGCCGATGAAGGTGCTCAAATGGCTGGGCCGGGAAGACGCACCGCTGCTGTTCCGGCTGCGTCCCGAGTGGCTGCAGTGGCGCTGGGGCCTGCAGTTCCTGCGCGAATGCACGGCGTCCCGCACCGACCACAACATCCGCCAGATCGTCGCCCTGTGCGAATACAGCCGCCAGACCCTGCATGCGGTGCGCGCCGACACCGGCATCGCCTACGACGACCTGACCCGCGGCATCCTGCACTTCTATACCGAGCAGCGCGACTTCGACGAGTCGCTGCGCGCAGCCAAGCTGATGCGCGACCTCGGCTGCCCGCGCCAGTCGATCGACGCCGACGAAGTGGTGCGCATCGAGCCGGCCCTCGCTGCCAGCCGCGACCGCATCGTCGGCGGCGACTATACGGCCACCGATGAGTCCGGCGACGTCTACAAGTTCACCACCGGCCTGGCCGCCCGCGCGCAGCAGGCCGGCGTCGAGTTCTGCTTCAACACGACGGTGACCCGCCTGCTGACCGAGGGAACCGGCGCTGCCGCGCGCATCACCGGCGTCGAGGTCATCGACGAACACGGCGTGCACCGCACCCTGCGCGCCGACGCCTACGTGATGGCGATGGGCAGCTTCAGCGTGCCCCTGCTGCAGCCGCTGGGCATCAATCTGATGATCTATCCGGGCAAGGGCTACTCGGCAACCTACAAGGTCACCGACCCCGACGCTGCACCGTCGGTATCTCTGACCGACGACGGCTACAAGCTGGTGGTGTCGCGGCTGGGCGACCGCCTGCGCGTGGCCGGCACCTGCGAGCTCAACGGCTATACCCGCGAGCTCAACACCACCCGCTGCGAAGCCATCACCCGCCGCACCCGCGAGCTGTTCCCCGGCGCCTGCGACTATGACAACCCCGCCTACTGGACCGGCCTGCGTCCGCTGACGCCGTCCAACGTTCCTTATATCGGCAAGAGCCGCTACGGCAACCTGTTCCTCAACACCGGGCACGGCACGCTGGGATGGACCATGGGCTGCGGGTCCGGGCGCGCGATTGCCGACATCGTGTCGGGTCGGGCGCCGGAAGTGGACTTTGCGTTTACCGGCATGGCGACGGGACAACGTATGGTCGTTGGCGGCAAGCAGGTTGCGCAGGCTTGAGTTTCGTAGCCGTAGCTGCCTGACCTTATGCCGATAACTTGTTCGGCATCTGCCCCAACCGCTCGGACGAAACCAACGCCGATGCTGGACACCTATCTTGTGCCAAAAAAAGTTGCGCCTGAGATTTGCACCTCGCATGCCAGTAAATAGCCAGCGGTACCGTCCTTCGAGATTAGTGTTGTGCAGCAGTTTTATCATTGAAACAACTGGAACATTTACTCCGGCCAGATGCACCTAAAGCATCATCGATGGCAAAGAGAGAAAAAATGGACCGGTTTGCAGCAACACATCATGAAAGTTTAACCAGAAATGACTCTCCCCGGCCATGCGTAAAAGGGAAAGCCGGCGCGCAAGCGGTCCCCGAACCTCTTTCGGGAAAGTTCAAACCAACTACGCCGACCACTCTGCTCACGCAGTTGAAGAAAGCGGTCCAGCAAGTCATGCAATACCTTGGCGTGGTCAAGCTCTGTGACAACAGCGACATTCCACCCAAGTTGGAAACCCTCAAGACAACTGCTTACATATTGTCCCTCCCCACCAGCAAGCAACTCTGTCTGGTCACGTCAAGCGGACCAAACAGCACTGCGCCTCTGCGTGCTTATAAACCAGTCAATGAGACGCTGGACAGATACAACAAAAACCTGCGGAAACTTAACAAGTTGGCCAGCTTCACGGAATATCTGGAGAAAACGCAGAAAGAACTTAAAGCAGAAATTAATGATAAACGTCTGCGGTTCGGGTCGGCTGGCTCCAAACTGGAAAATAAATCAAACGAGCTTTCTAAAAAAATCCAGGCTGCCAAGCAAGAGCTGGCGTCCATTCAATCGACATTGCATAACGATCTCGAGTTGCTCGATGCGCACCTGATCGCAGCGATCAAAACGCCTGGTTCGGGCCATGTCGGTGCGCTCACTGCGTTGCGCAATGGATTACGCAATGCGGAAACCTTGCGTGGTTTGCGCACCGATTGGCGGTATTGGGAAATGCTGGGCGTTTCACCTGCCGAATATGATGATGTGGCGGCAAATCCATCTTCCATACAAGCATGGCTCGACCTGAGATTTTCCGCAAAAGAGGCCTTGTCCTTCAGGAATGCGGGTTTCACTGACCCGACAAAAGTCACTTACCTGAGAGGAACCGGGGTAACCGGTCCAATTGCCAAACAAATGCATGCTTCTGGCTATACCAGGGAGTTTTTTCCTCAGGAAGTAGACGACAAAGGACACCAGGTCAGCGCGGCGGCCCATGGCTTCACGCTGGGCATGCACCACGATGCCTGGGCCGAAAATGACGCCGTTCAAATCGGTTCCGGCAGTTTCAACGCACCCATGGGCGGTTTTTACAGGGATACGAGTGCCGGGCCTACATCGTTGCAGGTATTCAAGAAGGACCGCTATGTAACCTTGTACGCTACCGATCCAACCGACGATTCGCCTATCTCCTTGCAACCAGGGCAGGTGCACCCCACTCGTGAAGACAACGGACTGGCGGTTTTCGAGCTTAACAAACTCGTGTCAGACGAGGATCAGCGTTTCCCGCGCATTGGCTTGCGCAATGTACTTGCCTCCCAGCTAGCGCAGGCCTTGGGTTTGACTGTGATCGTTCATTCTGAATTTTCTGCTCGCAGCGTCCCCTTGACCAGGGAAGAAATCGGTTCTATAAGCCATGGCGTACCGCCGGTGGAGACGTTTTCGTTCGGCATTACGATGCAGGGTGTCGAGGGCGTTTACGGCTTCGTCAACGACGTAGACGTTTTGCCGACCGACGTGGAAATACGCACCACCATGATTGAACAGCTGATTGATCTCCAGTTATTCGATGCAGTGGCTGGCCAGGGCGATCGCCATATGGGCAATATCATGGTGGACAAAGACGGCCGGGTGTTCGGGATCGACAATGATCAATGTTTTCCAGATCTGAATGCCGATGACCCGGAAGTATTGGCCCTTGATTATGATCGACCCCAATCGGGAACAAGAGGGGCACTGCTCCCCGGGATCGTCACCAAAGAACAGCGGGAAAAATGGCTGGCAATGGATGAAAAAACAGTCGTCAAGACACTGCACATTGCAACGCAGAGGCAAAGGGACGCGGCAGTTGCCCGTTTCCGCAAGGTACAGGCGCATATACGCGGTCTTCCGGACGAACAAATCGTGGACCGCTCGGCTTTGACCAGCAACGCCGTGACGAAAATGCTTCAAGGCCGGGCGCAGTTCACTACGCCACTCGGGAAAACTGGTACAGGGGATACGAGCTACTTTGGGAGATATCTCGCCTAGGTCCAACAGCAGTGTCGGACGGCGCGCCTGCGGCAACGCGTGCCTTTACCCATGGTGTGCATGTTCAGCAATCACTGGAAAATATAAATGAACCGACTCGTTACCGACCTGTTTGATGCATGGATACGCGAGACCAGAATTGAAGGGGGTGTTGCCGCTTTCGGCCTGAACGCCGACGGCATGGCCGCGCTGGAAATAGACCAGGGCATCGTTGTCAATTTCCAGGCGCGTTCTTCGCCACCGCTGCTGGTGGTATTCGCGCTGGTGGGGCCCCTGCCGCAACCCGGACGTTAATGCGTTCGCAGAAGAATTGCTGGAAGCCAACCTGATGTGGCTCGGCACCAATGGAGCAACCTTGTCGCTACAGCGCACCGCCGAGGGCGCGGCGGCCGATGTCGTCATTGCACAGGCGATTACGGTACACCAGGGAACGGCATACCCCGAACTAAAGCGGGTATTCGACAACATCTGCCTGGTCGCACTTGACTGGAAAGTCAGGCTGGAAAACGTACAATCCGGTCCTTTGGGTTCAACCGATCAGAATGCACTGCCATTTGGTTATGGCCCGCCGTTAGCCTGACCAGCAAAATAGTTGAAAGGCCTTTCAGTGGCTGACACGGCGCGGAAACCTCGCGTCTTTTCCTTTAACAGATAGGCAGCAGCGCGCCAGCCGTATCCCTACCTTTCCGCCTTCACCTGCACCTCCGCCGCTTTTTCATCGAACGCCACCCTCGTCACGAACTTCGCGCGCTTCATCGGGAAGCGCGACTGGAAATGCCGGACATTGCCCGAGCCTGAAATAGCCCGCCGCACGAACTGGTAGTACGCGTCCATGTCCAGCACATGCACCACCAGGAAGTAATCGTAGTCGCCGGATACGAAATAGCACTGCAGCACTTCGGCCTCGCGGTTCATCCGGGTTTCGAATTCCTTCATCTGCTCGTCGGACTGGTTGGTCAGCGACACTTCCAGGAAAGCCATCATGCCGTAGCCCAGCGCGAACGGGTCCACCAGGGCGACGTCAGCGCTGATGATGCCGGCCTCGCGCAGCTCGCGCACCCGGCGCAGGCAGGTCGGCTGGGACACGTGGACCTTGTCCGCCAGCTCCCTGGTCGGGATCTGGTTATCCTTCTGGAGCAGGTTCAGCAGCTTGCGGTCGACCTTGTCGAGCGAACGAAATTTGGGCATGGGGCGGCAGGAGTGGAATGGCAGCGCATGAGTATTACGGCAAGAGCCGCTGAATTCAATCGCCGAACGCGCATTTCTGCAATGTGGCGTCGCAACCGGCTTTTTCCCGCTCCGGAAAAGCTGGGAAAAACCTTAAAAGGCGGCATAATGACGCGGCAATAATTCACAGTGTGACAGCACGCGTCGCCCATATCTATCCTCAGGAGGAAAGTCATGCAGTTGATTCCAAAAATGCTCCCGGTGGCAGCCGCCATCGCGCTGTTCGCCGGATCTGTCCAGGCGCAGGAAACGGTAATCCGGCTCGGCCACGTGGCGCCGATGTCCGGCGGGCAGGCGCACTACGGCCGTGACAACGCCAATGGCGCGATCCTGGCGGTCGAGGACCTGAACGCCAAGGGCATCATGATCGGCGGGAAGAAAGCAAAATTCGAACTGCTGAACGAGGACGATGCAGCCGACCCCAAGCAGGGCACTGCAGTGGCGCAGAAGCTGGTCGATGCCAAGGTCAACGGCGTGATCGGCCATCTCAATTCCGGCACCACCATCCCGGCCTCGCGCATCTATCATGACGCCGGCATCCCGCAGATATCGCCATCGGCAACCAATCCGAAGTACACGCAGCAAGGCTACAAGTCGGCCTTCCGCGTCGTCGCCAACGACAGCCAGCTCGGCGGCACGCTGGGCAAGTATGCGATCACCACGCTGAAGGGCAAGAACATCGCCGTCATCGACGACCGCACTGCCTATGGCCAGGGCGTGGCCACCGAGTTCGTCAAGGGCGCCAAGGCTGCGCTGCCCGGCGTGCAGATTACCCAGCAGTACACGACCGACAAGGCCACCGACTTCAATGCGATCCTGACGGCGATCAAGGGCAAGAACCCCGACATCGTCTTCTTCGGCGGCATGGACAACGTCGGCGGCCCGATGCTGCGCCAGATGAAGCAATTGGGCATCAATGCCAAGTTCATGGGCGGCGACGGTGTCTGCACCAGCGAACTGCCCAAGCTGGCGGGCGATGGCCTGTCCAATGACCAGGTCGTCTGCGCGGAAGCAGGCGGCGTGACCGGCCCCAAGGAAAAGGCGATGGAAGAGTTCGTCGCACGCTACAAGAAGCGCTTCAACATGGACGTACAGCTGTATGCGCCCTATGTCTACGATGCGGTGATGACCATGGCAAGCGCCATGCAGAAAGCCAACTCGGCCGAGCCGGCGAAATACCTGCCTGAACTCACGAAGATCAACCATGACGGCGTCACCGGCCCGATCGTGTTCGATGCCAAGGGCGACATCAAGGACGGCACGCTGACCCTGTACACCTTCAAGGACAGCAAGAAGGAAAAGATCGCCGTCGTCAAGTAAGCGCAGGCCAGCGCCAGGCGGCATGCACAAAACAGAACGCCGGCTTCATGCCGGCGTTTCTGCATCGTCAGGACTGGCTTGGCATTATTTCTGCGCCAGGATCCACTTGACCAGCGTACGGGCTTCGGCGTCGCTGACCTGCGTGTTGGCGGGCATGGGTATCTGGCCCCAGACACCAACGCTGCCCTTCTGGACCTTCTGCGCCAGCTTGTCTTCCGCGTCCTTCTGGCCGGCATACTTCGCGGCGACGTCCTTGTAGGCCGGACCGACGACCTTCTTGTCCATTGCATGGCAAGCCATGCAGTTTTTGGCCTTCGCCAGGTCGGCATTTGCAAGGGCGGCATTCGATGCCAGCGCACTGGCGGCCAGACCGATAAACAACAGCGCTTTCATTGGGTTCTCCAGGCTATTCATATGGGTTATTGTTGCGGGGCTACTTTATCACACGGCCAAAATCGTTCGATGGGTGGTTACAACGCCTCACAATATGCTGCCATCAAGGAGTCTCCATGCTGTTGATCATGCTCATCGCAGGCCTTAGCGCCCTGCGTTTCTTTGAAATAGGCCCATTCGCCGAGTTGTCCTGGTGGTGGATCGCCGCCTTGTTCGCCGCCGCTTTCATCTGGTTCGAATACATTGAAAAGATGCTGGGACGCGACAAGCGGCGCGCCCATGACGAGTCGGAAGCCGCCAGGCAGAAACGCGTCGCCTCCACCTTCAAGAAAAAATAAAAGCCGGGAGACCCCGGCTTTCAAGGAAGGCCAGCCGGCCTGTCAGCCGGTGACAGCGCCCTTGCTTGCCGAACTTGCCAGCGCTGCGTACTTAGACAGGATACCGCGGGTATAACGCGGCGCCGGCTGCTTCCATTCGGCGCGGCGGCGGGCGATTTCCTCATCCGGCACGTTCAGCTGGATCAGCTGCACATGGGCGTCGATGGTGACCGAATCGCCCTCCTGCACCAGCGCAATGGTGCCGCCCGCATAGGCTTCCGGCGCCACGTGGCCGACCACCATGCCCCAGGTGCCGCCGGAAAAACGGCCGTCGGTAATCAGGCCGACCGACTCGCCCAGCCCCTTGCCGATCAGCGCCGAGGTGGGCGCCAGCATTTCCGGCATGCCCGGTCCACCCTTGGGGCCGAGGTAGCGCAGGATCAGCACGTCGCCCGCCTGGATCTTGTCGGCCAGGATGGCGTCCATCGCCGAGTACTCGTCTTCGAATACGCGCGCAGGGCCGGTGATCGAAGGATTTTTCAGCCCGCTGATCTTGGCGACGCAGCCTTCCGGCGCCAGGTTGCCTTTCAGGATGGCCAGGTGGCCTTCGTCGTACAAGGCCTTGTCGATCGTGCGGATCACGTCCTGGTCGGCGCGCGGCACATCCGGCACGTCGGCCAGTTCCTCGGCAATGGTGCGGCCGGTGATGGTGATGCAGTCGCCATGAAGCAGGCCCGCCTTTAGCAGCACTTTCATGACTTGTGGAATGCCGCCGGCCTTGTGCAGGTCGGTTGCCACGTATTTGCCGGAAGGCTTGAGATCGCAAATGACCGGCACTTTCTTGCGCATGCGCTCGAAGTCGTCCAGGTTCCATTCGATTTCGCCCGCATGGGCAATCGCCAGGTAATGCAGGATGGCATTGGTCGAGCCGCCTGTGGCCATCAGCACGGCCACTGCGTTCTCGATGGACTTGCGGTTCACGATGTCGCGCGGCTTGAGGTCGCGCTTGACCGCGTCCACCAGCACCCGCGCCGACTCGGCCGCCGAGCCGACCTTCTCGTCGTCCGGGTTGGCCATGGTGGACGAATACATCAGCGCCATGCCCAGCGCCTCGAACGACGACGACATGGTGTTAGCGGTGTACATGCCGCCGCACGAGCCCGACGACGGGCAGGCGTTGCGCTCGATGCCGTCGAAGTCCTCCTGCGACATGCGGCCGGCGGTGAATTCGCCGACCGCTTCGAAAGCCGACACGATGGTCAGGTCGGTGCCCTTCCACTTGCCCGGCTTGATGGTGCCGCCGTACACATAGATGCTGGGTACATTGGTGCGCAGCATGCCGATCATCCCGCCCGGCATGTTCTTGTCGCAGCCGCCGATGACGACGCAGCCGTCCATCCACTGGCCGTTGACCGCGGTCTCGATGCAGTCGGCAATGACCTCGCGCGAGATCAGCGAGTATTTCATGCCCTCGGTGCCCATCGACATGCCGTCGGAAATGGTCGGGGTGCCGAACACCTGCGGATTCGCGCCGGCTTCCTTGACCGCCTTGATGGCGACATCGGCCAGCTTCTGCAGGCCGGAATTGCACGGGGTAATGGTGGAGTGGCCATTCGCAATGCCGATCATGGGCTTGTCGAAGTCGGCCTTTTCGTAACCCATCGCGTAATACATCGAGCGGTTGGGACTGCGGGCGACGCCCTGGGTGATGTTTTTCGAGCGGCGATTGAATGCCATGATGTCTCCTGGTGCCTGCGTAAATGAGCCGCTACAGTGCCTTGCCATCAAGGCTGTGTCAAATATATCATTCGCGTTTCATCAATATAAATCGCATATCGATGAACCTCGAATTACGGCAGTTGCGCTACTTCGTCGCCGTGGCCGAAGAGATGCATTTCGGACGCGCCGCGCAGCGCCTGCACATGACGCAGCCTCCGCTGTCGCAAAGCATACAGGCGCTCGAAGCGCTGCTCGGCACGCCGCTTTTCGCGCGCACCAGCCGCAGCGTCACGCTGACACCGGCCGGCGCCGCGCTGCTGCCCCGTGCACGCCAGTTGCTGCACGACGCGCAGGCCCTGCCCGACCTCGCGCGCCGCGCGGCCGCCGGCGAGTCCGGTAGGCTTGCGCTGGCCTTCGTGTCGACCGCCGACTACAGCGTGCTGCCGTCCTTCCTGCACCGGTTCCGCACCGCTTATCCGCAGGTCCAGATCGAGCTGCGCGAAGCCACCACCGACCTGCAGCTCGAAGCGCTGGAGCAGAATGAAATCGACGTCGGCCTGCTGATTCCGCCGCTGCCGGACCGGATGAAGGACCTGCTGGCTTATCGGCGGGTGCTGGCCGAACCGCTGGTGCTGGCCGCGCCGGAATCCGCAGCCGCGCTGCGCACGGACGGGCCGCTGCCCCTGCACGCGGTGGCGGACCTGCCGCTGATCATCTTCCCGCGACGCATCGCGCCCGCTTTCCACGACGCCATTCTCGGCTGTTACCGCGACGCCGGCCTGACGCCGCGCATCGGGCAGGAAGCGATCCAGATGCAGACCATCGTCGGCCTCGTTTCCGCGGGCATGGGCATCGCTCTTGTGCCACAATCTGTCTCCAATTTGAAAAGGCCGGGCGTTGCCTATCGCGCGCTGGCCGACACGACCGCACTGATAGAGACCGGCCTGGCCTGGCGCCGCGACAATCCTTCGCCGGTGCTGCATGCATTTTTAGAACTTCTCGAAAAGACCACCATATGTTGATACACCCGATGCCCGACCCGATCGCCATTGCGATCGGCCCGATTGCCATACGCTGGTACGGCCTGATGTATCTGCTGGCTTTCGCATTGTTCATCGGCCTGGGCCGGCTGCGCGTGAAGCAGCCGCATATCGCCGCCGCGGGCTGGAAGGCCGAGCACCTGGACGACATGCTGTTCTACGGCGTGCTCGGCGTGGTCATCGGCGGCAGGCTGGGCGAAGTGCTGTTCTATAACCCGATGTACTACCTGGCGCATCCGCTCGACATATTCGCGGTATGGAAAGGTGGCATGTCCTTCCATGGCGGCTTCCTCGGCGTGATGGCGGCCATGGCCATCTGGGGCCGGCGAAATGGCCGCAGGCTGATGGACGTCATGGACTTCATCGCGCCCATGGTCCCGCTGGGTTATGCGGCGGGCCGCATCGGCAACTTCATCAACGCCGAACTGCCGGGCCGCGTCGCCGACGCCACCTTGCCATGGGCGATGATCTGGCCCACTGTCGACCAGCTGCCGCGCCACCCGTCGCCGCTCTACCAGGCGCTGGTCGACGGCGTGCTGCTGTTCATCGTGCTATGGCTGTATGCCAGGAAGCCACGCCCTCGCCTCGCGGTGTCCGGCGTGTTTGCGCTCGGCTATGGCTGCGCCCGCTTCTTTACCGAATACTTCCGCATACCCGACTATGAAGTCCATTTCGCCGGCGTGACCATCTCGGCGGGCCAGATGCTGTCGGTGCCCATGATCGTGCTGGGCCTGGTGCTGCTCATCGTCGCCTATCGACGCCAGGGCAGCGCTGCGGCCTCGGCCGCCTGAGTTTCGTTAAAACAGACATGATGCGCATGAACGCCAACCTCTACGATATCTTCGCCGAGCGCTTCCAGGAGAACCCTGCCGCCTGCTGCATCGAGACCGGCTGCGGCCGTCAATACAGCTGGGACGACATGGACCGCGGAAGCGCCCGCATCGCCAGCCTGCTGGCCAGCCTCGACCTTCCACCAGACGCACGTATTGCAGTGCAGGTCGACAAGTCGCCCGAGGCGGTCATGCTCTACCTGGCCACGTTACGCGCCGGCCTGGTCTACCTGCCGCTCAACACCGCTTACCGTGCGTCCGAGATCGCTTACTTCCTTGGCGACGCGCAGCCTTCGGTCGTGGTCTGTTCTCCCGCCAACGCCGGCTGGGTGCAGGCGCTGGCGGCAGACGCCGGCACGCAACATGTCTACACGCTCGACGAACTGCGCGATGGCATCAACCACGGTACCCTGCTCGATGATGCGGCCGCGCAGCCCGACCGGTTCGACACCGTGCCGCGGCAAGCCGACGACCTCGCGGCCATCCTGTACACGTCAGGCACCACCGGCCGCAGCAAGGGTGCGATGCTCACCCATCGCAACCTGGCCTCGAATGCGCTGGTGCTGCGCGACTACTGGCAATGGCAGCCTGGCGACGTGCTGTTGCATGTGCTGCCGCTGTTCCACATACACGGCCTGTTCGTCGCCTGCAACGGCGCGTTGGTCAATGGCAGCAAGATGCTGTTCCTGCCCAGGTTCGACAGCGCGGAAGTGGTGCGGCACCTGCCCAGGGCGACGGTGTTCATGGGCGTGCCGACCTATTACACCCGCCTGCTCGATGAACCTGGTTTCGATCGCCGCGCCTGCGCCCGCATACGGCTGTTCGTCTCCGGGTCTGCGCCGCTGTTGCCGGCAACTTTCACGGCCTTCAGGGAGCGTAGCGGCCATACGATACTGGAGCGCTACGGCATGAGCGAGACTGCGATGCTGGCGTCGAACCCATACGACGGGCCACGGCTGCCAGGTTCGGTCGGAAAGCCTCTGCCCGGGGTGGCGATCCGCATCGCGAATGCGGAAGGCCAAGCCTGCGCAGCCGGTGACATCGGCGGCATCGAAGTGCGCGGCCCCAATGTCTTCAAGGGCTACTGGCGCATGCCTGAAAAGACGGCAGAGGAATTCACCGCCGACGCCTACTTCAAGACCGGCGACGTCGGCCGCTTCGACGCCGACGGTTATCTGTGGATCGTCGGGCGCAGCAAGGACCTGATCATCTCCGGCGGCTACAACGTCTACCCGAAGGAAGTCGAATCGGTCATCGATGAACTCGATGGCGTGCTCGAGTCCGCGGTGATCGGCGTGCCGCATGCGGACTTCGGCGAAGCGGTCGTGGCGGTGCTTGTCCTTGAGGCTGGCGCTAGCCTTGGCGAGGCTGGCATCATCGCCGCCCTGAAGGGAAGAATCGCCAACTTCAAGGTGCCCAAGCAAGTGCACTTCGTCGATGAACTGCCGCGCAATACGATGGGCAAGGTACAGAAGAATCTGCTGCGCAGCCGCTTTGCTTGATGGCTGCCGAAGGGGCGCGGCCTGGAGCGAATTCGTGCTGACTTGCCCGAGCCGCGCTGCAAGCGATATTTATTCTTCCGCGCAGCGACAGTTGCTGTTGAATCTGCTTTTGACGCGGCCTTTGACGTGGATCCCCGTTAGACGGCGACGCGTCGCCAG
>CAUQYP010000058.1:0-20880 GCA_963522035.1 uncultured Noviherbaspirillum sp. | reverse complement strand
ACTGCAACTGCAACTGCAACTGCAACTGCAACTGCAACTGTCGCTGCGCGGAGCTACAAGCAACGGCAACTGTCGCTGCGCGGGACGAGCGATATCGCCCGCAGGCCGGCAAAGCGGCACGCAACTGCTCTGGCTCGCCGCAAGGAAGGTTGGCGCAAGGCAATGCGATTTGGGCCAATATGGCCGATCATTGACGAGACCGATATACGACATTCCTGTTTGCCATTGGCATGATGCTGCGATGCAGCATAAACTGGGTCTTTAGCTGGCATAGACAGCGCCGATAAGGACACCCATGAATCTCGTGTACATACACGGCAACCACGCCACCGCTGACAGTTTCAACTTCATCCGCAGCAAACTTCCTGGCCACAACGATATCCTGCTCGAATACGACAGCAACCACGGCTTCTACAGCAACCATGCAGCGATGCTGGATCGCCTGGATGGCCTGGACGACGTCTTCTTCGTCGCGCATTCGCTGGGCGGCATCCATGCGCTGCACTTAGCCCACGAACTGGGCCGTCGGGTCATCGGCGGCGTCACCATGAGCACTCCGTATGGTGGCAGCGAAGCGGCGGAAATGGTGGCTTGCCTGCTGCCGTTCAGCCAGGTGCTGAAGGATATCCGGCCGAGAAGCGCGCCGATCGTGGCGGGGCGCGGCATCGAACTCACGGTGCCGTGGACCAACCTCGTCAGCACCAGCGGCAGTTCTCCGTTCATGCTCGCCGCAAACGACGGCGTGGTCACGCTGGGGTCGATGCGGCACCGCAGCGACATCCGCCTGGTCGACATCGATTGCAATCACTTCGAGATCGTGCTGAATGAGAAGGCAATCGCCGTCATCGAATGCGAAATTGGTGCGGTCCTGCGCGGGGAGCGCGCGGCAGCCTGCGTCTAGGCGTCGCCGCGGGGTGTGGTCAGAACTGTTCGTCTGCGTCCAGGTACCGCCACTGCCCGGGAGGCAGGTCGCCCAGCGTCACGCCCCCGATCCGCACACGCTTGAGTCCAAGCACCCGCAACCCGACCATTTCGCACATGCGGCGGATCTGCCGCTTCCTGCCTTCCTGCAGAACGAAGCGCAGCTGGTCGTCGTTTTGCCAGCGCACCTGCGCCGGCTTGAGCTTCCTGCCGTCCATGGTCAGGCCGAAGTTCAGGCGCTTCAGGTCGGCATCCGGCAGCCGTCCCGGCTTCGTGTACTCGACCCGCACCAGGTATTCCTTCTCGACCTTGCTGTCCTCGCCGACCAGCTGCTTCGCAATCCGTCCGTCCTGGGTCAGCACCAGCAAACCGGTCGAGTCGATGTCGAGCCGGCCAGCCGGCACCAGGCTGCGCAGCTGGGTCGGATGAAAGCGCATCGGCGCCCGGTCTTCCTCCCAGCGGTTTTCCGGCGTCACCAGCACCACTGCAGGCCGATAACCATCTTCCGCCTGGCCGCTGACGAAACCGATGGGCTTGTGCACCAGCACCGTGACGCGCTTCGACTGCTCGGCCGCCGCCTGGCGCTCCACCGTGACTTTCTGGTGCGGCAGCACCTTGCTGCCCAGCTCGGACACCACGACGCCGTCGACCCTGACCCAGCCGCGCGCGATCCATTCATCGGCTTCACGGCGGGAGCAAAGGCCCAGTTCGGACATGCGTTTGGAAAGGCGTAGGGGTTCGGTCATGGCTATAAAAACGTGGTTTAAAACAGGGCAGGGTCAGGCATGCAGCGCGTCCAGCAGCTCGCGCTCCAGCTGGATCTGGCTGCGCGCATGCTGCAGCACCGGGCCGTCGACGAGGAATACGTCCTCGACCCGCTCGCCCAGCGTCATGATCTTCGCGGTATGCAGGTTGACCCGGTATTTGGCCAGCACGTTGGCGATCGCATACAGCAGGCCGTTGCGGTCGCTGGCCGACACCGACAGCAGGTAGTACTGGCCGCGTTCGTCAGGGCGCAAGTCGACCGTCGGCGTGAACGGGAAGGTGCGCGATAGCCGCGACAGCCTGGCCTTGCGCGGGGGGTGCAATGGGTCGTCGCTTGAAAGCGCCTGCGCCAGTTCGTGCTCGATCAGGTTGATGATGTCGCGATAGTTGTTGGCGAAGTTCGGCTCGGTGACGAGGAAGGTGTCCAGCGCGTAGTCGTCGCGCGTAGTGTGGATCTTCGCGTCCAGGATGCTGAAGTTCTTGCGCTCGAAATAGCTGCAGATGCGCATGAACAGGTCGTGCTGGTCTTTCGCATATACCGTCACCTGCAGGCCTTCGCCTATCGGGGCCAGCCGGCATTTCACCACCGGCGTTGCGGAGCCGAGCCGGTTGTAGAGCATGCGGGTTTGCCAGGCGATGTCGGAGGCGTCATGGCGCAGGAAATAGGCCACGTCCAGCTGCTGCCACAGCGCTTCGTGCGAGCGTTCCGGCAGTCCGTACAGGCGCAGCGTCTTCAGCGCTTCATCCTGCCGGTTCCGCAGTTCGCGATCGGCCGAGGGCGGTTCGCCGCCCAGCACGCGAAGGGTCATCCGGTACAGGTCTTCCAGCAGCTTGCCCTTCCAGGCGTTCCAGACCTTGGGGCTGGTGCCACGGATGTCGGCCACCGTCAGCAGGTAGAGCGCGGTCAGGTGCCGTTCGTCCCTGACCGTTGCGGCAAAATCGCGAATGACGTCGGGGTCGGACATGTCCTGCTTTTGCGCCACGTGCGACATCGACAGGTGATGCTCGACCAGGAACACTACCAGGCCGGTGTCGGCGTCGGACAGTTCATGGTCGCGGCAGAACCGGCGGGCGTCGTCCATGCCCAGCTTCGAATGGTCGCCGCCGCGGCCCTTGGCGATATCGTGGAACAGCGCAGCGATATACAGGATCCATGGCTGGGCGAAGTTGGCCATCAGCTGGCTGCAGAACGGGTACTCGTGCGCATGCTCGGACATCGTGAATCGGCGCAGGTTGCGCGCCACCATCAGGATGTGCTGGTCCACCGTGTAGACGTGGAACAGGTCATGCTGCATCTGCCCGACGATGCGCCGGAAGTTGGGCAGGTAGCGGCCGAGGATGCTCAGCTGGTTCATGCGCCGCAGCGCATGGGTAATGCCTTCCGGCGCCTGCAATATGGACAGGAACAGCGCGCGGTTGGCCGGGTCGCGCCGGAACTCGGCGTCGATGCCGAATCGCGCATGCCACAAGGCGCGCAGGGTGCGCGCGGTCATGCCGCGCAGCGATGAGCGCTGCTCCATCAGCAGGAATACTTCCAGCATGGCGGAAGGCACTTCGGTGAACAGGTCGTCGCGCACGATGTCGACCAGGCCATTGACTTCGTTGAAGCGCGGGTTGATCGCCAGCGGGCAGGTCGGCTGCGGGAACAGTTGCGCCTCGATGTTCTGCAGCAGGATGGTATTGAGCTGGGTGACCGCCTTGGCCGCCCAGTAATAACGCTGCATCAGGTACTCGCTGGCGCGCCGCGTCTCGGTATTCTTGAAGCCGAGCGACTGCGCGATCGGCGTCTGCACGTCGAACACCAGCCTGTCCTCGCGCCGCTTCGCATGGATGTGCAGCCGGATTCGAATGTCCTTGAACGCCCGTTCCTTCTGCGTCAGCTGGCGGGCCTCGGTGGCGGTAATCAGGCCGCGCTCGGCCAGCTTGCGCCACGAGTCGCCCAGCTGCGCGGCCTTGGCGACCCAGAGGATGACCTGCAGGTCGCGCAGGCCGCCGGGACTTTCCTTGCAGTTCGGCTCCAGGCTGTAGGCGGTGTCTTCGTATTTTGCATGCCGCTGCTGCAACTCCAGCGTCTTCGCCAGGAAGAAGGCTTGCGGGTCCATCGCCTCGCGGCATGTCACGACGAGCTGGTTGAACAGGCTGCGGCTGCCGGTGACGAGCCGTGCCTCCAGCAAGCTGGTCTGCACGGTAATGTCGGCCGCCGACTCCGACAGGCATTCGTCGATGGTCCGTATGCTATGCCCGATTTCCAGTCCCAGGTCCCAGAAAAGCTGGACGATTTCCTCGAGCTGCGCCTGCTCCTGGGCGTTGGGCGGGCCCGGCAGCAGGATCAGCACGTCGACGTCGGAATATGGGAAAAGCTCGCCGCGGCCATAGCCGCCGACCGCGACCAGCGCAGTGCGCTCGGGCATGCCGTAGTCGTGCCAGGCTTGCGACAGGATCCGGTCCACGCACTGGCGCAGCGCCGTCGTCAGGCGCTCGGGCCGGCCATGGCCGTCATACGCGGCCATTTCATGCAGGCGGGCCGCCTTCAGTTCTTCCTTCAGCGTCAGCGCAAGGGTCGTCATGCTCAGGCCGTTTCCGTTTGCCCGGGTAGCTTGATGAAGGCCGGCGGCGCCGGCATGCCCGGCGACACGGTCAGCACCTCGTAGCCGGTCTCGGTGACCAGCACCGTGTGTTCCCACTGCGCGGACAGGCTGCGGTCCTTGGTGCGGATAGTCCAGCCGTCACCCATTTCGCGGATGTCCCGGCGGCCGGCATTGATCATCGGCTCGACCGTGAAGATCATGCCGGCTTCGAGCTTTTCCAGTGTGCCGGGGCGGCCGTAATGCAGCACCTGCGGCTCTTCGTGGAAGATCTTGCCGATGCCGTGGCCGCAGAATTCGCGCACCACGCTGTAGCCTGCCTTCTCCGCATGCTGCTGGATCACGAAGCCGATGTCGCCCAGGTGGGCGCCGGGCCGGATCTTCGAAATCCCCAGCCACATGCATTCATAGGTGATGTCGCCGAGGCGTTTCGCCAGAATGGAAGGCTGGCCGGCGTAGAACATCCGGCTGGTGTCGCCGTGGTAGCCGTCCTTGATGATGGTGACATCGATATTCACCGCGTCGCCGTTCTTCAGCACCTTGTCGCCGGGTATGCCGTGGCAGATCACGTCGTTGACGGAGGTGCAGATGGCCTTCGGGTAGGGCGTGTAGCCGGGCGGGCAATAGTTGAGCGGCGCCGGGATGCTGCCTTGCACGTTCGTCATGTACTCGTGGCACAGGCGGTCGAGTTCGGCCGTGGTGACGCCAAGCTTGACGAAGGGCGTGATGTAGTCGAGGACTTCGGCAGCCAGGCGGCCGGCAATGCGCATGCCGCGGATATCCTCGTCGGTCTTGATCGAAATTGACATGGTCGGAGCGTGTTCGGGAGAGGCATGCCGCGAGCGGCATGGGGTAGGTAAGGGGCAATTATAGACGAGCCTCCGTGCCGACGCCGGGCGCCGGCACGGCCTGCACTTGAACCTGCCGGCGCTGATGAGGTAGAATCTCGGGTTCGCTTGAAATGGTTACTGCAACAAGGCGCTGGCTTGGCGATGTCGAGGCAAGCAGGGGCAGCCAACGAAATCAGGTGAAACACGTTTTTTAAATCGCGAATCCGGTTCCCAAAGGGTGCCCTTGCCAATGAGGCACGGGTCACTGGCCGGATTCCAGACCCAACCCTGGAGCTAAACAATGTCTGTCACCATGCGTGAAATGCTGGAAGCCGGTATCCATTTCGGCCACCAAACCCGTTTCTGGAACCCCAAGATGGCACCGTACATCTTCGGCCATCGCAACAAGATTCATATCGTCAACCTGGAAGTCACCCTCGCGAAGTACAACGAGGCGATGAACTACATCCGCAAGCTGTCCGCCAACCGCGGCACCATCCTGATGGTCGGCACCAAGCGCCAGGCCCGTGACCTGGTCGCCCAGGAAGCCCAGCGCGCCGGCGTGCCTTACGTCGACCAGCGCTGGCTCGGCGGCATGCTGACCAACTTCAAGACCATCAAGACCTCGATCAAGCGCCTGAAGGAAATGGAAGCGCAGATCGAAGACGGTTCGGTCGAGAAGCTGTCGAAGAAGGAAGGCCTGATGTTCGCCCGCGAAATGGAAAAGCTGCAAAAGTCCATCGGCGGCATCAAGGATATGGGCGGCGTGCCTGACGCGATCTTCGTCATCGACGTCGGCTACCACAAGGGCGCCATCACCGAAGCCGCGAAACTGGGCATCCCGGTCATCGGCGTGGTCGACACCAACCACTCGCCGGACGGCGTCGCCTACGTCATTCCCGGCAATGACGACTCCTCGAAGGCCATCGCGCTGTACACCCGCGGTGTCGCCGACGCAATCCTCGAAGGCCGCGACAGCGCGACCAGCGACCTGGTGGAATCCATCCAGGGCGGCGCAGCCGGCGACGAATTCGTCGAAGTCAACGAGCAGGCGTAAGCAGCCTCTGCCCGCGGCCATGCCCGCGGGTGCGAACAAAAGGGGCAACAGCGGTTCGCCCCTTTTTTTCGAGCCAAATCCACACAATTTCGATTCCGGCTGCCCAGATGGGCGGCCGACCAGCTAGGAGAACAAGATGGCCACTATTACTGCAGCGATGGTAGGAGAACTGCGCGCCAAGACCGACGCGCCGATGATGGAATGCAAGAAGGCGCTGACCGAAGCCGGCGGCGATCCGGTCAAGGCCGAAGAAATCCTGCGCGTCAAGCTCGGCAGCAAGGCATCGAAGGCCTCGTCCCGCGTGACCGCCGAAGGCGTGGTTGCGGCCTACATCAAGGGCAGCGTGGGCGCGCTGATCGAAGTCAACTGCGAAACCGACTTCGTCACCAAGAACGACGACTTCCTGAAACTGGCCTCCGATGCCGCCCGCCTGGTGGCGGAAGGCAACCCGGCCGACATCGCCGCACTGGGTGAACTGGACCTCGACGGCCAGACCCTGGAGCAGCAGCGCACCACGCTGGTGGGCCGCATCGGCGAGAACATGTCGTTCCGCCGCTTCAAGCGCTTCGACAATGGCACCAAGCTGGTGTCCTACCTGCACGGCACCCGCATCGGCGTGATGGTCGAGTACGAAGGCGAGCAGGAGCAGGTCGCCAAGGACGTCGCCATGCACATTGCCGCGATGAAGCCGGTGTCGCTGTCGTCGGACGCCGTGCCTGCCGAGCTGATCGAGCGTGAGCGCTCGGTGGCGACGCTGAAGGCTGCCGAGTCCGGCAAGCCGGCCGACATCGCCACCAAGATGGTCGAAGGTTCGGTGCAGAAATTCCTGAAGGAAGTGTCGCTGCTGAACCAGCCGTTCGTGAAGAACGACAAGCAGACCGTCGAGCAGATGCTGAAGGCCAACAACACCACGATCAAGTCGTTCGTGATGTTCATCGTTGGAGAAGGCATCGAGAAGAAGCAGGACGACTTTGCCGCTGAAGTGGCTGCCCAGGTGGCAGCCGCCAAGCAGTCGTAAGCGACAAGCGGGCCGAAAGGCCCGTTTTTTCAGGGTGCGGCGGCAAGCGCTGCCGCCCCGCGCCCGGACCTTTGCTTCGCCGCTGTAAAATGTCGGACCTCAAGCAGCGTTCCGGGCTGGCAGCACTGGCAGGACCGGACCATCACTAGGAGCCTCCTTCATGACCAAACCAGCGTACAAGCGCGTCCTCCTCAAGCTTTCCGGTGAAGCCCTGATGGGCGACGATTCCTACGGCATCAACCGCGCGACCATCGAACGCATGGTGGCCGACGTCTCCGAAGTCGTCAAAATGGGCGTCGAACTCGCTATCGTCATCGGTGGCGGCAATATCTTCCGCGGCGTCGCCCCGGGTGCGCAAGGCATGGACCGCGCCACCGCCGACTACATGGGCATGCTGGCCACGGTGATGAACTCCCTGGCCCTGGCCGATGCGATGCGCCAGTTCGGCATGGTCGCCCGCGTCATGTCGGCAATCAGCATCGAGCAGGTCGTCGAACCCTATGTGCGCCCCAAGGCGCTGCAGTACCTGGAAGAGGGCAAGGTCGTCATCTTCGCCGCCGGCACCGGCAATCCGTTTTTCACCACCGATACCGCTGCCGCGCTGCGTGGCTCCGAGATCGGCGCTGAAGTTGTCTTGAAGGCAACCAAGGTTGACGGCGTCTACAGCGCCGACCCGAACAAGGATCCGACCGCCACGCGGTATGCGAGCATCAGCTTCGACGATGCGATCTCGCAGCACCTGCAGGTCATGGACGCTACCGCTTTCGCGCTGTGCCGCGACCAGAAACTCCCGATCCGCGTGTTTTCCATCGTCAAGCCCGGTGCGCTGAGCCGTATCGTGATGGGCGAAGACGAAGGCACCTTGGTCCACGTTTGAACACAACGCCCAACACCTGCAATAGAAGGAGAGCAGCATGACAGTCGCCGACGTCAAGAAAACCACTGAACAAAAAATGAACAAGTCGATCGAGACGCTGAAGGCGGACCTGGCGAAGGTGCGCACCGGCCGCGCCCACGCCGGCATCCTCGATCATGTCAAGGTCGATTACTACGGCAATCCGACCCAGTTGAGCCAGGTCGCGAACATCACGCTGATCGATGCCCGGACGATAGGCGTCCAGCCCTGGGAAAAGAAGATGGTCGGCGCAATCGAGAAAGCCATCCGCGAGTCCGACCTGGGCCTCAACCCTGCCACCCAGGGCGAAATCATCCGCGTGCCGACGCCGCCGCTGACCGAAGAGCGCCGCAAGGAAATGGTCAAGCTGGTCAAGACCGAAGCCGAGGATGCGAAGATCGCGGTGCGCAATATCCGCCGCGATGCCAACGAAGGCCTGAAAAAGCTACTCAAGGACAAGGCGATTTCCGAGGATGACGAGCGCCGCGCGCAGGACGATGTGCAAAAGCTGACCGACCGTTTCGTGGCCGAGATCGACAAGCTTGTTGCCGAGAAGGAAAAGGAAGTGTTGACGGTTTAAAGTGGCGTTTGGCAATCTTAGTTTGACAATCGCACGTCGATCGTCATAACTTAACACTTGGCAATCCCACTTGAAAAGCTAGCAATGATGCAACCCAGTTCGACCAGAGACATCCCCGAGGTAAGCGCCGTTCCTCGCCACATCGCCATCATCATGGATGGCAATGGCCGCTGGGCGACCCGGCGCTTCCTGCCGCGCGTGGCGGGGCATGCGAAAGGGGTCGAACGGGTGCGCGACGTGGTGGAGGCCTGCGTCGAGCGCGGCGTCGAGTTCCTGACGCTGTTCGCGTTCAGCTCGGAAAACTGGCGCCGTCCGGCCGAGGAGGTGTCGGTGCTGATGCGCCTGTTCATGACCGCGCTCGAGCATGAAGTCAAGAAAATGCACGTCAACAGCATCCGGCTCAAGGTGGTGGGCGACCTGTCGCGCTTCGACGCCAAGCTGCAGCGGATGATCGCCAGCGCCGAACGGCGCACTGCGAACAACACCCGCCTGACGATTAATATCTGCGCAAATTACGGTGGCCGCTGGGACGTGATGCAGGCGGTGGGCAAGATGGTCAGCGCCCATCCCGGCACGACCGATTTCACCGAGGAGCAGCTGGCGCCGCACCTGGCCATGGCCCACGCGCCGGAGCCTGACCTGTTCATCCGCACCGGCGGCGAGCAACGCATTTCCAACTTCATGCTGTGGCAGCTCGCCTATACCGAAATGTACTTTACCGATACCTTCTGGCCGGACTTCACGGGCGCGTCTCTGGACGAGGCGATCCTGTCGTACCAGCAGCGCGAGCGGCGCTTCGGCCGCACCAGCGCGCAGCTGGGCGAGTCCAAGAAGGCTTCCTGATGCTGCGGACCCGCGTCATTACCGCAGTGATCCTGCTTGCGATCCTGCTGGGCGTGGTCTGGACCGGCTCCGACCTGTTGTTCAAGATGGTGATCGTGGTCTTCTTCGGCGCAGCGCAGTGGGAATGCGCCAGGCTCTTCAAGGCCCGCATGCCCGTCGTCAGCGCTGTCCTGTGGAGCGCGGTCCTGCTGTTCCTGCTGGTCAGGCATCCGCTCGACGCCGCCTACCCGGTCAGCATGCTCTGCGTGGCGATCTGGGCAATCCGGCTCACGCCCGCGCTGGGGCTTGGCCTGCCGCCGCTGGACCGTTTTGCAAGCACGCTGGTCTCGCTGGTCTACGGCACCGCCATCCTTGGCTGCTTCGTGGCCATTGCCGCGCTGTACCTGCATTCGCCGCTCTACCTGCTGTCGGTGCTGGCCATCGTCTGGATCGCCGACATCGGCGCCTATTTTGCCGGCAAGGCCTTCGGCAAGCGCAAGCTGGCGCCATCGATCTCGCCCGGAAAGTCATGGGAAGGCGCGATTGGCGGCGCCATCGCCGTGCTGCTGCTAAGTTCGGCCAGCGTCTTCTCTCCTGCCTTGTTCGACACCTTCGCGACCCATGTGCAGCGCAGCCTGGGCTGGGGCGGCCTGGTCGCGGTCATGCTGCTGGTGGTCGCCGCCAGCGTGGTCGGCGACCTGTTCGAGTCCATGCTCAAGCGCCGTGCCGGCATGAAGGACAGCAGCAACCTGCTCCCCGGTCATGGCGGCGTGCTGGATCGCGTCGATGCGCTGATTCCGGTGCTCCCGCTTGCCACGCTGATTGCCTATCGCCTCTGAGGCGGGAATCGTTTCAATGCAAAACATCACAATCCTTGGCGCCACCGGCTCGATCGGCGTCTCCACGCTCGACGTCATTGCCCGGCATCCGGACCGCTACCGGGTGTATGCGCTGACTGCGCACAGCCGCGTTGCCGAACTTGCGGCGCAATGCGCGCGTTTCCGGCCTGAAGTGGCAGTGACCGGCAGCGCAGAGGGCGCTGCCGAACTAGCCGCGCTGCTCAGGCGGGACGGCATCGCCACCGAGGTGTCATGGGGCGAGGCTGCGCTGTGCGAGGTGGCGTCGGCGAGCGGCTGCGACGCGGTGATGGCGGCCATCGTCGGCGCCGCAGGACTCGCGCCGTCCCTGGCGGCGGCGCAAGCCGGCAAGAAGGT
Source organism: uncultured Noviherbaspirillum sp. (assembly GCA_963522035.1). GTDB lineage: Bacteria > Pseudomonadota > Gammaproteobacteria > Burkholderiales > Burkholderiaceae_D > Noviherbaspirillum_A. The sequence continues at coordinate 10,193 of CAUQYP010000058.1, read as the reverse complement.
CCTGCTGGCAAACAAGGAAGCCCTGGTCATGTCCGGCCAGCTGTTCATGACCGCGGTGGCCGACAGCGGCGCCACGCTGTTGCCGATCGACAGCGAGCACAATGCGATCTTCCAGTGCCTGCCGCACGACTTCAGCCGTAGTACAGGCGCTGGCGGACATGGCATTGCCAAAATACTGCTGACTGCTTCCGGCGGCCCGTTCCTGCACCGCGCCGCCGACACGCTCGACAGCGTGACGCCGGAAGAGGCGGTGGCGCACCCGAACTGGGTCATGGGACGCAAGATCTCGGTCGACTCCGCGACCATGATGAACAAGGGCCTCGAAGTGATCGAGGCGGCGTGGCTGTTCGGCGCGTCGGCCGCGCAGATCGAGGTGCTGATCCATCCGCAAAGCGTGATCCACTCGATGGTGTCCTATGTCGACGGCTCGGTGCTGGCGCAGCTGGGCAACCCGGACATGCGCACGCCGATCGCGCATGCGCTGGCCTACCCGGAGCGCATTGCCTCCGGCGTGGCGCCGCTGGACCTGACCGCCATCGCCCAGCTGCGCTTCGAGCGGCCCGACCTGCAGCGGTTTCCGTGTTTGAAACTCGCGTATGATGCGCTGCAGGCCGGCGGCTCGGCGCCGGCGCTGATGAACGCGGCCAATGAAGTCGCCGTCGACGCCTTCCTCAATCGCCAGATCGGATTTCGCATGATAGACCAGCTCATTGCCAGGGTAATGGACACGGTTCCGCATGAACCGGTAACCGAAATGGCCGGCCTGCTGGCGCAGGACCGGCGCGCACGCGACGCTGCCCGGGAGTACCTGAAATCATGATGCTGCTGCAAACCCTGCTTGCCTTTGTCGTCGTCCTCGGCGTGCTGGTAGTCGTGCACGAGCTGGGGCATTACTGGGTCGCCCGCTGGTGCAACGTCAAGGTGCTGCGGTTCTCGGTCGGCATGGGCAAGATCGTCTGGTCGCGCCGCTTCGGCCCGGACCAGACCGAATGGGCGGTGTCGCTGCTGCCGCTGGGCGGGTACGTGAAGATGCTCGATGCCCGCGAAGGCAACATGGCCGACGTGCCGGCCGCCGACCTGAAGCGGGAGTACACGATCCAGTCGGTATGGAAGCGCATCGCGATCGTCGCTGCCGGCCCGCTTGCCAATTTCATCCTCGCCATCCTGGTGTTCGCCGGCCTCTACATGCACGGCATACCCGAACCCGCGCCGCGCCTGCGCGCAGTGCCGCAGAACACCGCAGCCTACGACGCCGGCCTGCGTGGCGGCGAACTGGTGACCGCAGTCAACGGCGAGAAGGTGCAGCTCTGGTCCGACCTGCGCTGGACCCTGCTGCAGTCGGCGATCAACCGCACGCCGGCAAGCATGGAAGTGGAACGGCCCGACCCGGCCGCCGCCGATGGCCGCAGCCGCGCTACCGTGGTTCTGCCGGTCGATACCGTGTCGCCGTCGGAGCTCGAGTCCGACTTCATGCCGCAGCTGGGCATTGACCTCGCGCGGCCCCCGGCCACGCTGGGCACGCTCACGCCGGGCGGCCCGGCCGCACGCGACGGCCTGCGCAGCGGCGACCTGATCGTCAGGGTGGACGGCACGCCGATCGTCGACGGCGGCATGTTCGTCGACATGGTCAAGGCCGCGCCGGGACGGGCGCTGGTGGTGTCCGTCGAACGTAATGGCCGGCCGCTCGACATTACCGTGGTGCCGCAGCCGGTGGACGCGGGCGGCGGGCAGATCGGCCGCATCCAGGCTGAAGTGGCGATGATGCCCGAAATGGTAACCGCCAGTTCGCCGCCGCTGACGGCCCTGGCGCGCGGCGCCCAGAAAACCTGGGACACCAGCGTGATGACGCTGCGCATGCTGGGCCGCATGCTGATCGGCGAGGCATCCCTGAAAAACATCACCGGGCCGATCACCATCGCCGACTATGCAGGGCAGACCGCGCGCATCGGATGGGTCAGTTATCTGACCTTTATCGCCTTCATCAGCATCAGTCTGGGGGTCATGAATTTGCTGCCGATCCCGGTGTTGGACGGGGGTCTTTTGCTGTATTATTCGCTGGAAGTTTTGACCGGGCGACCCGTCCCACCGCGCTTCGGCGAACTGGCACAGCGGGCCGGTATCGGCATCCTGATGACCCTGATGATGGTAGCGGTCTTCAACGACATAGTCCGGCTCATCTCCTGAGGCCAGGCCCGGCGCCCGGGGCATGCGCCCCAGCGCCGGTCGGTCCAAGCAGTTCAATCAGCCAAACCACAATAACAGCCAATGAAATTATATTCAGAGCGTACTTTTCTGCCTCTTTTTTCCCGTCGCCTGATTGCCGCCGCCGCCTTCGCTCTCTGCTCCGGGTCCGCCCTGGCAGTCGATCCGTTCACGGTGCGCGACATCCGCGTGGAAGGCATACAGCGCACTGAAGCCGGCACCGTCTTCAACTACCTGCCAGTCAAGGTTGGCGACACCTTTACCGACGACAAGGGCTCGGCCGCGATCAAGGCGCTGTACGCCACCGGCTTCTTCAAGGACGTCAGGGTCGAGGCCGAAGGCGACGTGCTGGTGGTGACCGTGGAAGAACGTCCGGCGATTGCGGCCGTGGAGTTTGCCGGCACCAAGGAATTCGACAAGGACACCCTGACCAAGGCGCTCAAGGAAATCGGGCTGGGCGAATCGCGCATCTATGACAAGGCGCTGCTGGACCGCGCCGAGCAGGAACTGAAGCGCCAGTATCTGTCACGCGGCCTGTACGGCGTCCAGATCACGACCACGGTCACGCCGGTCGAGCGCAACCGGGTCAACATCAACTTCGCGGTCGACGAGGGCGACGTCTCGCGCATCCGCCAGATCAACGTCGTCGGCAACAAGGCCTTCTCCGAGAAGGAACTGCGCGACCAGATCAAGCTGAGCACGCCCGGCTGGTTCAGCTGGTACACCAAGTCCGACCAGTATTCCAAGCAGAAGCTGACCGGCGACATCGAGGCGCTGAAGTCCTTCTACCTCAATCGCGGCTACCTCGAGATGCAGGTCGAATCGACCCAGGTGTCGATCACACCGGACCGCAAGGACATCTACGTCACCATCAACATCACCGAAGGCGACAAGTACAGCGTTTCGGACGTGAAGCTGGAAGGCGAAATGTTCGGCCGCGAGGACGAGCTGGCCCAGCTGGTGACGCTGAAGCCGGGCGACGTCTATTCGGGCGCCAAGCTGACCGACACCACCAAGAAGATTTCCGAGCGCCTCGGCAACTTCGGTTATGCATTCGCCAACGTCAATGCGAACCCGCAGCTCAATCGCGAGAAGAAGGAAGTTGCGTTCACCATCCTGATCGACCCGGGCAAGCGCGTCTATGTCCGCCGCATCAACATCGGCGGCAACACACGAACCCGCGATGAAGTGATCCGCCGCGAAATGCGGCAGCTGGAAAGCTCTTGGTATGACGCGTCGAAGATCAAGCTCTCGCGCGACCGCGTCGACCGCCTCGGCTATTTCACCGAGGTCAATGTCGAGACGCCGGAAGTGCAGGGCACGCCCGACCAGGTCGACTTGAACATGAACATCGTCGAGAAGCCAACCGGCGCCATCGCGCTGGGTGCGGGTTTTTCGAGCAGCGAGAAGCTGACCCTGACCGGCTCCATCCAGCAGGCCAATGCGTTCGGCAGCGGCAACACGATCGGCCTGGATGTCAACACCAGCAAGCGCAACCGCACCATCGCGCTGTCCCAGACCAATCCCTACTTTACCGACGACGGCGTCAGCCGCAGCTACGAAGCCTTTGTCCGCACGACCCGGCCGCCCGAGGTCAACACCGGCGACTACCGGGTTCGCACGCTGGGCGGCAACGTCCGTTTCGGCGTGCCGTTCTCGGAAGTCGACACCGTGTTCTTCGGCGCCGGCGTCGAGCGCACCGAGGTCGACGTCAACAGCACCAGCCCGCTGGTGTACCAGACCTACGTCAGGGACTTCGGCAACGGCTCGAATGCTTCGGCACTGACGACGTCGTTCCCGTTCACGGTTGCCTGGCAGCGGGACAGCCGCGACAGCGCGCTGATTCCGACCACTGGGCGCTATCAGCGCGCCAACCTGGAACTGTCCCTGCTGGGCGACCTGCGTTACTACCGCGCGACCTACCAGCACCAGTATTTCAAGCCGCTGTTTACGACGTCGACGCTGGCGCTGAACGGGGAAATCGATTACGGCCGCCCATTTAGCGGACGCCCGTACCCGGTGTTCAAGAACTTCTATGCCGGCGGCATCGGCTCGGTGCGGGGTTACGAGGGGTCGTCGCTGTCCGTTACCCCGGTCGCAGACGTGGACGTTACCGGCGGCAATGCGCGGCTGATCCTGAATGCGGAACTCCAGTTCCCGTTCCCGGGTACCGGCGTCGACCGCAGCCTGCGCTGGTTTACCTTCGTCGACGCGGGTAACGTCTTCAACACGGTGGCCGGTGAAAAAATCAGCGTGGGCAACCTGCGGGCATCTGCCGGCGTGGGCATTAGCTGGGTGTCACCGATCGGCCCGCTCAAGCTCAGCTTTGGCAAGGCGCTCAACGCCAAGGAAAACGACCGTACCCAGCCATTCCAATTCCAGCTCGGCACCGGCTTCTGAGTCAAAGCAGGCATAATGCGTCTTTTGAAATGCGGAGAAACCACTTGAAGTTTTTACCTACACACGCCCTCGTTGCACGCTGCGCCACGTTGCTGGCCGCCTCCATGCTCACCATGGGTGCGGCGCAAGCCCAGGAGGTCAAGGTCGGCTTTGTCAGCACGGAGCGTATCTTCCGCGAAGCAGCACCGGCTAAAACCGCCAATGCGAAGATCGAACAGGAATTTTCGAAGCGCGACAAGGAACTGCAGGACATGGGCGCGCGCCTGAAAGGCATGGCCGACAAGCTCGACAAGGATGCGCCGGTGCTCGCCGAAGCCGATCGCGGCCGCCGCCAGCGCGAGCTAGCCGACCTCGACAAGGACTTCCAGCGTCGCCAGCGCGAGTTCCGCGAAGACCTGAACCAGCGCCGCAATGAAGAGCTGGCCACGGTGCTGGAACGCACCAACCGTGTGATCAAGCAGATCGCCGAACAGGAAAAATACGACATCGTGTTCCAGGAAGCTGTCTATATCAGCCCGCGCATCGACATCACCGACAAGGTGCTGAAAGCGCTGAACAAGTAATCGGCGCCGGACCATGGCAATTCAGTTGCGGCAACTGGTGGCTCATTTGGGCGGAGACCTGGTGGGCGACCCGGCGCGCGAAGTCATCGGCATCGCGCCGCTCGACGCTGCGGGCAGCCAGCATGTCAGTTTCCTGGCCAATCCCAAGTTGCGCGCACAGGCTACGGCGAGCGCTGCGGCTGCACTCATCCTCAACCGGGAAGACAGCGAGCGCATCGGCGGGCAATATGCCGGCGCCCGGATCCTGGTCGATCGTCCGTATGCCTATTTCGCCCGTGCGGCTCAGTGGTTCGCGGCATTGTCCGCGCCGCCGCGCACGCCCGGCGTGCATGCAACGGCGGCAGTCGACCCTGCGGCCCGTGTCGCGGCCAGCGCCAGCATCGGCCCGCATGTGACCGTCGAGGCCGGCGCGGTGATCGGCGAGCGCTGCGTCATTGACAGCGGCAGCTTCATCGGGCGCGACGCAGTCGTCGGCGCCGATACCCATTTTCATGCGCATGTGTGTTTTCATGCCGCCTGCATGATCGGCGAGCGCGGCATCTTGCATTCGGGTGCGGTCATTGGCGCCGATGGCTTCGGTTTTGCCAACGAGGACGGCGCCTGGATCAAGATTCCCCAGACTGGCCGCGTGGTCATCGGCGACGACGTCGAGATCGGCGCCAACACCACCGTCGACCGCGGCGCCTTGGCCGACACTGTCATCGAGGACGGCGTCAAGCTCGACAACCAGATACAGATTGGCCACAACTGCCGGATCGGCGCGCATACGGCGATGGCCGGTTGCGTCGGCGTCGCTGGCAGCGCGATCATCGGGAAGCATTGCACGTTCGGCGGCGCGGCCATGGTGCTCGGACACCTGACGATTGCAGACAATGTGCATATTTCCTCCGGCAGCGTGGTAAGCCGCTCGATTGCCCAGGCCGGGCAATATACGGGCTTCTACCCGCTTGCCACCAACGCGGAGTGGGAGAAGTCCGCAGCCATCGTCCGCAATCTCGGCGCCATGCGCAGCCGCTTGCGCGAACTCGAAAAGACCGTTGCCCTTCTCACCGTCCAGAATAAAAAAGAAAAGTGAAAGAACCTACCATGAACAGCCTGGACATCAACCAGATCAAGGAATACCTGCCACACCGCTACCCGATGCTGCTGGTCGACAGGGTGCTGGACTACGAACTGGGCAAGTCCATCGTGGCAATCAAGAATGTCACTGCCAATGAAGAATACTTTAGCGGCCACTTTCCGCATAAGCCCGTCATGCCCGGCGTGCTGATGATCGAAGCGCTGGCCCAGTCCGCAGCGCTGCTTGCCTTCCTGACAATGGGAAGGAAGCCGGACAGCACGTCCGTCGTCTATTTTGTCGGCATCGATGCGGCGCGCTTCAAGCGTCCGGTCGGCCCCGGCGACCAGCTGCGCATGGAAGTGGAGATTCTTCGTTCCTCGCGCGGCATCTACAAGTTCAAGGCGCGCGGCACGGTGGATGGCGAGACCGCGCTGGAAGCGGAACTGATGTGCACGATGCGCAGCAGCGCCGACGCCAGCCAGCCAGCGGGACAGTAATGGCCCTGATCCACCCGACCGCACTGGTGGACGCCGGCGCCGAACTCGATGCGTCGGTGGCCGTCGGTCCTTATTCGGTCATCGGTCCCAATGTACGGATCGGGGCCGGCACCCGCATTGCATCGCACGTGGTCATCGAGGGCAACACCACGATCGGCCGCGACAACGTGATCTACCAGTTCTGCTCGCTGGGCGCGGCGCCGCAGGACAAGAAATATCGCGGTGAACCGACCCGGCTGGAAATCGGCGACCGCAATACCCTGCGGGAATTCTGCAGCCTGAACCTCGGCACCGTGCAGGATGCCGGGGTGACCCGCCTGGGCAACGACAACTGGATCCTGGCGTATGTGCACATCGCCCACGACTGCCAGGTCGGCAGCAACACGATCTTTTCCAACAATGCCACGCTGGCCGGTCATGTCCACGTCGGCGACTGGGTGATCATGAGCGGCTTCGCCGCGGTTCACCAGTTCTGCAAGATCGGCGAGCATGCCTTTGTCGGCATGAACGCCAGCCTGTCGCAGGACGTGCCGCCCTTCGTGCTGGCTGCCGGCACCCCGATTGCGGCGCGCGGGCTCAATATCGAAGGCCTGAAGCGACGCGGCTTCGCTTCCGATGAAATCGCCGCGCTGCGCAGCGCCTACAAGCTCATCTACAAGTCCGGCCTTACCCTTGAGGAAACGAAGGCAGCGCTGGCGGCGCAGGAGGCTGGCCTGCAGGGCAAGGCGGCCGCCCACCTGTCGACCCTGCGCGCTTTCCTCGACAGCGCTTCCCGTGGCATCGTCCGCTGACCTGACCATTGCGCTGGTGGCCGGCGAGCCGTCCGGCGACCTGCTGGCGGCGCGCCTGCTGTCCGGCTTGCGGGTGCTGCGGCCGGACGCGCGGCTGCACGGCATCGGCGGTGAGCGCATGGCCGAGCATGGTTTCGTCAGCAACTGGCCGATGGAAAAACTGGCAGTGCGCGGGCTGTTCGAAGTGCTCGCGCATTATCGCGAGATCAAGGCGATCCAGAACGCGCTGTGCAGCCGCCTGCTGGCGGAAAAACCGGCCGCCTTCATCGGCGTCGATGCCCCGGACTTCAATCTCGGGCTGGAAGCGCGGCTGAAGCAGGCCGGCATTCCCACCATGCATTTCATCAGTCCGTCGATCTGGGCCTGGCGCCGCGGCCGCATCACGAAGATTGCGCGGGCGGTCTCGCACATGCTGGTGATATTTCCGTTCGAGGAAGCGATCTACCGCAGCGCCGGCATACCGGCGACCTATGTCGGGCATCCGCTGGCCGAAGTGATACCGATGCAGCCGGACGTGGCGGCTGCCCGCACGGCGCTGGGCCTGCACGGCAAGGGGCCGGTCGTGGCCATACTGCCGGGCAGCCGCATGTCTGAAATCCGGTATAACAGCGTTGCCTTCATCGGCGCAGCCAGGCTGCTGCTTGCGCGCGAGCCCGGCATGCGTTTCGTCGTGCCGATGGCAGGTGACAACCAGCGCCGTTACTTTGAAAGCCTGCTGGCAGCGGCCGGGCTGTCCGACGTGCCGCTGCAGGTCGTCGATGGCCAGTCGCACACCGTTATTGCCGCCGCCGATGCGGTGCTGGTCGCGTCCGGTACCGCTACGCTGGAAGTGGCGCTGTTCAAGAAGCCGATGGTGATTGCCTATAAAATGATGGCCGCTTCCTGGCAGCTGATGCGGCACATGGGTTATCAGCCCTGGGTAGGCTTGCCAAATATCCTGGCCCGCGAATTCCTGGTGCCCGAACTGCTGCAGCATGCTGCAACGCCGGAAGCGATTGCCGACGCGCTGTGGCGCCAACTGGACGATGAAACCGGCCGCCGGCGACTGGTGCAGCGCTTTGTGGAAATGCACCACGCACTGCTGCGCGACACGGCGCGCCTTGGGGCACAGGCGGTGCTGGACCTGATCGCTGCCAACCAGGGACGTTTGTGATGAAGACGACAGGCAAGCTGACCTTACCTCTGCTCGACTACGCGGGCGAAATCATTTGCGGAGTGGACGAAGCCGGCCGCGGTCCGCTGGCCGGCCCGGTGTTCGCGGCTGCTGTCATACTCGACCCGTCGCGGCCCATTCCCGGCCTGCGTGACTCGAAGAAACTGAGCGCCGCCCGCCGCGACGAACTGGCGATACTCATTCGCCGCGACGCACTGGCGTGGTCGGTGACGCAATGCTGCGAGTCGGAAATCGACGAACTCAACATATTGCATGCAACCATGCTGGCCATGCGCCGCGCGATCGACGGCCTGCGCCATGCGCCCACGCTGGCGCTGATCGATGGCAACCGCTGTCCGCCGTCAACCGTGCGTTGCGTGCCCATCGTCGGCGGCGACGACCTGGTCGACGCTATTTCCGCCGCATCCATCCTTGCCAAGACCGGACGCGACGCCGCGCTGCTCGACCTGCACCGGACCTATCCGCAGTACGGCTTCGACCAGCACAAGGGTTACCCGACCGCCATGCACCTCGAACGCCTGCAGCAGCATGGCGTCTCGCCGGTGCACCGGCGATCCTACGCGCCGGTAAGGGCACTGCTGGGACCTGCCTCATGAGCCTGAAGGCAATCAGCTCACGCGACAATCCGCTGTACAAGGAACTGAAGCACCTGGCGACCAGTTCGCAGGCGCGGCGGCGCGCGCAACGGACCTTGCTGGACGGCGTGCACCTGTGCAGCGCCTACCTGTCCCAGTGCGGGCTGCCGCCGTTGTGCGTGGTCGGCGAAAGCGCGCAGGACAACCCGGAAGTGGCGGCGCTGGTAAAACGCTGTGTTGGCACGCAATGCATCGTGCTGCCCGACGCGCTGTTCCATGCGCTGAGCCAGGTCGAACATGGCATCGACCTGCTGTTCGTCATCGATACGCCGCAGGCCCGCGCCGTCGGCAAGCTCGACCACAGCGCGGTGCTGCTCGACAATCTACAGGACCCGGGCAATGTCGGCTCCATCCTGCGCAGCGCCGCGGCTGCAGGCATGGCCGCCGTGTATTGCGGTCCGGGCACGGCCTTCGCCTGGGCGCCCAAGGTGTTGCGCGCTGGCATGGGCGCGCATTTCGGGCTTGAAATCCATGAACAGGCCGACCTGGCTGCGCTGGTCCGTGACGCCAGCGTGCCGGTCCTCGCGACCAGTTCGCATGCGGACGCGACGCTGTACGAGGCGGACTTGCGCAAGCCGGTTGCCTGGGTGTTCGGACACGAAGGGCAGGGTGTCTCGCCCGACCTGCTGGCGCTCGCCACGCAGAGGCTGGCGATTCCGCACCTGGGTGAAATGGAGTCGCTCAACGTTGCTGCCAGCGCCGCAATCTGCCTGTTCGAGCAGGTGCGGCAAATCACGGCAGGCCATGGCCCGGCGGTGTAGCCCCCGGAGCATTTTCATGCTGGCTTGCTTTAGCCGGCTGCCACGAGAAGCATTCCTTCCGCGCAGCGACAGTTGCGGTTGCTCTTGACGTTCCGCGCAGCGACAGTTGC
>CAUQYP010000057.1:0-20954 GCA_963522035.1 uncultured Noviherbaspirillum sp. | reverse complement strand
CGGCACCAGCGACGTGGCGTCATCAACGGGGACCCACGTCAAAAACCGCGTCAAAGGCAACGGCAACAGCAACGGCAACAGCAACTGTCGCTGCGCGGGGCCAACGGCAACTGTCGCTGCGCAGAAGTGGCGCTTCTGGCGCAAGCCAGCATGAATCTGCTCTAGCAAGGCGGCTTGCCGGTATCCGGGTTGCAGCTGCGTGGGCGGCCAACGAAGTTGACGATGATGCGGCGGTGCTGGCCGCCGCAGCTGAACTGCCAGGAACCAGCTTGTGCCGCACCCGTCCTGCTGCGGCTTTGCCCGCCTGCACCATATGCCAGGTAGGGCCGGCTGTTGTCGGTAAAGCTGCTGCTGATGGCGACATCGACGGGCGGCGGCCCATGGCGGTAGAGCAGTTCGTCGCCGGCGTCGTACTGCAAGTTGGCGTTGCGGTCAACCGCGACCACCCAGCCGCTGGCCCAGTCCTCGCCCGCTGGCAGCAACACCACCTGGGCGCTGCGGCGCACCGCTTCGGAACGAGTCAGCGTAAGGGCGGCGAGGAAGTCGTTGACGGTGGTGCCTAACCGGTGCTGCTGCAGCAAGCCGCGCAACGCAGGCATGGCCAGGCCGGCAAGAAGCGCGGCGATGGCCAGCACGAACAGCAGCTCTGCCAGGGTATGGCCGCCGCGCACGGGCTTCACCAGCATGCGGCACCGCCGTCCGCCTGCTGCACACCGAGGCTATCCAGGCGCAGCACGCCGCAATCGGCGTCGCCATGACCGGGCCTGACGCCGGGGCCGCCGGGTTGCGCCAGCACGGTGACGCAGCGCGCTGTCGACATGCCGGCGCAAGCGACAGCGCTGATGGCATAGGCGCTCTGTGCAGGCGTGGGGCCGGAATGCCATTTGAACGACCCCGGCGAGGTGATGTCGAAAGGCTGGTAGCGACCATGGCGCGACCGATGGCTTTCCTGCTGCTGCATGACCTGGAGCACTGCCGCCTTCGCTTCCGCACGCTGCTGCCGGCGCAGCAGGTGCTGCCATCCCTGCATCGCCGCCGCCGTCATCACGGCCATGATGCCCAGCACGATCGTGATTTCGATCAGCGTATGACCAGTCGAGGCAGCAAGTCTACTTCGGCAAGTTCGCATTGGGTCTTGCCTCCCAGTCGCGCACTTCGCGCCATCCCAGCCTGCCGCTACGGCTTTTTTTCAGGATAAGCGGTACCGGTTTGCCGGCGCCGGCGCCCAGCAGCGCGTCGCTTGCGGGTGCGCCCGGGCCGGACGCCCCACCCGGAGAAGCCGGCCCCCGTCCCGGAACGACCGCCAGTGTGCGGCCAGGAATGACCTGCAGCCCCAGCCATGGTGCGGTTGCGGACGCCGGCGGCTCGCCGGCAAGCGCGTCCAGCTGATACAGGCCGCCGGCAGGCGCGCACGCTGCCGCGCCGGGCCGCAAGGTGGCGAAGTAAAGCCTGCCGTCCACCAGCGCCGGGCTGGCAACGATGCGTTCGCCAGGCAGCGGAAAATCCAGCACCCAGCCCGATGGAGACGAAGCCTGCCTTTCCAGCCGATAAGCGCCAGCGCTATTGCCATCGGCGACAGGCGCCCTGCGGGCCAGCATCGCGCGGCTTGCGGTTGGCGGCGTCTTTATCTGGTCGGACACCGCATAAAAGGATTGCATGGACTTGTCGTCGGCATCGGCCGCTTCCAGCAGCCGGCCGGTGCCGAACAGCAGCAGCATCCCTTGCCCGGCATGGACCACGCGCAGCGGCGTGGTCACAGGCTGCCGCTTGCCGAGAGCATCGCGCGCGGCGAACATCGGCGTTGCCGCCTGTCCGGCCCAGGGTGCGCCGGCCCCGAGGTCGAGTCGCCAGACCTGTCCCTGGAGGTCGCCGGCAAAGGCGGACTGCACGCTGCCATCGGCAAATGGCACCAGCGCCGGCTGGGCCAGGCCGTTTGGCACTGCGTCGCTGGCTGCCGGCAGCATGAACTTGAAGTAATTGCGGTCGAGTTGCCACGGCTCGCCCACGTCCCGGTCCAGCGACAGCAGGAACAGCACGCCAGGCCCGGCCGTACTGGAGCGCCCTTCGCCATCGGCCCGGTTGTTGTTGTAGCCCGATGCCGCCACGACGAAGTCGCCCTGGGTCGCCGCTCCGGTACGAAAGCGGGCAATCGCCGGGGCGTTGAAGATATTGCCGATGTCCGGGTCGTCCCTGTCGGTGAATTCGAACAGGACGCCACCCCCTTGGCCAAAGCGCGATGGGTCGCTGATATCGAGCCCGAACAAGCCCTGTGCCGCACTTCCCAGCCCGCCCACCAGCACGGTTTTCCGGGTGCCGAAGACCTGCGCGCCGGCTGCAGCGATGCCGCCATCGGCATACGGGCTGGCGGCATGGGCGGACGTGGACAGGCGCGGCCAGTATGGCTGCAGCGCCTGAGGCAGATAGGCGAACAGCTCGGCCCCGGTCGCAGCGTCGAACGCGTGCAGCATGCCGTCATTCGCCTGCAGGTAAATCGTTGCCGGGCGGCGGCTGGCCGCGCTCATGAACGCGGCCAGCCGCGTATCGTCGACAGCCGTTGCCGGTGGGACGAACAGCGGCGCACCGGCTACCGTGGCGCCCAGCAGGCTGCGGCGCGGCCGCAGCCTCCCACCTGGCCGGCTTGCTTCCATCGCCCGCTCGCCGCGCAGGTAGGCCAGCCGCTGATGTGCCGCTACGCCCATGCCGTCGTCCGCCAACAATGCGCGCTGCGCCGCATCCAGCGCCTGCCATTCGAGCGCAATGGTGCGCAGCCGCGTGCCGTCCTGCTGCGCGGTGAAAAGCTGGCGTGTCCCCGGGTCACGCGCGTCGAGCAGGCTGGCGGCATTCCACAACGGTTGCGCAGCGATTACCGGCCGGCCTGCCGCATCGCGCTGCAATGGATACGCAGCCAGTTCGCCTTCCAGCCCAGCGGCGCCCGCCGTAGCCTGGTACAGCATGTTGCCGGTGGAATCGGTGACGACCGCCACGCAGGCGCCGGCACGGGCCAGTTCGGCGGCGCTGGCCAGCTTCAGCACCGGCATGGCCGGTGCGCCGTGGGCGGCGGCCAGGAGCATGGCGGGCAGGAAGCGCCGCATGCTAGGGCGCCCCGCCGCGGCGATACCACGCCTGCAGCAGTACGCGGGTGCCATCCTGCGAGCCGAAACCCACTGCGCTGATGCGATAGAGGCGGTCGCTGGCGACAAGGTCGGCCGCGGCGCCGGCGCGCCGGTCGACAAAAGATTCGATCAGGTAGCGCGGAAGGCGTTGCTGCAACGGGCCGGCGCCGGCCTGCATGGCCTGGCCGGTGAACTGCCCGTACGCAGCGGTGTGGGCGCTTGCCGAGGTGTCGTCGGTAAAGTCGATCCGCTGCCAGGCAGCGTCTTCAACCTTGCCGTCGCACAGCCCGCGCAGGAAGCCGGCCTTGCCGCAGCCCACTGGAAAACGTGGCCCGGCGATGGCGAACAGCGCGCCCCGCGGCGTGTCCGGCTTTTGCTCCATGTCGAGCTGGGCGTCGAGCAGGGCCGCTTCCGCGGCCTGGAATGCCAGCGCGCGGTCGCGGTCGTTCCGCCCTGCCCGCTCGTCCTGCAGCGCAATCCGCGCACCGGACATGCCGAGTAGCGCGGCGACGACGATCATCAGCATGCACATCAGCAGGGCGGCGCCGCGGCAGCGCTTCACGATCCCGATCCATTCCGATTGCGCAGGAAAACAGTGGCCGCATGGACCTGGCGCGGCAGGCCGCGGCTGGCAAGCGGCAGCTGGGTTTCCTCTATGCGCACGCCGCGGTCGGCGGCATCGACATGGCCGGCGCCGAACAGGTCGTAACGGCGTGAGCGGACCGGCCCGGGATAGCTCCCCCGCACCAGCATGGCAACCTTCACGGCCGACACGCGCTGCCATCCGTCCGGCTCGGCGGCAACGACGCTGGCGGCGAGATAGCGGCGCGGCGCGTTGCCGCTGTCGTCGGCGTCGAGTCCATAAAGGACCTGGAAGGCTTCGACGCCGCGCACCAGCGCCTCCGCGTTCCAGCCGTTGCCGCTCCGGTACTTGCAGCGCAACTCCGGCTCGCCGGCGGTGTCGTTGGCGATGTAGAAAATGCTCCATCCGGCCCCGGGCATGTCGGCCTGCACGCTGGCGCCGGCGCAGTTCGTCATCGCCGTGTCGCCACTGCCGCTGGCGTTGCCGTCGAAGCGCAATGCCAGCACGTCGCTGCCATTGACCGTCGAGCCGTAAGGCCCGTCGATGGCATTCGGCGCTTCTTTCAGCGACCGTGCGTCCAGGCCGCTGACCGCAAGCCAGTCGGCCTCTGATGCACCGGCAGCGCTCCAGTCACGGTATCCGGCCTGCCGCACGGCATGGCTGACGATCCCGACAGCGAAACGGCCGCTTTCCTCGATGCGCGAACGGTCGTCGATCAGCAGGTACGTGCTCCGAACCAGCATCAACAGCGCGGTCGCGACAAGGATCAGCACCAGGCCGATCGCCAGGGCGACCAGCAGTTCGGAAAGCGCGAGGCCCGCAGCGCGCCGTCTCATGGCTGCGCCGGCGCCACCGGCACGACCAGCAGCGGCGCAGGCGGTGCACTGCCGCCTTCCTGCCACGCGACTTTCACCAGCAAGGGTCCGGCAGCCGGTTCACAGGTCCAGCGGTAGGCGCCCGCTGCGTCGTCCCAGGGCGAGGCATCGCGGCAGATGACGGCCCGTCCGCCGGGAAGCGCAGCGGCGGCGCGCGCTATCCATGCCGCCTGCGCCTGCGCGTCGGTCGCCGTCCCGGCACGCAGTTCATCGGCGATGTCGGCGGCAAGCTGCATGGCCGTCCGATGCAGCGACGACTGGTGCGTCGCCTGCAGCGAGCGCCATTGCAGGCTGGCGATGCCCAGGGAGGCAAGCGACAGCAGGCATAGCGCCACCAGTACTTCGATCAGGGTAAAGCCACGCGTAGTCAGGCTTGCTGGGTTGACCATGGCCAGGCGCTCCGGCAGTTACCGCCAGGCGCAGAAGCGGCTGTGCGGGTCAGGCAAAACGGCACGAGGTTGACTGCGGCCCAGGGGCACGCGCAGCAAGGCAGACTACGAGGAGACTAATCAGGGAAGCGTTGAAGATGTGCTGCGTTGGCGACTTGCTACCGGCTACTTCTTGCGTTCCTGGTCGAATTCCGCAATGACTTCGTGGAATTCGGCCACGTCCTTGAAACTGCGATACACCGAGGCGAAGCGTATGTAGGCAATTTTGTCCAAACGCTGCAATTCGCGCATCACCAGTTCGCCGACCTGGCCGGACGGCACCTCGCGCTGGCCGCTGGAGCGCAGCTTTTCCTCGATGCGCTGGATCGCGGCGTCCACCTGCTCGGCAGGCACCGGGCGCTTGCGCAGGGCCAGCATCATGCTGGCGCGCAACTTGGCTTGTTCGAAGTCGGTGCGGCTGCCGTTCTTCTTGACGATGACCGGCATTGCCAGCTCGACCCGCTCATAGGTCGTGAACCGCTTTTCACAAAGATTGCACCGGCGCCGGCGACGGATGCTGTCGCCTTCCTCCGACACCCGGGTGTCGAGGACTTGCGTGTCTTCGTGCTGGCAGAAAGGACATTTCATGGCGCGGGCACCGGAGCGACAAGTGCTGAAGGGTTGACACCGAGTATAAGGGCCGCCTGTCGGCTTCTGCAACCGCAGGCGGCGCCGCCATGCCGCTGTTCAGGCAGCGTAGACCGGGAAGGCGTCGGTCAGTTTTTTCACTTCGGCCTTGACGCGGTCGATGGTCGCAGCGTCATGCGGATTATCGAGCACGTCGGCGATCAGGTTGCCGACCTTGACCGCTTCGGCCTCGCCGAAACCACGGGTGGTCATGGCCGGGCTGCCGAGGCGGATGCCGGAGGTCACGAACGGCTTTTCCGGGTCATTCGGAATCGCATTCTTGTTGCAGGTGATGTGGGCCGAACCGAGGATGGCCTCGGCTTCCTTGCCGGTGATCTTCTTGGCGCGCAGGTCGACCAGCATCACGTGCGACTCGGTGCGGCCGGAAACGATGCGCAGGCCGCGTTCGATCAGCGTGTTGGCCAGCGCCGCCGCGTTCTTCACCACCTGCTGCTGGTAGGCCTTGAACTCGGGCGCCTGCGCTTCCTTGAACGCCACCGCCTTGCCGGCGATCACGTGCATCAGCGGGCCGCCCTGGATGCCGGGGAAGATCGCCGAATTGATGGCTTTCTCGAACTCGGCCTTCATCAGGATCACGCCGCCGCGCGGGCCGCGCAGCGACTTGTGCGTGGTCGACGTGACGAAGTCGGCATGCGGCACCGGGTTCGGGTAGACGCCGGCGGCAATCAGACCGGCGTAGTGCGCCATGTCCACCATGAAATAGGCGCCGACTTCCTTTGCGACCTTGGCGAAGCGTTCGAAGTCGATGCGCAGCGAGTAGGCGGAGGCGCCGGCGATGATCAGCTTGGGCTTGTGCTCGCGCGCCAGGCGCTCCATTGCCTCGTAGTCGATCTCTTCCTTTTCGTTCAGGCCATAGGACACCACGTTGAACCACTTGCCCGACATGTTGAGCGCCATGCCGTGGGTCAGGTGGCCGCCTTCGGCCAGCGACATGCCCATGATGGTGTCGCCTGGCTTCAACATCGCGAAGAACACGCCCTGGTTGGCCTGCGAGCCGGAATTGGGCTGGACGTTCGCGGCTTCGGCGCCGAACAGTTCCTTGAGCCGGTTGATGGCCAGGGTCTCGGCGACATCGACGTACTCGCAGCCGCCGTAATAGCGCTTGCCCGGATAGCCTTCCGCGTACTTGTTGGTCAGCTGGCTGCCCTGGGCTTCCATCACGGCCGGCGACGTATAGTTTTCCGACGCGATCAGTTCGATGTGTTCCTGCTGGCGGGTGTTTTCAAGCTGGATGGCGGACCAGAGTTCGGGATCGACTTTGGCGATGGTTTGGTCTTTGGCAAACATGGAATACTCCAATCGGGAATGACGGACAGCACACGGTGCAATTGGATGAGAGCCAGCCGGAATGCGCGGGGAATGACGGGCAGCCTCAACCTGCTTACCATCTTGGCTGCCCAGGCGCACGGCTATTGAAATCTCACGCTTCCCGGTGGATGCCCACCTTCTGCCGGGCGAAGAACCCGGCATTTCGCCAGTCACGTGAGACGAAATGGTTCGCGCATTGTAAGTTAGCAGCAGGCTTTGGGCAAGATTGGTGCGCCGCCGCACCTGCGGGCGCATGTCCTTTGGGCTACAATTTCGGACTTTTACGTGCCCTTTCCGGTGCGTTTGCCAGATATACAACCCG
The DNA here is from genome assembly GCA_963522035.1 of uncultured Noviherbaspirillum sp. Classification (GTDB taxonomy): domain Bacteria; phylum Pseudomonadota; class Gammaproteobacteria; order Burkholderiales; family Burkholderiaceae_D; genus Noviherbaspirillum_A. The sequence continues at coordinate 13,677 of CAUQYP010000057.1, read as the reverse complement.
ATTCGAGGAATGTGATGATAGTCCTGATTACCGGCGCAAGCGCTGGCTTCGGCGCCGAAATGGCGCGCAAGTTCGTCCAGCATGGCCACAAGGTGGTCGCCGCCGCCCGCCGCAAGGACCGCCTGGACGCGCTCGCAACGGAACTCGGTGCGGCACTGCTGCCGGTCGAGCTGGACGTCACCAGCAAGGACTCGATCAACGCAGTACTGGCTGCGTTGCCGGCCGGGTGGAAGGATATCGACGTCCTGGTCAACAATGCCGGGCTGGCGCTGGGCGTGGAACCGGCGCAGAACGCCTCGCTGGAAGAGTGGGAAACCATGATAGACACCAACTGCAAGGGCCTCGTGACCATGACCCGGCAGGTGCTGCCGCAAATGGTGGCGCGCGGCAGCGGCCTGGTGATCAACATCGGCTCGATTGCCGGCGCCTACCCTTACCCGGGCGGCAACGTCTACGGCGCGACCAAGGCCTTCGTCGACCAGTTCACACTGAACTTGCGCGCCGACCTGACCGGCACCGGCGTGCGGGCGACCAATATCGCTCCCGGCCTGTGCGGCGGCACCGAGTTTTCCAATGTGCGCCTGCGTGGCGACGATGCCGCCGCCGCCAAAATCTACGAAGGCACGACGCCGCTGACCGCCGCCGACATTGCCGAGGCCGCCTACTGGATTGCCACCCTGCCGCCGCACGTGAATATCAACGTGATCGAAATGATGCCCACCTGCCAGGGTTTCTCGGCGTTTACCATCAAACGCGCACAGTAGTAGAATGTGTGCGCCGCAACATAGGCCCGTTTCATAAAGGAAAGTTCGGAAAGATCGTTCGATGTCCGCAGCAGAATTCACCTGGCCTATCCGCGTCTATTACGAAGATACCGACACCGGCGGCATTGTCTTCTATGCCAACTACCTGAAATTCTTCGAACGTGCCCGCACCGAGTGGCTGCGCGCCGCGGGCGTGGGCCAGCAGGCGCTGGCGCAGGAAATGGGCATGATGTTTGTTGTGCGAAGCACCGCGCTGGACTACCATGCGCCGGCGCGACTGGACGATGAACTCGTCGTGAGCGTGGTAGTCGAACGCCTTGGCGCTGCATCCGTGCAATTTTTCCAGGAAGCATGGCGCGAAACGCCGGACGGTCGCCAGCGCTTGTGCAGCGGCCGGATCAAGATTGCCTGCGTCGACACCAAAACCCTGCGCCCGGGAGCGATCCCGGCCCGCGTCCTCGACCAGATCAAGATTAGCGCCGCATGAACCCCGCCCCGACAATCGCATGCCGTATGCCTGTTTGTACGGATGCAGGCGTCACTGCCCAATTGAAGAACCAGTCCTGACCAACCAGCTCAATCCATGACCCCCACTGCCGATCTTTCATTCGTTTCCCTGATTTCCAATGCGTCGATCCTGGTGCAGCTGGTCATGGCGCTGCTGCTGGCCGTGTCGGCCATGAGCTGGACCTATATCTTCCGCAAGATGTTCGCCATTCGCAGCGCGCGCGCCCAGACCGAGGAATTCGAGCGCCTGTTCTGGTCCGGCGGCAGCCTCGACGCGTTGTACCAGGACGCCACCTCCTCGCGCCGGCAGCACAAGAACGACAGCGGCGCGCTGGAGCGCATCTTCGAGTCCGGCATGAGCGAATTCATGAAAGCCCGCGCCAGCACGCCGCGTGGCGACGCCCAGGGCGCCGGCCCGCTGGAAGGCGCCCGCCGCGCCATGCGCGCGGCTTACCAGCGCGAGATGGACGCGCTGGAGTCGCACCTGGCCTTCCTGGCCTCGGTCGGTTCGGTGTCGCCCTATGTCGGCCTGTTCGGCACGGTCTGGGGCATCATGAATGCATTCCGCGGCCTCGGCAACGTGCAGCAGGCAACGCTGGCGACGGTTGCGCCCGGCATTGCCGAAGCGCTGATCGCAACCGCCATCGGCCTGTTCGCGGCGATCCCGGCAGTGGTGGCCTACAACCGCTATTCGCATGACATCGACCGCCTGGCCATCCGCTTCGAAACCTTCATCGAAGAGTTTTCCAACATTCTGCAAAGGCAGGCGCGCTGATGGCCAATTCATCGATGCGCGGCGGCCGCTCGCGCAAGTTCAAGGCCGAGATCAATGTCGTGCCGTATATCGACGTGATGCTGGTGCTGCTGGTGATCTTCATGGCCGCCGCGCCCATGGTCAACCCGAGCGTCATCAACCTTCCCACCGCCGGCAAGTCGGCGCTGCCGCCGCCGGCGTATATCCAGATCGCGCTGAAGCCGGACGAAGCCGCCAGCATCGGCATCACCGGCGGTAGCAACCCGATGAAGCAGCAGACCGTCAACAGCCGTGCCGAACTGGTGAAGCGCATGCGCGACATGCATGCGCAGGACGGCGAGCTGGCGATCATGATCGCGGCTGACAAGAACATCAAATACGACGAAGTCATACAGATGGTGTCGGAGGCCAAGAAGATCGGTTTCAACCGTGTCGGCCTGGCTACCCGCTAACAGTCCATGAAAGACGCGACACCGTACACCATACCCAAGGAGCCTGGCGGCTGGCGTTCATTCACGCTGGCGGTGCTGGTGCACCTGGCGCTGCTGGCGCTGCTGTGGATAGGCGTGCGCTGGCAGAACGAGACGCCGACCGCGGTCGAGGCCGAGATCTGGAGCCCGCAGGCGCAGCAGGCCGCACCCAAGCCGCAATCGGAGCCGGAGCCGGTGCAGCCGCCGCCGCCGCCGGCGCGCGTGGTCGAAGCGCCGAAGCCGCAGCCGGCGCCGCCGCCGGTCGAGCGTCCGGTCGAGAAACCGGCGCCGAATCCCGACATCGCGCTGGAGCAGGAAAAGAAGCGGCGCCTGAAGGAAGAAAAGGAACGGCGCGAGGAAGAGGAACGCGAAGAGCGCGCGGCGCAGAAACTGGCGCAGGAAAAGAAGGAACAGGCCGACGCGCGCAAGAAGGAATTGGCCAGGGCCGAAGCCGACAAGGAACGGCGCCTCGAAGCCGAGCGCGAGCGCAAGCTGGAACAGCAGGCAGCGCAAAAGCGCGAGGCCGAGGAAGAAAAAAAACGTGAGCTGGCCGAGGCAGCCGAAGCCAAGCGCAAGCAGGCCGAAGCCGAGAAGAAGCGGGCCCAGGCCAAGGCCGAGGCCGAGGCCGCCGAGCAGCGCCGCGTCGAGGACCTGGCCCGCATGACGGCGCAAGCCACGGGTTCCGGCGGCAGCGGCCAGGCGGCCCGCTCGCAGGGTCCGTCGCGGGGCGATGCAGGCTATGCGGCCAAGGTGGCCGGCAAGATCCGCTCCAACACCGTGTTCAACGTGCCCGATGAACTCGCCAACAACCCGGCGGTGGAATACGCAGTCGACCTGCTGCCCGACGGCTCGGTGCGCGGCATAAGGAAGGTCAAAGGCTCCGGCGTGCCCGGATTCGACGAGGCGGTACGGCGCGCGATCGAGAAGTCGCAGCCCTTCCCGCCCGATAACTCCGGACGGGCGCCGTCCGGATTCACTGTCTCCCACAAACCGAAGGACCAGTAAGCCATGACAAGAAAATTACTCGTACGCGCGGTCGCCGTGGCCGCCCTCGCTGTGTCCAGCCTGTTGGCGGCGCCGCTCTCGCACGCCCAGTTGCGGGTGGAGATCGCCGGCGTCGGCGCACAGCAGATCCCGATCGCGGTGGCCAGCTTCGCCGACGAATCGATCGCGCCGCAACAGGTCAGCGCCATCATCCGCGCCGACCTCGAGCGCAGCGGCATGTTCAAGGTGATGGACGCCGGCGTCATCTCGGACGCCGCGCAGGTCAACTATGGCGAATGGAAGGCGCGCGGCGCCGAGGCGCTGGTGGTCGGCAGCGTGCAGCGGCTGGCCGACGGCCGGTTCGACGTGCGCTACCGCCTGCTCGACACGGTGAAGTCCAGCCAACTTTCCGCGCTGGCGCTGGCCGCGGCGCCGCAATTCACCCGTGTGACCGGCCACAAGATCGCCGACGACATCTACGAAAAACTGGTCGGCGTGCGCGGCGCCTTCGCCACCCGGGTCGCCTACGTGACCAAGGTCGGCAACGAATACCGGCTGGAAGTGGCCGACGCCGACGGCGAAGGCGTCAACGTCGCGCTGCGTTCGAACGAACCCATCATCTCGCCGGCATGGTCGCCCGACGGCACCCGCGTCGCCTACGTGTCGTTCGAGAACAAGAAGCCGGTGGTCTATGTGCAGAACCTGGTGACCCGCCAGCGCACGGTGGTCGCCAACTTCAAGGGCAGCAACTCCGCGCCTTCCTGGTCGCCCGACGGCAACAAGATCGCCATTGCGCTCGCACGCAACGGCCTGACGCAGGTCTATACCGTCAACGCCGACGGCAGCAACCTGCAGCGCCTGACCAATACCGACGGCATCGACACGGAACCGCAGTTCTCCGCCGACGGCCAGTCGATTTATTTCACCAGCGACCGCAGCGGCGGCCCGCAGATCTACCGGATGCCCGCCAGCGGCGGCAACGCCCAGCGCGTGACCTTCAACGGCACCTACAACATCAGCCCGCGCATCTCCCCGGATGGCAAGTCGCTCGCGTACATCTCGCGTCGCGACGGCCGCTTCCAGCTTTATGTGCTGGACCTGGCCACCAACCAGGAACTTCGCCTGTCAGATACCACCAAGGACGAATCGCCCAGCTTCTCGCCGAACGGCAAGTACATCATGTACGCGACCGAGTCGGGCGGCCGGCGCGGCACCTTGGCGGTGGTCTCGGTCGATGGCCGAATCAAGCAGCGCGTTACAACCCAGGCAGGCGACATCCGGGAGCCCAACTGGGGTCCCTTCATGAAATAATCCGATTACCCAAACAGGAGAACTACCCATGCGTATCCCACAAACCCTTGCAATCATGCTGACCGGCGCACTGCTGGTCACCGCCTGCTCGTCGCCAGTCAAGCTCGACGACAAGGCAGCCGTCGAAGACCGTAGCGGCAGCACCAGCGGCCAGGCAGCCGACCCGCGCAGCGTCGGCACCGTCAATGCCACCCGTTCCGGCATGGACCCGCTGAACGACCCGCAAGGCGTGCTGGCCAAGCGCAGCATCTATTTCGACCTCGACAGCTACACCGTCAAGGACGAATTCAAGCCGGTGCTGGAAGCCCATGCCCGCTACCTCAACGCCAACAAGGCGCGCCAGATCGTCATCCAGGGCAACACCGACGAACGCGGTGGCCGCGAGTACAACCTGGCGCTGGGCCAGAAGCGCGCCGAAGCAGTGCGCCGCGCCATGTCGCTGCTGGGCGTGCAGGAAAGCCAGATGGAAGCCGTCTCGTTCGGCAAGGAAAAGCCGAAGGCGCTGGGCAGCGACGAAGCGGCATGGGCTGAAAACCGCCGCGCCGATATCGCCTACTGATCGCCATGCGCTCCCTGACCAGATCCGCGCTGGCCGCAGCGCTTGCGGCCGTGGCCTTGGCCGCGCCGCTGCAGGCGCAGGCCGGCTTGTTCGACGATGATGAAGCGCGTCGCGCGATACTCGACATCCGCGCCCGCATCGACGCGGTCAATGCCCGCGTCGATGGCAAGGCCGACAAGACCACCAGCCTGGATCTGGCCGGCCAGAACGAACAGCTGCGCGGCGAGATCGCGCGGCTGCGCGGGCAGATCGAGGTGCTGACCAATGAGCTGGCCAACGAGCAGCGGCGGCAGAAGGACTTCTATGCCGACCTCGACGGCCGCCTGCGCAAGGTCGAGCCGCAGCGCATGACAGTCGACGGCCGCGAGGTCGATGTGCAGCAGTCCGAGCAGCAGTCGTACGACGCTGCGCTGGCGCAGTTCAAGGGCGGCGACTACAAGGGCGCGGGCCAGTCCTTCGCGGCCTTCCTGCGCAGCTATCCGCAGTCGGGCTATGCAGCGTCGGCGCAATACTGGCTGGGCAATGCGCTGTATGCGGACCGCGACTACCGTGGCGCCATCGCGGCGCAGCAGGTTGTCGTGACCCGCTTCCCCGACAACCCGAAGGCGCCCGACGCGATGCTCAACATCGCCAGTTGCCACGTCGAGCTGAAGGACAAGGCTGCCGCCAGGAAGGCGCTGGAAGCGCTAATTGCGCAGTATCCCGATTCGAATGCGGCGCAGACGGCAAGGCAGCGTTTGCCCGCATTGAAATAGGCTGTAAGCCAAGTGGGCCGGCCGGCTGTCAATTCACGCCAACGATTTGACAGCCCATGGTCGGCTCCCTATAATGGCCGTCTTTCGGGTCGTTAGCTCAGCTGGTAGAGCAGCGGACTTTTAATCCGTTGGTCGCAGGTTCGAATCCCGCACGGCCTACCACGAATACCGCAGCACGTTGTATTCAAAGGACTTCCGCGAGGACGTCCTTTTTTAATGCACAGCTTGCAGGCAGTTTTGTTTTATAAGTTTGTACGCTTTTCGGGTCGTTAGCTCAGCTGGTAGAGCAGCGGACTTTTAATCCGTTGGTCGCAGGTTCGAATCCCGCACGGCCTACCAAACACCTCGGTGTTTTTCAAAGGACTTCTCCGGAAGTCCTTTTTCTTTTCATGCTCCCGTTTGTACGTGCCGCGTCTGCGCGAGCGTTCACACCGCATTTCAATGCGCATGGCATTCGCATGCAGGCCACAAAGGCTCACCCATCGACCGGCTGCAGCGGCGTCGCCAGCGTGAGCTGATAAAAACCGACGTCCAGCCAGCGGCCGAACTTGAAGCCGGCCTGGCGCACCGTGCCGGCATGCGTGAAGCCCAGGCTGTCATGCAGCGCGATGCTGGCCTGGTTGTCCATGTCGATCGCGCCGACCAGGACATGGTATTGCTGGTCGCGCGCGGCCGCGATCAGCTGCGTCATCAGCGCCCGGCCGATGCCGTGTCCGCGATGCGACCGGTGCACGTAGACCGAATGCTCGACGGTGTACTTGTAGGCCGGGAACGCACGGAATGCGCCATAGCTGCCGAAGCCGGCCAGTACGCCATCGTCGTCTTCGATGCCCAGCACCGGGAAGCCGCCCTGCGCCTTGGCTGCGAACCATTCGTCGATTCTCCGGGCCGTGCGCGGCTGGTATTCGTACAGCGCGGTGGAATGCAGGATGGCATCGTTGAAGATGTCGCGTATGGCGTCGCCGTGGCGTTCGCGGGTGCAGTGGACTGCTTGCATGTCATGTCGGTTGAAATGGGTGGCAGACATTGTAACGGCGAAAAAAAACCCGGCGCAGGGCCGGGTAAAGTCGTCGCTTGGGCAACCACTGGAGTTCATTCCTGTATGCAATTGGCATGCCAGGGTTTGAGCGGTTTAATGCACTGTTTCGGGGAGCATAGCGATCAGTCACGCCGGCTGGCCCAAAAAAAACCCGCTGACCTTGCGGTAGCGGGTTAATCCATCCTTGGGAGGGTGGAGGAGACGGTTTAACTATAGGACAAACCATGGTGCAGTGCAATAGGAAATGAAAAATTTCCCCAATCTTTGTTTTCGGCTCCTATACAGGTGTCGTAAAACGACAAATTGCACCGCAACATGAAACGCCGTATCTCCTTCAGCCTGTCTGCTTGCCCATGACCAGCGAACGCAATTCATTGAGCGCAACGATCTCGCTTTGCGCCAGCGCCACCGGCGCGGCGTCGTCCCAGTCGCCATAGATGAAACCCACCGGATGGCGATTGACCGTCAGCGGCAGCACGATGAAGCTGCGCACGGCCGGGAAGGCGTCTTTCCACCAGCGCGGCAGCTTGGCGCGGAATGCCGGGTCGGACGCATCCTTCACGCAGACCATCTTGTCATTGGCAAGCGCCGCATGGAATACGTCGGGCTGGTAGGCATCGCTGAAGGCCAGCCTGGGCGCGAGCGGCTGCATGTCGGCCCCGAAACACATGCCGGCCACATATTTGCCGTCCTTGCGATTGCGCAGGAAGGCTACCGCACGCGTCAGCTTCAGGTTCTGGAAGATGGTCTCCAGCGCCATCGTCATCAACTGGCTGGTGGTGATGCTGGCGGCGACCTTGCGCATGTCGGCCACGCCGCGCACCAGCGCCGGTGTCGCATCCTGGCGCACGTTGTCGACCGGCGCGGCGCTGGCGGAAATGGCCGGCGTCGCCGTGCGCGTCAGCGCCGGGTCGTCGCGCGCCGCGTCGCGGGCAGCGCCGACGGCTTCCAGCACGGTGCCGCATTCCATGCCCAGCATGTCGGCATAGCCTTCCACGATGACCGACAACGCCTCCTCGCCGGCGCCCTCCTCGCAAATGACGCGGGCGCAGGTCGACGACATGGTCGACAGCGCTGCCAGCCAGCCCGCATGGTCGAGCGGCTCGCCGGCCTGGGGCGTCACGTCGTGCAGGCTTTCGATCAGGTCGCGCGGCAGGCCCCAGCGGCGTGCGATCAGGCGGCCGACGTCGACCATGGTCATGCCCAGCACCCTGACCGCCGCCACCGCTTCGTCCGTCCCTTCCCCGACCATCTTCCTGATGGCATCGAAATACTGCGGCAGGTAGAACACCACCACCATGCGGCCCAGTCCATGCAGCAGCGAGCACACCACGGCTTCCTCGGCGTCGCGGGTGCTTGCCTGGGCCGTGACCTGGCGCGCGATATGGCCGGCCAGCACTGCCTTCTCCATCTCGGTGCGCACGCCGGCCGACGACGACGACACGGTCGCCAGGCTGTCGACCAGCTTCAGGCCCAGCGCCAGGTGGCCGATGGACTCGGTGCCCAGCACCATGACGGCGCGCGAGACGGTATTGATTTCGCCGAACATCGCATACATCGCGCTGTTGGCAAGGCGCAGCACCCGGTGCGTCAGCGCCGGGTCCGACAGCACGGTGCGGGTCATGCTGAACTCGCGCTCGTCCTCGCTCTGCATGGCGCCGACGATCTGGTCGACCACGTTGGAAAACCCGGGCAAATGACCCTGCTCCTTTATCTGCTTCCACAGCAGCTCCTGGGTTCTACGGGAGTCGCCCAGTTCCGGCGGCATGGTGGTCATGGTGTGCCTTTCTTGGTGTTCATCATGGCAGCGCCAGTTCTGCGGCGCCCGCCTTCAATACGTCCATCGCATCGGCAAACATCATGGGCCGTCCGGTGTGATAGCCCTGGACCAGGGTGCAGCCTTGCGCTGCCAGGAACTGCAGCTGGTCCTCGTTCTCGACGCCTTCGGCCACCGTCGCCAGGTTCAGGTGCTGCGCCAGGCTCAGCACCACGTTGCAGATGGCTGCGTCCTTGACCGATCCGGGCAGGTCCTTGATGAAGGCGCGGTCGATCTTCAGGGTGCTGATGGGGAAACGTTTCAGGTAGGCCAGCGATGAATAGCCGGTGCCGAAGTCGTCGATGGCGATGCGCACGCCGCGTGCGGCGATCTGCAGCAGCAGCGCCTCGGCATGCACCGGGTCGGACATCAGGATGCCTTCGGTGATTTCCAGCAGCAGCTGGCGCCCTTCCAGGCCCGAAAGCTTCAGCGCGTCTTCCATCAGGCCCAGGAACTGGTCGTTGCGGAACTGGCGCGGGCTGACATTGACCGACACGTATAGCTCGCGGCCGGCCACTTCCTGCAACCGCTTCAGCTGCACGCAGGCGGCTTTCAGCACCCATGCGCCGAGCAGGTTGATCAGGCCATTGCTCTCTGCCATCTGGATGAACTGGCTCGGCGCGACCAGCCCGAGTTCCGGATGCATCCAGCGCATCAGCGCTTCGAAGCCGACGATCTCGCGGGTGCCCGAATGCACGATGGGCTGGTAATGAAGGAAGAACTCGCCGTTGCGCACCGCTTCGAACATCGCCGCTTCCATCGACACGTCATGGTCCGGGGCGCTGAAGCTGGCGCGGCTATAGATGACACAGCGGGCGCGGCCGGTTTCCTTGGCGCGCGCCATCGCGGTGTCGGCATGCGCGAGAAGACGCACATCGTTGTCGCCATGGTCGGGATAGATTGCCGCGCCGACCGACGCACTCAGGTATAGCGTCTGCCCTTCCACCTCGAACGGCAACTGTGTTGCGTTGATCATGCGGCGGGCGATCGGGTTGATTTCGTCTTCGCCGCATACACCCGGCAGCACCGCCATGAACTCGTCGCCGCCGACGCGGGCCAGCGTGTCATGGTCGCGCAAGGCCTTTTGCAGGCGTGCAGCAGCTTCGCGCAGCAGCATGTCGCCGGCGCCGTAGCCCAGCGCGTCGTTGACTTTCTTGAAGCCGTCGAGGTCCAGCGCCAGCACCGTGAAGCCCTGGTTGGTGCGGCGTGCGTGGGCAATCGCCATCCGCAGGCGGTCCGACAGCAGCGTACGGTTGGGCAGGCCGGTCAAGGCATCGTGGGTGGCCAGGTGCAGCAGGCGTTCCTTGGTTTCCTGCTGGCCCGAGATATTCCGGCCTACCGCCAGCAGTTCGACCTGCCCGTCAGCGGCCGGATGGGCGGATATCTCCAGCTCGAACCAGTGCAGCCCGGTGGCTGTATGGACACGGACATTGACCCGGTTGTGCAAGCCGGTGCCGATGACCTGCGCCACCGTCGCCATGAGCATGGCACGGTCGGCGTCGTCGACCAGGTCGTAGAACAGGGTGCCGAACAGGCTGGCGCGGGGCGCGATGATGCCGACTGCGCGCTGGCTGCCATGCCGGATCTCGCCCTTGTCGCTGAGCGTGAATACCAGGTCGCCAGCCGACTCCGTCAACCGTGTCAGCTGGCTGCGCAGATTTTGAATCAGTACATCGTTGGGCATCGAAAACATGGTCGGTCATTGTTATTGGCTCTTTTCCGCGAGCGCGCCCCTGCCAGCGGGCATGATCGCAGCACCGAAAGCCTGATTTTCGGGCGGGTATCCGAATTTATTTACGGCAGGAAACAATGGAACTTTAACCGCAGCTTTGCCTTGAAGCAAATTTCAGGCGAGTTGGAAAGCCTGTGCAAGCAGCGTGTAGGAATGGCGGCGGGCTGCCGCATCGAAGGTCCAGGTATTGACGACGATCTCGTCCAGGCCCAGCTGCGCTCCCAGTTCCCGCAAGCGGCTGGCGACCTGGTCGCCGGTGCCGACCATCGCCCGCCGCCGCAGCGCGGCGATGCGCGCCTTGTCGGCCTCGTCATAGACGGCAGCAGCGGCTTCCTCGGGCGAGACCAGCGGCAGTCGCAAGCCGCGCTCGAAGCCGATGCGCCAGTGCTCACGGGTCGTCAGCAGGCGCTGCGCCTCCTCGGTCGTGTCGGCCGCGAGCGCCCAGACGCAGATCGTGGCTTGCGGCAGCGGGTGCCGTTCGCTGGGACGATAGCCCGAGCGGTACAGGTCGAGCGCCTCTTCCACGCCCTGGCCGTCGCTGAAGAAGTACGCATACGCATAGGGCAAGCCAAAATGCGCGGCGAGCTGGGCGCCATAGTTGGAACTCCCGAGTATCCAGATGTCGGGGCGGGTCGGCCCCTGCGGATGGGCATGGATGGCGCCGAACGGGTGTCCGGGCGCGAGCGCTGCGCCGCTGACCCAGGCTTCCAGGTCCTGTACCTGCTGCGGAAACCGCTCGGCCGCCTGCCCGGCATCCGGATTGAGCGCATAGGCGGTCAGCCGGTCGGAACCCGGCGCCCGGCCTACGCCAAGGTCGATGCGGCCGGGCGCGATGCCCTCGAGCACCCGGAACTGCTCCGCCACCTTCAGCGCGGAATAATGCGGCAGCATCACGCCGGCGCTGCCGACCCGGATGCGGGACGTGGTGGCGGCGACGGCGGCCATCAGCACCTCGGGCGCGCTGCCGACGATGCTGCCGCTGTTATGGTGCTCCGACACCCAGTAGCGATGGTAGCCCAGCGCATCGCAATGGCGGGCCAGCGCCAGCGAATCGGCAATGGCGTCGGTCTGGGGTCGTCCGCGCACGGCGGTGGACTGGTCGAGTACGGAGAGTTTCATGGTGAATTGCCCTGCCACGCGAAAACGGCGAGCTTAACCCAACAAGCAACAAGGCGCGTACGGTACGCGCCTTGTCAAAAACTGATAATCGTTCCATCTGGCGCCCTTTCGAGCGCCAGACCGGAGTGATTACTTGCCTGGAGCCGGGTTGCCGCCGCCAGCGCCGCCGTTTGCCGGCATTGCAGCGTTACCGGTGGCTGCACCGCTTTGGGCCGAGGTCGTGCTTGCACGGCTGGCCTTGCGCTCTGCAGCACGCTGGCGACGCTCTTCGCGGCGTGCAGCACGCTGCTCGGCCGTCATGGTATTGGCGTTCTTCAGGTTAGGCTGCGACGACGTGCCCGGGGTCGGCACTTCGATATTGCCGCGGGCCATGTTGCCGCTGGCATTGCGCTCGGCCTTCACTTCGGCACGGCTCTTGCTGCCGCCGGCCGCGCCGGTATTGCCCGGGCGATCCTGGAACTGGTTGACCTTGTCGGTTTCGGCAGCGCTTGCGCCCGATTTCACTTCAGCGCGCGTGGTGCCGGTGCCGGTGACGGCTGCGCCTGGCTTGTCCTGGAACTGGTTGACCTTGTCGGCATTGGCCGCGCTGGCGCCTGCCTTGACTTCGGCGCGGGATGGGCTGGCGGACGGGCTGGTCGCGGCAGGGGTCTGTGCAAAAGCAGACACCATTGCAGCCTGTGCGAGGGGAATGGCCAGCAGCGTGAGCATTTTTTTCATTTTAGGCATCCAATCGTAATGGGGGGAAAGAAATGACATCACAATGTCATGGCTAAAAGATACGACGCTTTGCGGGATCGAACTGTACGTTGGCGTACATAGTTGACGTTTTCGCAAATTGTGCAATAAACATCGTTATATCGTGCGACCGCCAGCTTTGTTACACTCAAGACGTGTTACCGATAATCGCACGCTGCAATTGACGGTAACGCTACCCACGTGGCGCATTGCCACATCACCGTACAGCCACGCAACAGCAGCCAAAACCATGATTCAGTCCATCCCAGTCAATAGCGCTCCGGACCAGGCTCCTTCCCTGAATGTGCATGCCTTGAAGGCCAGTTGCTCGGCATGCAGCATGCACCAGCTTTGCCTGCCGATGGGGCTGGACGACAATGACATGTCGCGTCTCGACGCCATCATCGGCCGGCGTCGCAAGGTCGCCAAGGACGGCCACCTTTACCGGATGGACGATACATTTGACAACCTGTACGCCATCCGGCTGGGACACTTCAAGACCTTCCAGATCAATGTGTCCGGAGAGCAGCAGATCACGGGCTTCCAGATGGCCGGCGAATTGCTGGGCATGGACGCCATCGGCACCGGGCGCCACCACTGCTCTGCGATCGCGCTGGAAGACAGCGAAGTGTGCGAGATTCCTTTTACGCGGCTGCAGGACCTGTTCGGTCATATCCCGAACCTGCTGCATCATTTCCACCGGATGATGAGCCAGGAAATCACGCGCGAGCAGAGCGTCATGCTCTTGCTGGGCAATATGCGCGCCGGCCAGCGCTTCGCCGCTTTCCTGGTCAACCTCGGCTCACGCTACCTGGCACGCGGCTATTCGTCGAGCGCGTTCCAGCTGCGCATGTCGCGCGAGGACATCGGCAACTACCTGGGCCTGACCATCGAAAGCATCAGCCGGCTGTTGTCGCGCTTTAAGAAAATGGGCTTGCTGCAGGTCAGCAACCGCGAGATCGTCGTGCTCGACCCGGCGCGCATGAAAGCCATCGCCGCCGGTACGGAAAAATGCGACTAGAGTAGTGTCGCGCTGACTTGCACAAGCCGGCCTGTAAGCCATATCGCTTGTTCCGCGCAGCGACAGTTGCCGTTGCAGTTGCCCGCGCAGCGACAGTTGCAGTTGCCGTTG
>CAUQYP010000056.1:0-21226 GCA_963522035.1 uncultured Noviherbaspirillum sp. | reverse complement strand
CGGGGATCCACGTCAAAAACAGCGTCAAAAGCAACTGCAACTGCAACTGCAACTGTCGCTGCGCGGAGCTACAAGCAACGGCAACTGTCGCTGCGCGGAGCAAGCCATATCGCTTACAGGCCAGCTCGGGCAAGTCAGCACGAAACTGCTCAGTGCCCATGTCCGGCCGGCTTCGCCACCTTGCCGTCGACCACGACCGTCACCTCCACCTTGCCGGCTTTCTCGAACGTGAGCGTCATCGGAAAAGACGCGCCTTGCTGCAAGGGCTGCTTCAGCCCATTGAGCATGATGTGGTAACCCATGCCCGGCCGCATCGTCACCTTCGCCGCCGGCGCCAGCGGCAACTCGCCCGCTTCGCGCATGCGCATGATGTCGCCATCCATGCGCATGACGTGGATCTCGGTCGACTGCGCAGCCGGCGAGGCGACGCCGACGAGACGGTCGGCGGCGCCGCTGTTTTCCAGCGTCAGGTAGGCGGCCGCGCCCGGTTGGCCGGGGACCGTGGGCCGCGCATAGGGATCGGTGATCTTGATGTCGCCAGCGCGGTAGTCGGCGGCGTGGACTGCGCCTGCCAGGAGTAGCGCTGCGGAAAAGACTGCCAGGAATTGCTTGCTCATGATGCCCTTGTAATCAGAGATGCCGGATGCAGGTTGCAGACTGCGGCCTGCGAATAATGAACGGCGGATTATAAACAGCATGGGCGCGGTCAGCCGCCGCCCTCGTAGCCATTCTGGCGCCAGGCTTCGTACACCACGACGGCCACCGTGTTCGACAGGTTGACGCTGCGATTGCCTGGCCGCATCGGCAACCGGATGCGCTGGCCGGCCGGAAACGCATCGCGCCGCTCGGGCGCCAGGCCGCGGGTTTCCGAGCCGAACACGAACACGTCGCCGGGCTGGAACCGCACGCTGGCGAACGGCGTTGCGCCATGCGTGGTCAGCGCGAACATGCGCGCCGGGTCCGGCTGTTCGCTGGCCAGGTAGGCGTCCCAGCCGGCATGGACCTTCATCGCCGCGTACTCGTGGTAATCCAGCCCGGCGCGCCGCATGCGGGCGTCGTCCAGCGGAAAGCCCAGCGGCTCGACCAGGTGCAGCTGGGCGCCGGTATTGGCGCACAAGCGGATGATGTTGCCGGTGTTCGGTGGAATCTCCGGTTCGACCAGTACGACATGAAACAAGACAATCTCCTGAGTAAACAAAGACCTAGCGACGCGGGGTGCGGGCAAAGGCGAGGCAGGTGACGCGCGAGGCGCCGGCACGCTTCAATGTGGCGGCGATTTCGTCCAGCGTCACGCCGGTCGTGACGACATCGTCGATGATGCCGACATGCTGTCCGCCTACCAGTCCCCGGCTTGCCGGCGGCACCTCGAATGCCAGCCGCAGGTTGGCGCGGCGCTCGCCCGGCGCCAGCAGCGTCTGCGGGGCAGTATCGCGGCAGCGTTCCAGCAGCCGGGCGCGCAGCGGCAGGCCAAGTCCGCGGGCCAGTGTTCGCCCGATTTCCAGCGCCTGGTTGAAGCCGCGCTCGGCCAGGCGCCGCCGGCCAAGAGGCACCGGAGCGAGCATGGACGGCCATGCTGCGCGCGGCAGCTGGCGCATCGCCTGCAGAAGCAGGTCGCCGAACAGCGGCGCCAGCGCAAGCTGCCCACGGAATTTCAGCTCCTGAATAAGCAAGTCGAGCGGCGCCTCGTAGTCGGTGACAACGACGGTGGCATCGAAGGCGGGCGGACGGCGCAGGCAATTGCCGCAAACGCTGGCGGCGCCTACGCCGGCAGGCAGCAGCATCGCGCACTGCCGGCAGCGCGGCGCCGCCGGCGCCAGGTAGCGCCGGCGACAGGGTGGGCAAAGAACGGTCGCGCCGCTGCATCCGCACAGCGCGCAACAGCAGGGTATGCCGGCGCGCAGCCGGGCGGCAAGAAGCTGGGAAGTGTGGCGGAGCGTGGCGAGCATGGAGCGGCAAATCCGGCGACAGGGTAAACTTGCCGCGATTATCTCATTTGAATGATGCCTGCCGTGGCCACACCCTCCCAGCCTTCCCCCTCCGCCGAGCGTGCCAGCGCCCCGATCGACCTGCAGCGCGTGCGGCAGCTGTTTTCCGTCCCGGCCAGCGTTGCCGAATCGGGCTTTTTGCGGCGTGAAGTTGCCGGGCGCATGTTCGAACGGCTGGAATTGATCAAGCTTGCACCGAACCTGGTGCTGGACGCCGGTTGCGGCGACGGCGCCGACCTGCCGGTGCTGCGGCAGCGCTTCGGCGCTGCCCGCCTGTTGGGCATCGACGCCTCCGCGGCGATGCTGGAGGCAGCCCGCGCCAGCCAGACTGCCGCGCAGTCGTCGATGAACCGCCTTCTGCAGCGCTGGCTGCCGAAACGCGCGGCCGGCGCCGGCATCGGCGCCGAACTGGCCTGCGCCGATTTCGCCCGGCTGCCGCTGGCCGCCGGCAGCGCCGACCTGGTCTGGTCCAACCTGGCGCTGCACTGGCATCCGCAGCCGCACCGCGTCTTTGCCGAATGGCGCCGCGTGCTGCGCACCGACGGCCTGCTGATGTTTTCCTGCTTCGGGCCGGACACGTTCAAGGAGTTGCGCGGAGCATGGGCCGCGGCCGGCCAGCACCCACGTGTGTTGCCGTTCGTCGACATGCACGATTTTGGCGACATGCTGATCGATGCCGGTTTCGCCACGCCGGTGATGGACATGGAAACCATTACCGTCACCTATGCCAATGCGCAGAAATTGCTGCAGGACATGCGCGCCTGGGGCGGCAACCCGCTCGCGACACGCAGCCGCGGCCTGCTCGGGCGCGCCGCCTTCCGGCGCATGCTGGAATCGCTCGAAGGTCAGCGGCGGGACGACGGCACCCTGCCGCTGACCTTCGAGATCGTCTATGGCCACGCTTTCTGCCCGACACCGCGCACCACGTCGAGCGGCGAAGCGATTATCCGCTTCGAGCGTCCCCGGAAATCCTGATCCCTGCAGGCATCCGGCAACCGAACGGAGCCGGAACGGTCGTCGCGCGCATGATAAAGCCGGTTTGATGTGCCGCTTGCCGCCCGTTATTTCACTTGATGCTATTACATGTTCACCCTTATACTTCGCTGGTTTTACATAGTGCGGGTTTGGCGCGACCATCGATAGCAGGCAGGCAGCGATGAGCAGCAGGGAGTGGGTCCTGAAACGCAATTGTTCGATTGCACCCCGGCAGCTGGCGATGGTTTATGCAGCCTTGTGTTCGGTTTCGCTGACAGTCGCCGTCTTATTCACCTTGCGCGGCGCCTGGTACATCCTCGGCTTTGCGGTTCTTGAACTGGCGGCGGTAGGTCTGGCTTTTTTTCATTACGGGCGCCATGCGACAGATCGCGAACGTATCGTTTTGAATGAAGACACCCTCCTGATAGAACTGATCCAGGCCGAGCAGGCCAGCCCTCACCGGCTGACGCTGCGGACGCTACGGGTTGCGCTGCCGGATGCGCACCGCGGGCTGATCGTGGTCGAGGCAGCTGGCGTGAAGGTGGAAATCGGACGATTCCTGACGACCTGGCGCCGGCGTGAGTTTGCAAGGGAACTTGCACAGGCGGTACGACAGGCGCGGCAGGCCGGCCTGGCAATACAGAATTCTAATTAAGGGCATTTGAGGAAATCATGAAACAAGCGAAGCGCCTTCAATCATTGATGCTCGGTGCATTGTTCATGGCGGCTGGTATGCCGGCGTGGGCAGTGGTCGACAGTCCTGGAGGTCCGGCCGTACGTCAGATGACGTTCCAACAGCCTGTGACCCAGATTGCTGCCGAGATCAATACGCTGCACAACTGGATGCTGGGCATCTGCCTCGCCATCTTCATCGCAGTGTTCGGCGTGATGCTGTACTCGATCATGAAACACCGCAAGTCGCTCGGGCACAAGGCCGCCAGTTTCCACGAGAGCACCGCGGTCGAGATCGGTTGGACCATCGTGCCTTTCGTCATCATCATTCTGATGGCGCTTCCCGCCACCCGTACCGTGGTCGCCATGAAAGACACGTCCAACGCCGACCTGACCATCAAGGCCACCGGCATGCAGTGGAAGTGGGGCTATGACTACCTGAAGGGCGAAGGCGAAGGCATCACCTTCCTGTCCAACCTGAGCACGCCGCGCGAACAGACAATGGACCACGGCATTGCGAAGAATGACAACTACCTGATCGAGGTCGACAACCCTGTCGTGGTCCCGGTCAACAAGAAAGTCCGCATCGTCACCACGGCGAACGACGTGATCCATGCCTGGGGCATCCCGGCATTCGGCGTCAAGCAGGACGCGATTCCCGGTTTTGTCCGCGACACCTGGTTCCGCGCTGAAAAAGTCGGCGTCTACCGTGGTCAGTGCTATGAACTGTGCGGCAAGGACCATGCGTTCATGCCTATCGTCGTCAATGTGGTCAGCGATGCCGACTACACCAAGTGGGTCGCCGACCGCAAGAAGGAAATGGCTGCGGCTGCGGACGATCCGAACAAGACCTGGACCATCGACGAGATGAAGACCCGCGGCGAGAAAATCTACGCCGCCAACTGCGTCGCCTGCCACCAGGCCAACGGCAAGGGCGTTCCCGGCGCGTTTGCGGCACTCGACGGTTCGCCTGTCGTCACCGGTCCGAAGGGGCCGCAAATCGACATCCTGCTGAACGGCAAGAATGCCATGCCCGCGTGGAAGTCCGTCCTGTCGGACACCGACATTGCGGCTGTCATTACCTATACCCGCAACAGCTGGTCCAACAAGCCGCAAGAAAACATCGTACAACCAGCCGAAGTCGTGGCTGCGCGCAAGTAATTGAAATCTAGGAGTATGAGATGAGCACAACCGTTGTTGACCACGTACACGATCACTCACACGACGACCACGCGCACGATCATCCGCATGGCTGGCGCCGCTGGGTGTTTGCGACCAACCACAAGGACATCGGCACCTTGTACCTGTGGTTTTCGTTCACCATGCTGCTGTCGGGCGGCGTGCTCGCGCTGGGTATCCGCGCCGAGCTGTTCCAGCCTGGCCTGCAGTTCTTCCGGCCGGAGTTCTTCAACCAGCTGACCACGATGCACGGCCTGATCATGGTGTTCGGCGCGATCATGCCGGCCTTCGTGGGCTTCGCCAACTGGATGGTGCCGCTGCAGATCGGCGCGTCCGACATGGCCTTCGCGCGCATGAACAACTTCTCGTTCTGGCTGCTGCCGCCAGCCGCGATCCTGCTGGTGGCCTCCTTCCTGGTCCCGGGCGGCGCCACGGCTGCCGGCTGGACGCTGTACCCGCCGCTGTCGACCCAGATGGGCATCGGCATGGACATGGGCATCTTCGCCATGCACATCATGGGCGCGTCGTCCATCATGGGCTCGATCAACATTATCGTCACCATCCTGAACATGCGCGCTCCCGGCATGACCCTGATGAAAATGCCAATGTTCTGCTGGACCTGGCTGATCACCGCCTACCTGCTGATCGCGGTCATGCCCGTCCTGGCCGGCGCCATCACCATGACCCTGACCGACCGCCATTTCGGCACCTCGTTCTTCAACGCAGCCGGCGGCGGCGACCCGGTGATGTACCAGCACATTTTCTGGTTCTTCGGCCATCCCGAGGTGTACATCATGATTTTGCCGGCCTTCGGCATCGTCTCGCACATCATCCCGGCATTTGCCCGCAAGACCCTGTTCGGCTACGCGTCGATGGTGTACGCAACCTCGTCGATCGCCATCCTGTCCTTCATCGTCTGGGCGCATCACATGTTCTCCACCGGCATGCCCGTTACCGCGCAGCTGTTCTTCATGTATGCAACCATGCTGATCGCAGTGCCTACCGGCGTGAAGGTGTTCAACTGGATCGCCACCATGTGGCGCGGTTCGATGACCTTCGAAACCCCGATGCTGTTCGCCATCGGCTTCATCTTCGTCTTCACCATGGGCGGTTTCACCGGCCTGATCCTGGCCGTGACCCCGATTGACATCGCGGTGCACGACACCTACTACGTGGTGGCGCACTTCCACTACGTGCTGGTGGCCGGCTCGCTGTTCGCGCTGTTCGCAGGCTTCTACTACTGGGGTCCGAAGTGGACCGGCTACATGTACAACGAAGGACGCGGCAAGTTTCACTTCTGGCTGTCGCTGATCACGTTCAACGTGACCTTCTTCCCGATGCACTTCCTGGGCCTGGCCGGCATGCCGCGCCGCTACGCCGACTACCCGGCGCAGTTCACCGACTTCAACATGATTGCCTCGATCGGCGCATTCGGCTTCGGCCTGGCGCAGGTCTACTTCCTGTTCTTCGTCGTGCTGCCGTCGATCCGTGGCGGCGAGAAAGCTGCGGCCAAGCCATGGGACGGCGCTGAAGGCCTCGAATGGACCGTGCCCAGCCCGGCGCCATTCCATACCTTCGAAACGCCACCGATGGTCAAGTAACCAAGCAAGGGAAAGGGCGGGCGCAAGCCTGCCCTTTCAAGCAAGCACATGACGAAACAACAAAAGCCGAACAATCTCAGGACCGCACTGATCCTGGGACTGGTCGCACTCGGATTTTTCATTGGACTTTTCGTCAAGCGACTCTGGTTCCAGCAATGACGCACCCCTCCAGCGACGGCTACACTAAAAAGCTCAACGCCACGACCTTGACCAAGTTGGTCGTGGTCGCCGTCATGATGTTCGGCTTCGGTTATGCGCTGATACCGGTGTACAAGCAGATTTGCGAACTGACCGGCATCAACCTTCTGACGCCGAAAGATGCGACGGTCGAGCCGGTGGCCAATACGCAGGTCGACAAGACCCGCACGATTACCATCGAGTTCGACGCCAATTCACAGGGGCCGTGGCGGTTCCGGCCTACCGTCAGCAGCATGCAGGTGCATCCGGGCGAGATGGCGCAAGTGGTTTATGAAGTCGTGAATACCCAGGCGCGCAGCATCGACGCCCAGGCAATACCGAGTTACGCGCCGCAGCAGGCCGCTGCGCATTTCAAGAAGGTCGAGTGCTTTTGTTTCCAGCAGCAGACCTTGAAACCGAATGAGGCAAAGCAGATGCCGGTCGTGTTCTATGTCGACCCGGCGCTGCCCAAAGATGTAAAAATAATTACCTTGTCGTATACGTTCTTCGAAATAGGCGGCGGCGCCAAGACCGCAGGCTGACCAGCAGGAAAGTCGACATGGATGAGCAGGAGCAGGTGCAGGAGCAGGTCACGCGGCGCAAGATGTCCTTCGGCGCGACGATGAAAGCGGTATTCTGGTCTTTCTTCGGCGTGCGCAAGCGGCAGGATTATGAAAATGACGCGGCGCAGCTGAACCCGGTGCACGTGATCATCGCCGGGCTGATCGGCGCGGCCTTGTTCATCGCGGTGCTGATTTTCATCGTCCGGATGGTCGTGGCGAAATAGCAGGACAGGACAGCGTTACCGGCAGCGCGAACAACAGAATCAGAGTTTGAATATTGGAGGGGAAATGAGCACTCAACACGGCGGCACCGCACCTTACTACTTCGTACCGGGGCCATCACGGTGGCCGATGCTGGCCGGCATATCGATGCTGATCACCATGATAGGCGCGTCGGGCTGGGTTAATGGCCTGAGCTGGGCGCCCTATGTCAACCTGCTGGGCATCGTCGCCTTCCTGGCGGTGTTGTACGGCTGGTTCGGCGATGCAATCGCAGAATCCGAAAGCGGCTTGTACAACAAGCGCATCGACGTTTCCTACCGCTGGAGCATGAGCTGGTTCATCTTCTCCGAGGTCATGTTCTTCGCTGCCTTCTTCGGCGCGCTGTTCTATGCCCGCAGCATCACGATGCCGTGGCTGGCCGACCTCGATCACAAGCTGTTGTGGCCGGACTTTGCCGCCCAGTGGGGCAATGCAGGCCCGGGCGGCACCATCGATAACTTCCGCACGATGGGTCCATTCCCGATCCCGACCATCAACACCGCGCTGCTGCTGATGTCGGGCGTGACGCTGACCATTTCGCACCATGCGCTGCGCGCCGGTCATCGCGCCCAGACTGCCTTCTGGCTTGCCGCGACGGTCCTGCTGGGCGCAGTCTTCATGGGCTTCCAGGTCTACGAATACATGCATGCGTACAGCGACCTGAACCTCAAGCTGACCTCCGGCATCTATGGTTCCACTTTCTTCCTGCTGACCGGTTTCCACGGCTTCCATGTGACCATGGGTGCCATCATGCTGTCGGTCGTGCTGTATCGCGTGATGAAAGGCCACTTCACGCCGGAAAATCATTTCGCGTTCGAAGGCGCTGCCTGGTACTGGCACTTCGTCGACGTCGTCTGGCTGGGCCTGTACGTGGTGGTTTACTGGCTGTAATCCGGAGCGCCATCAAAAAAGCCGCACTTCGGTGCGGCTTTTTTACTGCGGGCTCGTATTGCGGGCTTTTTGCTGCGAACTACGGCCACGGCTTTTATCGCAGCCCGATGCCGGTCGGCTGGATGTAACCCAGGCGGTAGGCAATCAGCAGCAAGATGAACAGCGCAATAGAAAATCCAACCCTGAAAGCCAGTGCATGCACGGTTCGATTACTTGCCCCCTTGTCTTTCATCAGGAAGAAAAGCGCGGAACCCAGGCTGGCGATGATGAGGATAAAACCGATGGCAACGATAATTTTCATAGGGAATCCGGGCCGGGGCGGGCGGCAGGCCGCACGCCGAAGTCTGTAAAGTGTCGGGATCCATTGTAATGCGATTCAGTTTTCGTTTTCGCCTCGTGCCCTTCCTCGCAATGCTGGTCGTTGCGGCAATCGGCGTCGCGCTGGGCCAGTGGCAACTGATCCGGGCGGGGGAGAAGGAAGCGGTCGAGAAGCGCATCGAAGTGCGGGAAAAAGAACCGCCCCTGCTGCTCGACGGCGCGGCCGCCAGCACCGCCGATGCAGACGCCCTCGAATTCCGGACAGTGGCGGTGCGCGGTGAATTCCTGCCTGGCTGGACGCTTTACCTGGACAACCGGCCCCACGAAGGTAAACCCGGCTTTCATGTCATCACGCCATTGAAAATTGCCGGTAGCAGCCGCCATATCCTGGTTGCGCGTGGCTGGATTGCGCGCGATATTGCCGACCGTAGCCGCATTCCGGAAATTGCCACGCCGGCCGGTATGGTGGAAGTAAGGGGCAGGGTGCGGCGCCATGCCAGCCGCCTGCTGCAACTGGGGCAAGCGGTGCCGCTGAAGCCGGGCGCGATCGTGCAGAACCTGGATGCGGCCCAGCTGGCGCAGGCCAGCGGTCTTGAAGTCGAGCCCTTCATCGTCGAGCAGACCAGCAGCGCCGACGACCGCCTCGTGCGCGACTGGACCCGGCCGTCGCTGGGCATCGACCGGCACTATGGCTATGCGTTCCAATGGTTCGCGCTCGCCGCAACCGCTTTTCTCTTTTTCGTCGTGACAGGATTCAAACGTGCAAGCAAATAAACCGCAAGCCCAGGGACGCTGGAAGCTGTTCGCCATTATCCTCGTGTGCGCATCTCCGCTGATCGGCTCCTACCTGACGTATTACGTGATCAAGCCGCAGGGCCGGACCAACTATGGCGAACTGATCGACCCGCGAAACCACCCGCTGCCGCAACTCGGCGCCACCACCCTGGATGGCAAGGCCGCCGGTCTGGAAGACTACAAGGGGAAATGGGTGATGCTGCAGGCCGACACCGGCGACTGCCCCGAAACCTGCCGCACCAAGCTGTTCCAGCAACGGCAATTGCGGCTGACCCAGGGCAAGGAGATGAGCCGTATCGAACGCGTCTGGCTGGTCACCGACGACAAGCCCATCGACAATGTGCTGCTGAAGGAATTCGACGGTACCCGCGTGCTGCGGGCTGATCCGGCCAGGCTGAAACAGTGGCTGCCGGTCGAGAACGGCGCGGCGCTGACCGACCACGTGTATATGATCGATCCGCGTAGCAACCTGATGATGCGCTTTCCCAAGAATCCGGATCCGAACAAGATGAAAAAAGACATCAGCAAGCTGCTGCGCGCGTCCAGCATCGGGTGACGCAATGCTGATCCAGCTCGCCATTCTCGGACTGCTCGTCGCCCTGCTGCCGCTGACGGTGGTGTGGGCGTCGAAAGACGCCAACAAGTACCGCAAGCTGGCCTGGGTCACGCTGTTCCTGACCTTCGACCTGATCATGTTCGGCGCCTTTACCCGCCTCACCGATTCCGGCCTGGGCTGCCCGGACTGGCCCGGCTGCTACGGCCATGCGAACCCGATAGCGGCGCATGGCGAGATCAGCGCAGCCGAAGCGGCAATGCCGCACGGCCCGGTCACGGTGGCCAAGGCCTGGATAGAGATGATTCACCGTTACCTGGCCATGGCGGTCGGCGTACTGATCGTCGCCATGATGGTCATTGCGTGGATGCGCTGGTTCAGGTCGGACCGGCGCTCCCGTATCGCCTTGCCAGTCCTGCCGACGCTGCTGTTCGGCTTTGTCTGCCTGCAGGGCGCGTTCGGCGCCTGGACCGTCACGCTGAAACTGCAGCCGGTCATCGTCACCATCCACCTGCTGCTGGGCATGGGCTTGCTCGCCATGCTCACGTGGATGGCGGCCGGCCAGAACCATCATGCGCCGGTGGCCGCGGCTGGCGCCAGGCTGCGGCTGGCAGCCGCTGCGGGGCTGCTCGTGCTGATGCTGCAGATTGCGCTGGGCGGCTGGGTCAGCACCAACTATGCGGCGCTCGCCTGCACCGACTATCCGCTGTGCCATGGCATGGTGGTGCCGAAGATGGACTACGAACACGGTTTCACGCTATGGCGCCAGTTGGGCATGACGGCCGATGGCGATTATTTGCCATTCGATGCGCTGACCGCAATCCACTGGACGCACCGGACCTTTGCGCTGGTCGTGGTGGCCTTCCTCGGCTGGCTCGGATACAGGGCGCTGCGCATCGACGGCATGCAAAAGACCGGGCACGCACTGCTGGGCATGGTGGTGCTGCAGTTCCTGATCGGCGTGGCGACTGTCTTCCTGAACTGGCCGCTGGCAATCGCCGTGCTGCACAACGGCGGTGCGGCAGTACTCGTGGTTTTGACGGTCATGTTAAACTACAAGGCTAATCTTTCAGCCGGATCCCAGCCTGTCAGGGCTGCCAGCAGCGCCCATCCGGCCTGAGGCCGCGTCACCGCCGGCTTACACCACGGACAAATTCACGCATGACTACGCTGACCGCCACTCCCAACCGCATCGCCCAGTACTGGGCGCTGACCAAGCCGCGTGTCACCCAGCTAGCCGTATTTTGTGCCGTCATCGGCATGTTCCTCGCGACGCCGACCTTGCCGGACTGGCGCGTGCTGATCGCGGCCACGATCGGCATCTGGCTCCTGGCCGGCGCGGCATTTGCCGTCAATTGCCTGGTCGAGCGGGAAATCGATTCGCGGATGGCCCGCACCGCCCGCCGTCCGATGGCCCGCGGCGAGATTACCGTTCCGCAAACCCTGCTGTTTTCCGGCGTGATCGGCGGCGCCGGCATGTGGGTGCTGTACACCCTGGTCAACCCGCTGACCATGTGGCTGACCTTCGCCACCTTTGTCGGCTATGCGGTCATCTACACCATCATCCTGAAGCCGGCCACGCCGCAGAATATCGTCATCGGCGGACTGTCCGGCGCAATGCCGCCGGCGCTGGGCTGGGCTGCAGTCGCTAACGACCTGCCGATGCAGGCCTGGATACTGGTCCTGATCATTTTCGTCTGGACGCCGCCGCACTTCTGGGCGCTGGCGCTGTACCGCCGCGACGATTATGCGAAGTCCGGCCTGCCGATGCTGCCGATCACGCACGGCATGAAGCTGACCCAGTTCCACATCCTGCTGTACACGATTGCGCTGTTCGCCACGACCATGCTGCCCTATGCGGTGAAGATGAGCGGCCTGGTATACCTTGTCAGCGCCGTGGTGCTGGGCGCCATCTTCCTCGGCTATGCGTGGCGCATCTACCGGAACTACAGCGACCAGCTGGCCCGCAAGACCTTCACCTATTCCATCATCTACCTGTCGCTGCTGTTCGCCGCACTGCTGGCAGATCACTACCTGCCCCTCTGACATGCGCGCTATTCTTCCTGCCCTGCTGTTCCTCGCTGCCCTGGCCGGCTGCTCCGACAAACCGGGCGCCGAGAGCGGCCAGATGATGCTGACGCCTGCCAGCTCGACCTTCAAGAACAGCGACGTGACCGGCCTGGGTTACGCGAGCAATTTTGCATTGAACGACCAGGACGGCAAGCCGCGCACGCTGGCCGACTTCAAGGGCAAGGCAGTCGTCATCTTCTTCGGCTACACGCACTGCCCGGACGTCTGTCCGACGACCATGGCGGAAATGTCCGGGGTGATGAAGCAGCTGGGCCCCGACGCCGACCGGGTGCAGGTACTGTTCGTGACCGTGGACCCGGAGCGCGACACGCCGGCCTTGCTGAAACAATACGTTCCCGCGTTCGACCCGCGTTTCATCGGCTTGTCCGGCGATGCCGAAGCCACGGCCAAGGTCGCCAAGGAATTTCGCGTGTTCTACCAGAAGGTGCCGGGCAAGGCGGAAGGCAGCTATACGATGGACCATACCGCGGCCAGCTATGTGTTCGACCCGCAGGGCAGGGTGCGCCTCTTCGTGCGTCACGGCCAGGGTCCGGATCCCATCGTGCACGATTTGAAAGTCCTGTTGGCCGGTAAATAGCCCGGCCGCATGAAAAAACGCCATGGCCTTTCGGCGCATGGCGTTTTTTTTACCCTGAAGCCAGGTCGCGTCAGACGTAGGCGGCCAGGCTGCCCTTCATCTTCTTCAACGCAACCGCCTCGATCTGGCGGATGCGTTCGGCCGACACGCCGAACTCGCTTGCCAGTTCATGCAGCGTAGCGCCCGAGCCGTCGTCGTTGGCCAGCCAGCGCGCTTCGACAATGCGGCGTGAACGCGGGTCCAGCTTCTCGAGTGCGGTTTCCAGCCCTTCGGACTGCAGGCGGTCAAACCGTTGCGCTTCCAGCACCTTGCTCGGCTCCGAACTGTCGGACGACAGGTAGGCAATCGGCGAGAACTTGTCGTCCTCGTCATCGGTCGGCGACTCGAGCGCAATGTCACGCCCGGATAGCCGGGTTTCCATCTCGATCACTTCCTCCCGCTTCACATTCAGCGTCTTGGCCAATGCATCGACCTGGGCCGGCGTCATCGAGTCCAGTCCTTCCTTGTGACTGCGCAGGTTGAAGAAGAGCTTCCTCTGCGCCTTCGTGGTCGCAACCTTCACCAGCCGCCAGTTCTTCAGGATGTACTCGTGCATCTCGGCCTTGATCCAGTGCATTGCATAGGAGACGAGGCGGACACCCTGGTCCGGGTCGAAGCGCTTGACTGCCTTCATCAGGCCGATGTTGCCTTCCTGGATCAGGTCGGCATGCGGCAGGCCATAACCGAGATAGCCACGCGCAATGGACACCACGAGGCGCAGATGGGACAGGACCAATCCTTGCGCCGCGGCAAGGTCATTGCTCTCGCGCCAACGCCTGGCGAGCGACACTTCCTCTTCCTGCGTCAGCATCGGCAGGCGATTGACAGCGGATATATACGCGTCGATGTTGCCCAGATTGCCAGAGAAACCGAGGGCCAGCGCATTTTGACCTGTAGCGACCACTGCATCCGACGGAGTCGATGCTTTCATGCTTTCTCCTTGCTTCCTAGACGTAAAGTCATTCATGAGCGGTAAAAACCTCTTGCAAACAATATATTAGCACTCCGGTTTGGAGACTGCTAATGAGCGATCCCAACCGGAAGGATAGGGAACAGCTATCGGAAAAAGTTCGCGATTGGGGTGAGTTTCGAAAGTTAGAACCCACGCGTCCCCAAAAGTTTGCGGCGCGTGTCGTGCTTTGGCGTGTACAACGATTCGATCAACCTGCAAGACTATGGTCAATCGAGAAGGGGAGGTAGGCTTACACCACGGAGTATCCTGATGGGAACAATTGAAATTGTTCAGTTTCGACAAATACAGCCGGAAAATGTTCCCCTAAGCGTTCAGGCAGAGCGTCCGAGATGGCGTCGAACGGACAGCATCGCACCGCAAAGGCCCAATGCTGCACTGACACCCAGCAACAGTGCGGTAAGCAGCATGCCCAGCGGCACCAGCTGGAATTCGGATGCATACAACCTGGCAAATTCCGCAATCGCAGCATTCAGGGGACGTAATCCGAGGGCGACTACACCAAGCGCCAGCGCGCCTGCGGCCAGGCCGAGCAAGGCTCCGCTGTAATAGAAAGGCCGGCAGATAAATCCGTCGGTAGCGCCGACCAGCCGCGATACCTCGATTTCCTCGCGCTGGGTCATCACTTGCAGCCTGACGGTGTTGAAGACGACAGCCACCACGACCACGCCCAGCGTCGCCGCCAGCAGCAGCAGCGCCAGCCTGAGCACATTGAGCAGCGCCGACAGGCGCTTGACCCAGGCCGAATCCACCTGGACGTAGTCGATGCCGGGCAGCGCTTTCAGTTGCACCGCGATCAGGTCGACCCGGCCTGCATCCTGCGCATTGTCGAAGCCGGCGAGCTTCAGCACATAACCGTCAGGCAGCGGGTTGCTGCCCAGGGTGGTGACGACTTCCGCAATGCCGCTGCGCTCCCGTAGCGCATTCAGCGCATTTTCACGCGGGACGAATTCCATCACCGCGACGCTGCGGTTGTCGGCCAGGACCCGCTGTATCTCCGGTCCCAGCGCAATCGCTCTTGCCCGTGGCGTATCGACGCCCATGAATACGCTGATTTCCGGTTCGACCGCAAGCTGGGCCGATACCGGACGCAGGTTTTCGAGCACGGTCAGTCCGGCAAACGGCAACGCCAGCGCGA
This sequence comes from uncultured Noviherbaspirillum sp., assembly GCA_963522035.1. Lineage (GTDB taxonomy): Bacteria > Pseudomonadota > Gammaproteobacteria > Burkholderiales > Burkholderiaceae_D > Noviherbaspirillum_A. The sequence continues at coordinate 6,441 of CAUQYP010000056.1, read as the reverse complement.
TAGCGACGACCAGCACATTGAACGCAAAGCTGCCGAAACCGCGTCCGGGGCGGGGCAGCGCACCCTTGAATGCAAACAGGTGCTGGCGCAACCACATCTTCATGCCACGTCCTCCGTGACCGGGTGCCGCTGCCAGGCGTCGGTGACCCGGCCCTGGCTCAGGTAGATCACGCGGTCGGCGCGGTCCAGGAAGTATTCGTCGTGGGTCGAGACCACGCAGGTCACGCCGGCGCTATGGAAAGCCTGCAGCGTCGACAGCACCAGGTTGGCGCTGTCGCGGTCGAGGTTGGCGGTGGGCTCGTCGGCGAGGATGACCTGCGGCCGGTGGACGATGGCGCGCGCAATCGCCACCCGCTGCTGCTCGCCGCCCGACAGGCTCAGCGGCATGCTGGCGGCCTTCGACAGCAGGCCGACCTTGTCCAGCGCGGCACGAGCGCGTTTCGCCGCATGCTCGGCAGCGGCGCCTGTCACGACCAGCGGCAGCATGACATTGGCCAGCACGTTGCGGTCCACCAGCAGGCGCTGTTCCTGCAGGATCAGCCCCAGCTTGCGGCGCAGGTAGGGCAGGCCGCGCGGCTTGATGGCGCCGACATCCTGGCCATTGACCAGGACTCGTCCGGTGCTCGGCCTTTCGATCGCGGCGATCATTTTCAACAGCGTCGACTTGCCGGCGCCGGACGGCCCGGCCAGGAACACCAGTTCGCCGCTGGCGATGGAAAGCGACACGTCCGACAGCGCGGCCGAAGCGCCGGGGTAAAGCTTGCTGACATCGTGAAATTCGATCATGGCCATGGCCGGCTTCCTTGCGAACGGGTCAAACGGGTCAAACGGATCAATCAGGTCAACTGAGCAACGCGTCGACGAAATCCTCGGCGCTGAACGGCTGCAGGTCTGCGATCTGCTCGCCGACGCCGATGAAATAGACCGGCACCGGCCTCACCTTGGCGATGGCTGCCAGCACGCCGCCCTTGGCCGTGCCGTCGAGCTTGGTAATGACGAGGCCGGTCAGCGCCAGCGCGTCGTCGAATGCCTGGACCTGGGCCAGCGCATTCTGGCCGGTGTTGCCGTCGATAACCAGCAGCACTTCGTGCGGCGCCGACGCCATGCCCTTGCCGAGAACCCGCTTGATCTTCTTGAGTTCGTCCATCAGGTGCAACTGGGTCGGCAGGCGGCCGGCGGTGTCGACCATGACGACATCGGTCTTCCTGGCCCTGGCCGACTGGACGGCGTCGAATGCCACCGCGGCCGGGTCGCCCGACTGCTGCGAGATGACGGTGACGTTGTTGCGTTCGCCCCAGATGGTCAGCTGTTCGCGCGCCGCAGCGCGGAAGGTGTCGCCCGCCGCCAGCAGAACCGACTGCCCGTGCGCCTGCATGTGCTTGGCCAGCTTGCCGATGGTGGTGGTCTTGCCGGCGCCGTTGACGCCGGCAATCATGATGACCAGCGGCTGCTCGCGGCCCAGCACCAGCGGCTTTTGCAACGGGGTGAGCAGTTCGATCATCAAGGTGCGCAACGCGACCTTCACTTGCGACGCGTCGGTGAGCTTTTGCTCCCTGACCCGCCGCTTCAGCCCGTTCAGCAGGAACTGGGTGGCTTCGACGCCGGTGTCGGCCATCAGCAGCGCCGCCTCCAGTTCCTCGTACAGTTCTTCGTCGATGCGGGCGCCGACGAACAGCGTGGTCAGGCCCGTCGACGTCCTGGACAGGCCGGCCTTGAGGCGCCGCATCCAGGAAGCCCGGGTTTCAGCGGTGGACTCCGCCGGCTCGATGACTGCTGGCGGCGCCGCGGCTGCCGCTGCGGCGGCTACGGTTTCCACCGTCGCCGGCGCCAATGCAGATGCCGGTGCAGCATCGGCTGCCTCGGGGGGCGTGTCTTTGGACTTGCGTTTAAAAAAGCTGAACATCGGGTCGGGGGAGTCGTTACGGTCAATGGCGCTCGCAACCAGCGGCGCTGCGAGCGGATACAATCAGTGCCTTGATTTTTCGGAACGCCAGAGCCGCGCGCGGCGTGGAAAATCGGCTTCCCTATTCTAGCAGAGCGAGACTATGACATTTCGGATCAGGGCGATTGCAGCTGCATGGATGCTGGCGCTGTGCCCGCTGGCTGCACAGGCCGAGCCGGCGCAGGAATTCACGCTGGAAAACGGCATGAAGATCATCGTGAAGGAGGATCATCGGGCGCCGACGGCGGCGCACATGGTCTGGTACCGCATCGGTTCGATGGACGAGCTTAACGGCACCACCGGTGTCGCCCATGCGCTCGAGCACATGATGTTCAAGGGCACCACCAGCCTCAAGCCGGGCGAATTCAGCGCCCGCGTCGCGGCGCTGGGCGGACGCGAGAACGCATTTACCAGCAAGGACTACACCGCCTATTACCAGCAGATCGAAAAATCGCGGCTGGAAGCCGTGATGGCGCTCGAGGCCGACCGCATGGCCAACCTGGTGTTCGACCGGGACGAGTTCTCGCGCGAGATCAAGGTCGTCATGGAAGAGCGGCGGCTGCGCACCGAGGACCAGGCCAGCGGCCGGGTGTACGAAGCGCTAAACGCCGCCGCCTTCGTCGCCCATCCTTATCATCACCCTATCGTCGGTTGGATGAATGACCTCGAGCACATGACGATGGAAGACGCCAAGGCCTGGCATGACCGCTTCTATGCGCCCAACAATGCGACCATGGTGGTGACCGGCGACGTCGATGCGCAGCAGGTCAGGACGCTGGCGGAAAAGTACTTCGGCAAGATTCCGACCAAGCGCATCCCCGCTACCAAGCCGCAGGAAGAGCCGGTGCAGCAGGGCGTGCGCCGCATCGTCGTCAAGGCGCCCGCGGAAAACCCCTACGTGGCGCTGGCCTTCAAGGCGCCGACGCTGCGCGATGTGGAGAAGGACGACGATGTCCACGCGCTCGAAGTGCTGTCGGCGGTGCTCGACGGCTTCGACAATGCCCGGCTGCCGGCGCGGCTGGTGCGCACCGAGCGGGTCGCCAATTCGGTCGGCGCCAGTTATTCGGGCAATGCGCGGGGACCGGTGCTGTTCGTGCTGGACGGCACGCCGGCGGCTGGCACCACCACCGAGCAGCTGGAACAGCTGTTGCGCGCAGAGGTCCGGCGCATCGCCCAGGACGGCGTGACGGAAGAGGAACTCAGGCGCGTGAAGAACCAGCTGATCGCCGGCCAGATCTACAAGCGCGACTCGGTCTTCGGCCAGGCGATGGAAATCGGCGTGATGGAAATGACAGGCATCTCCCACAAGCAGATCGACCGTATCATCGAAAAGCTGGGCCAGGTCACTGCAGCGCAGGTGAAAGCCGTGGCCGCCAAATACTTCAACGAAGACCAGCTGACGGTCGCCACCCTGGTACCGCTGCCGCTCAGCGACAAGAAACCCGCAGCGCCGCCGACCGGCCTGCGCCACTAAGAACAGGTATGCCATGCGTAGAATATCTTCGAGCCTGACCCGGTATTTCCTGAGCCTGCTGTTGCTGCTTGCCATGGGCAGCGCCCATGCCGCGCTGCAGATCCAGCACTGGACCCTGGCCAATGGCGCCCGGGTCTATTTCGTCGAGAACCACACCATTCCGGTGCTGGACATGAGCGTCGAGTTCGACGCCGGCTCGCGTCGCGACCCGGAAGGCAAGACCGGCGTGTCCGGCCTGACCAATGCAATGCTGGCGCGCGGCCTGCGCGAAGCCAGGCTGGAGGGCGGACCAACCGAACCGGTGCTGAACGAGGCGCAGATATCGGAAGCGTTCGCGGATATCGCCGCACAGCGCGGCGGCGGTGGCGGCAGCGACCGCGCCGGCGCGTCGCTGCGCACGCTGTCGAGCAAGGCCGAACGCGACGCGGCGGTGCAGATGCTGGGGCGCCTGCTGGCCCAGCCCAGCTTCCCGGCCGACCTGCTGGCGCGCGACAAGGCCCGGGTCATCGCGTCGATCAGGGAAAGCCTGACCAAGCCGGAGTCGATTGCGCAACGCGCATTCTCGCGCGCTGCGTACGGCACGCATCCGTATGGACGGGAGGAGACGGTGGAGTCGATCCAGGCAATTTCGCGGGACGACCTGGCCGCCTTCCATACCGCGCACTATGTCGCCAACCACGCGGTGGTCGCCATCATGGGCGACGTCTCGCGTGCCGACGCCGATGCCGTTGCCCGGGAACTGACACGCCGGCTGCCGCAGGGAGCGGCACTGGCCGCATTGCCGCCGACACCGGCCGCGCGCGCGGTGGAGGACTGGATTGCGCACCCGGCTTCGCAGTCGCATGTGCTGGTCGGCGCGCCTGCGCTGCAGCGCGGCGACCCGGACTTCTTCGCGCTCACGGTCGGCAATTACATACTGGGCGGCGGCGGCTTCGTGTCGCGCCTGACGCGGGAAGTGCGGGAAAAGCGCGGCCTGGCGTATAGCGTCTACAGTTACTTCAGCCCGCTGGCCCAGCCCGGACCGTTCCAGGTCGGCCTGCAGACGCAGCGCTCTGAAACAGCCAATGCGCTCAAAGTGGTGCGCGACACGCTGGCGGACTACCTGCGCACCGGGCCGACCGAGGCCGAGTTGAAGGCCGCCAAGGACAACCTGGTCGGCGGCTTCTCGCTGCGCATCGACAGCAACCGCAAGATACTCGACAACCTGGCCGTGATCGGCTTCTATGGACTGCCGCTGGACTATCTCGATACCTGGACTGCCAACGTCGAGCGGGTCAGCGTTGCCGACATCCGTGCGGCGTTCGGCCGCAAGCTGGCAATCGATCGCATGGCCACCGTCGTGGTCGGCGCCGGCAAGCCATGAAGCAGGGCCGAAAAGGCGCGCCGCGGCAGGTGCGCATCATCGGCGGCGAATGGAAGCGCACGCCGTTGCCGGTGCTGGACGCGGAAGGCTTGCGGCCGACGCCGGACCGTGTCCGGGAAACCGTTTTCAACTGGATCGAGCACCTGTTCGACCACAACTGGGACAAGGTGCGTTGCCTGGACCTGTTCGCCGGCAGCGGCGCGCTCGGCTTCGAGGCAGCAAGCCGTGGCGCCGCGCAGGTGGTGTTGGTCGAGGCGCTGCCGGCAGCGGTGCAGCAGTTGCAGGCCACCTGCGACAAGCTGCGGGCCGCGCAGGTCGAGGTGCGGCGCGCAGATGCGTTCGCCTATGCCGGGATGCTGTCCCGTTCGGCGCAGAAATTCGACCTGATTTTCCTCGATCCCCCCTACCATCAGGATATCCTGCAGCGTATGCTCCCGGTATGCGCACAGCTGCTGGCGCCCGAAGGGCTGCTGTATGTGGAAGCCGAAACGGCGCTCGACACCGCGCCGCAAATGGCATGGCTGCAGGACTGGCGCATCGTGCGCACCGACCGTGCGGGCATGGTGTTCTACCATCTTTTCATGCATCAACCCGCTGCTTAATCAGGCATAATGCGCGTTCAATTTAGGGAGCCATCATGGTCACAGCCATTTACCCGGGAACATTCGATCCGCTGACACGTGGGCATGAAGATCTGGTGCGTCGCGCTTCGGGCCTGTTCGACAAGCTGATCGTCGGCGTGGCCGACAGCAAGAACAAGCGGCCGTTCTTTTCGCTCGACGAGCGGCTCACCATTGCGAATGAAGTGCTGGGCCATTATCCGAATGTGCAGGTCGAAAGCTTCTCGGGCCTGTTGAAGGATTTCGTGCGCCGCCACGACGCCCGTGTCATCGTCCGCGGCCTGCGCGCCGTATCCGACTTCGAATACGAGTTCCAGATGGCGGGCATGAACCGCTACTTGCTGCCTGACGTCGAGACTCTGTTCCTGACGCCCTCCGACCAATACCAGTTCATCTCCGGCACCATCGTGCGCGAGATCGCGATCCTGGGTGGGGATGTCTCGAAGTTCGTATTCCCATCGGTCGAGAAATGGCTGCAGCAAAAAATTGCCGCGCAGGATGCCTGAATTTGACAACGCAGTAGAGAAGGGCCAGCCATGGCTTTGCTGATCACCGACGACTGCATCAATTGTGACGTTTGCGAGCCCGAATGCCCGAATGACGCGATCTACCAGGGCGAGTCGATCTACGAGATCGACCCGACCAAATGCACCGAGTGCGTCGGCCATTTCAATGAACCGCAGTGCCAGCAGGTATGCCCGGTTGCCTGTATTCCGTTTAATCCGGCATGGCGCGAGACCCCGGAACAGTTGCAGGCCAAGTATGAACTGCTGCAGGCTGAAAAGGCGGCACGGGCAGGTACCTGAGTGAGCCGGCGTTTGCTTCCAGCGCATTTTCATGCCGGCTTGCCCGAACCGGCTACCAGAAGCGCCACTTCCGCGTAGCGACAGTTGCCGTTGCATTAAGCCCCGCGCAGCGACAGTTGCCGTTGCCGTTGCCGTTGCAGCTGTTTTTGACGCGGCTTTTGACGTGGGTCCCCGTTGATGACGCCACGTCGATGGTGCCGAAATCGGATAAAGAAGCGTCGGCTGTCTGAGCGAAG